>URRP01000027.1 GCA_900550375.1 uncultured Alistipes sp. | reverse complement strand
CGAGCACCTATGCCGAAGGAGCGACCAATTTCACCGCCTCGATCGACACCAAGGCCACGAAGGTATATGCGTACTATCCCTACTATGCCGGTCAGAAACCCGCGACGACCCATGAGGACGTTTCGCTCTATATCGAAGATGCCCAGACACAGGCCGAAGCAGGCGTGCTGAACGGCAATATGGTCGGTATGTACGCCAGCGCAACGCTCGTCGAGGGAGAGAATACGGTGCTGACCTTTACGCCGATCGCATCGCTGCTCGCGTTCAATATTTATGACTTGGAGAACAACGGCGATGCGGTGAAGAGTGTGACCTTTACACCGGCCGGAGGCGAGAAGCTCAACGGCCAAACGATTTATAATCTGGAAACGGGCGTGACGGCAAGTACGGGTACCAAGACCTCCGCTGCCGTGACGCTGACGACGCCTTATGCCGTTCCCGCTGCCAAACCTGCCGACAAAGCCGGTTACATCTATCTGGCCGTTAGCCCGAAAAACTACGCCGGAGGAGGTACGTTTACCGTTACCACCGACAAAGCCGTTTACGAGTTCGCGACCGCAACGGCCATCGACGCTTCGAATGTATTCGGCGTATTTACCGTGCCCATGAACCTTGCCAAGGGGCAGCTCATCGACGACAACTGGAAGGGTTCGGGCAGCCTCGAAGACCCGTATCAGATCGCAACGGCCAGAGATTTGCAGCACATGGCTTCGCGCTGCAACGACGAGACGGAAAATGCCGGATATGCCGACAAACACTACCGCCAGATAAGCGATATCGACCTGTCGAACGTCGAGTTGCAGCCGATCGGCCAGACCGAGCAGACAGCGTTCAAAGGCTCCTACGACGGCGGCAGCTGCACGATCAGCGGCCTGACGCTCTCGACAACCGGCGCCTGCGGTCTGTTCGGCTATCTGGACGGCGCAACGGTGACGGACGTCCATCTGAAGGGATGCGAATACACCGCAGCGGGACTCCATGCCGGCGGTATTGCCGGTGTAGCGAAGAACAGCTCGATCTCCGGCTGCTCGTTCGACGGATCGATCGTGGGTTCGGTCGAGACCGAATTCGACGGTTATGCCGTCAGTAATGTGGGCGGTTTCGTCGGTTATGCGCTCGACTCCGAGATCGCGGGCTGCGCGTTGAAAGGCAGCATCCGCGCCCTCTCCCAGATCGGCGGAATAGCCGGTTATACGAGCGGTACGAAGCTATCGGGCTGTACGATCGAGTCGTCCGCCACGATCGACGCCGAGAAGTATTTCGTCGGCGGCATCGCCGGCCGCACACGCTATAATTCGGTCATCGAGGATTGCGTGGTCAGCGGCAAAATATCGTCGTACAACGGAAACTACATCGGCGGCATTACAGGGCATCTGACCTCCGGCCGCGTGTGCGGCTGTACGATCACGCGGCAGGCCTCCCTTTCGTCGAAGGGCAACCATACGGGAGGCATCGTCGGCGCAGTGCAGCCCAACGAGGAGAAGCTCGGCGACGGAAGCAACCGGACGGCGATCGTCGAAAACTGCGAGAACGCCATCATGGTCTTCGGCGGCCAGAATGTCGGCGGCATCGTGGGCTATCAGGGAACCGCAACGGCGGATCATACGTCGATCGTGCGGGGCTGCGTCGCACGGGAGGCCGTAACGGGGTACAGTTACAGCGTAGGCGGAATATCGGGTACGATCTCCTCCGTCGGCGACAGTTTCATCGAGAACTGCCAGAGCTACGGCGACATCACCTCCTCGCTCTATCAGGTAGGCGGCATCTGCGGATATGCCGTATCGCAGGGCGAAACCACGATCGACTACTGCATCGCCTACGGCAACTGCCGCGGCCAATACGGCGTGGGCGGCATCTGCGGATACGCCAAATCCAATCTGGCCGCCTGCGTCATCAACGTCGTCAACTGCATGTATGCCGGCGAAGAGGTAGAAGCCACGGGAAACAACGGCAAAAACGGCTATACGCTGGCCACCGGACTCATCGGCTGGCTTCAGGTGGCATCGGGCAGCGCCAACGTCGTGAACTGCGCATCGCGCGTTCAAACCGTCAAAACCGCGAGCAAATCGGGACAATACGCCTCGACGAACGACACCCTGTCGGGTATTCTCGGCTTCCAGAACGGGGTGCCGGCCGCCGCCAACCTCTACGGACTCTATTCGACCGTCGAAAAGAGCGGTTTCCTGACCGACGGTAAGGTCACGACCTCCACCTACTACGGCGGCATCTACGCCAAAATTCACAGCGACAGCTACTCGATCACCACCCTCAAGCACTGCTACTATAATCCGGCAGCCGGACAAGCCGGTCCGGGAATGTCGAACCTCAGCAAAGTAGACAAGGCAACCGTCGGGGCTTACGGCGAAATGTCGGCGCTGCTGACCGACCTCAACGCCGCCGTCGCCGCTTACGACGGCACCTGCGGCCGCACATTGAAGAGCTGGACGCTCGACGCCGACGGATACCCCGTCATCGAGGGCATGACCACCCTGCTGTCGGCAAGTAAGACGAAACGCATCAGCGTGATCGGCGACTCGATCTCGACCTTCCGCGGATTCGTGCCGTCGGGCTATGGGTGCCACTACCCGACCGCAGACTACGATCTGACCTCCGTGTCGCAAACCTACTGGTACCGGCTGGCTCACGACCTGATGTCCGACGCCCGAATCGAGCGCAACATTTCGTTCTCCGGCACGGCCGTCGCCCGCACGACGAATCCGGCATACAGCTCCCAGTCATGGTACGGAAAGGATTTCTGCGCGCGGTTCATTGCGCAGGGAGGAGTGGGCCGCCCGGATATCGTGCTCATTCACGGCGGCACGAACGACTATGCGCACAACGTCGACAAGCTTGCGCCGAACATAGCGATACAGAGCGCCGATGCCCCGTCGGATGCAGTGCTGGCCGAATTATTCGCCGCGGCCGATGCCGCAACGACCCGCGCCGAAATCGAAGCGTTGGACGACACGACCTTCTGCACGGCCTACATCAAACTCATCCGTCTGCTGCGAGAACGGTATCCGAATGTGAAGATCGTCTGCATTATCGGCGACTACCTGTCGACGGGCATCGAGCAATCGACAATTAAAATCGCCGAACACTACGGCGCCAAATCCGTCGATCTGTATGCCGTAAACGGCTACAACGACCAGACCTATATGCCGAAGCGCGACTACAATCCGGCGACGGGCAAAGGCTGCCATCCGAGTTCCGAAGCGATGGCGTTCATCGCCGATAAGATCTACACCGAGCTGGGCAGCTGGCTCGAAGAGTAACGCCCGTGCAATTCAAATGAAAAGGAGTGCTGAACGCACTCCTTTTCATTTCTTCTACTGCACCCGTTCGAACTGCACGGCATATCCGCCGCCGGGAGCCATCGCCATCGCAAGGCGGTCGGCGGCCGTCACCGTCCGCTCCTCCATGCGGTAATCCTCGGCGTAGCGGTCGGCGTTCACGCCGTCACGGAAGATGCGGGCCTTCCACTGGCCGTCGCCCAGAAAATCGAGTTTCACCTCCACCTCGCGGGCATCCCAGTTGGTCAGCGCGCCCAGATACCAGCGGTCGCCCGCACGCCGCGCCGTGACGATGTAACGGCCGATCTCGCCGGCCGGAATCAGCGTCTCATCGAAGCGCGTCGGAAAACATACGATGTAGTCCAGCGTCTCGGGTTCCTTCAGATAGGCCGTCGGCGCATCACAGAGCATCACCAGCGGCGAGTCGAAGACGACGTATTCCGCCACCTGATGCGCGCGCGTGCCCTGACTCATCGGATGGTGGTTGACGGCGCGGAAATTCTTGCGCGAAGCATTGCGCATCGCCCCCTGCGTGTAATCCACCGGACCGGCCACCTGCCGGATAAAGGGGAACGTACAGTCGAAAGCGGGCATATCCGCAGCGGTCTTGTCCGTCCACTTGAGCTGCTCCAGCCCGAAGATTCCCTCGAAATTGATCACATTGGGATAGGTGCGCTGCAAACCCGTGGGTTTGTAGATGCCGTGGAAGTCCACGACCATATTGTGACGTGCCGATGTCTCGGCGATGCGGTAGATCCGCTCCACGGCCGCCTGATCCTGCCGGTTGATGAAATCGACCTTCCAGCCCGCGACACCCATCTGCGAATAGTGGCTGCACGCCTCCTCCAACCGGTCGTCGAGCACCTTGGCTACGACCCAGAGGATGATGCCGACCTTCTTCTGCTTGGCATACGAAACGATCTGCTCGAGGTCGACCTCGGGGACGATATGCATGACGTTGCCGTCGGGCACGCCCCAGCCCTCGTCGAGCGCCACATACTCGATTCCGTGGTCGGCGGCGAAATCGATGAAATACTTATAGGTTTCGGTATTGATGCCCGACTTGAAGTCGACGCCGTACACGCCCCAAGCATTCCACCAGTCCCATGCGATCTTGCCGTCGCGGATCCAGCTCGTATCGGCCACACGGCTCGCCTCGGCCGTCTGCCATACCATGTTGTTCACCGGCAGTTCGGGCGCCGTCGCCGCGTAGGCCACGATGCGCCACGGATAGCTGCGGCTCCCCTCGACACGGGCGATGTAATCCGTGCTCTCGGTCACCACGTCCTCGTAACGCTTGGTGAATCGGGTGGCCGTCGGAACGGGTGCGAACTGCGCCGTCAGGCCCCGAGCCTGCTTGTCGTAGGAGAGGTAGATGCCCGGATAGGCTTCGACGTCCGACTCGGTATAGAGCACATAGCCTTTGTCTTTGAGATCGACGAGCACCGGCATGAAGGCCAGCGTCTGCATCTTGAACTCACTCAGCGGAGCATAGACATACGTATTCTCGAACGACGTCTGCATCGGAACCTTCGTATTGGAGTAGGGAACATAGGCCGACGGATCGCCCTCGAAATTGAGCTGCGCCGTCTCGCCGACGATCGTCAGCTCGCCGTCGCGCTCCGTATAGAAGCGGTAGCAAACGCCGTCGTCGTAAGCGCGCGCTATGACGCCGTAATCGCCGCGCAGACGCAGGTCGAGTTCGTTGTAGGCCGCATCGAAACGACTCTGACGGTAGAGCGGAGCATCGAGTGTCTCCGCCGCCGCGCGCCGCCGCGCCGTGCGTACCTTCGGCGCTTCGCCCAGCACCTCGCCCGACGCGAGCGTCAGGGCCATCTCGGAGGGGGCGACCAGCGTCTGTGCGTCGTGAGCGACCGAAAAAGTCAGCCGGTCGCCCGCCGTCAGCACAATGCTCAGACGGCCGTCGGGACTCTTCACTTCATAGGTTTTCACCGATGCGGCCGCCGCGCCGAAAAAGGTCGCCGCAGCCAGCATCGAAAGGATCAATCGTTTCATATTCATAAGGTTAGTAGTTTATTCCCCGCATCAGAAGGCGACTTCGGGAGCCTGCGCGGCACCGTCGTTCGCCTCGAAATAAGGCTTCTGGCCGAACGACAGCATCCCCGCCACCAGATTGGCCGGAAAACGGCGGATGGAGACGTTATAGGCGCGCGTCGCCTCGTTGAAATCCCGCCGCGCTACGGCAATGCGATTCTCCGTCCCCTCCAGCTGCGCCTGCAACTCCTGAAAGTTGCTGTTGGCCTTCAGGTCGGGATAGTTCTCGGCAATGGCGATCAACCGTCCCAACGCCGAACGCACCCCCTCCTGCGCCTGCTGAAAGGCCGCCAGCCGTTCGGGCGTCAGATCGTCGGCGTCGACCGTCATCGACGTCGCCTTCGAACGGGCCTCCACGACCGCCGAGAGCGTCTGCTTCTCATGCGCGGCATATCCCTTGACCGTATTGACCAGATTGGGAATCAGATCGGCGCGGCGCTGATACTGCGTCTCGACGTTCGACCATGCGCTGTGCACGGCCTCCTCCTTCTCGACCAACCCGTTGTAGATCGTATACCCCCAAACGACGAGCACCGCAACGACCGCAAGGGCAATCCAAAGACTCTTTTTCATATTTTTCCGTTTTCGTTTAATAATACGGACGAACGGAAGAAGTTACTAACCGTTCGCCTTCGATTTTCGTTTTTTACCATTTCGAACCGGCTCCGCCGCCCCCGAAACTACCGCCGCCGAAGCCGCCGCCCATGCGCCCGCCGCCGAAACTGCCACCGCCGAAAAGTCCCCGGCCGCCGACCCACATTCCGCCGCCGCGTCCGCCGACATCGCTGCCGTCAGCTTCGCGCCGGCGCCGGCGGATCGTTTCGCCGCAATAGCGGCAGACGAGCGTCTGCTCGACCATCCGCCACCCCTCGGCACGCAGCACGATCCGTTCACCCTGCGACCGCAGTGCAAACCACCGCTTGCAGCGCGGACAGCGCAGCATACGCACCACTGCCGTCAGCGGCACGACGATACATCCGCCCACGATCAGCAAAATCGCCCACCAAGGAGTGCCGTTCTCCTGTCTGGCCGCATCCGGCACGCCCGTTTCGAGTTCGCTTCCCGCAAGCACGGCCGCCACGGCTTCGACACCCTGCACCATGCCGCGGTCGTAGTCGCCTTCGCGGAAGGCGGGGAGCATATAATTCGTCTGGATACGTTTGCAGAGCGCATCGGGCAGAACGCCCTCGACGCCGCGCCCCGTTACGAAACGGATTTCGCGCAGATCCTTCACCAGCAGGATTCCCACGCCGTTGCTCTGCTCGCTGCGGCCGACGCCCCACTTCGAGAAGAGTTCGTAGGCAAACGAAAACGCATCGCCGCCGGCGACCGCGTCGACCACCACGGCGGCCACCTGTGCCGCACCGCGTTCACGCAGTCCGTAACAGATCGAATCGATGCGTGCCACGGCCGCACGGGAGAGAATGCCGTCGGGATTCGACGTGAAGCGCGTGCGGTCGGCCAGCTGCACGTTTTCGATCTCCTCCACCGTATAGGAATGCGCCGCGGCGGGCTGCCACGCGCAGAGACAGAGAAGGAGGATAAGATTGCGTATCATCGTTTCAAAGATAAGTCAAATTTTCCGAATCGCCAAGTCTCCGGCACGCAGTTCGAATGCCGTAAAATTCTCCATGAAACGGTGTTCCTCTCGGGCGACTCCGATCCGCCGGCCGAGAGGTCTGCGGCCGAATCACTCCCGAGTCAGAATTCGGTAGCTCCACGACACCATATCCTGCTCGACGTGGTAAGGCACGACGATCCGGTTGCCCGTCATCGCATCGGTGTATTCGCCCTGATAGATTCCCGTATTGAAATCGGCGTGGATCGTATAGGGCGAGAGGTTCATCACGCAGAGCACGCGGTTGCCCTCCACCTCACGCACGAAGGTCATCAGGCAATCCTTGGCGTTGTTCTCGATCTCGACGAACGAACCGCCCCGCTCGCCCGCCTGCAACGCGCGGTTGCGGTGTTTCAGCAGGCACAGCAGCCGGTACAACTCCGTGAAACGCCCCGGACGGGGATCGACCATCGGATCGCGGTCGAAGAAGCTGAAAGCGTGGTCGTAGCCGAACTCCTGTCCGGTGTAGATGAGCGGCATCGACTGCGGCAGCACGAACGTCAGCGCAGCCATGATCTCGGCCGCATCGCCCAGCCGGTGAAATTCGCTGCCGTTCCATGAATTCTCGTCGTGGTTCGAGGTGAAGAGCAGCCGCATGGCCGAACGCGGATAACGGTCGCGGTCGGCATAGATGTAGTTGCGAAGGTCCCACACGCGGCGGCGTCCCTGCGCGATGTCGTTGACGATGTGGTGGAACTCCCACCCGTAGCAGGCGTCGAACGCACGGTCGAAAAGATCCGTCTGCTCGGCCTCGGCCAGCATGAAGAGGTTGTGTTTCACCTCGCGCAGCTGCGCCGCGGCCTCCTGCCAGAAGGCCGTGGGAACCAGCATGGCCATGTCGCAGCGGAAACCGTCCACGCCGTGCTCCTCCAGCCAGAAGCGCATGGCGTCGATCTGCCCCTGCCATACGGCGCGGTTGGCATAGTTCAACTTGGCCGTATCGTCCCAGCCGTTCGGCACGACCGGCTCGCCCGCCGCGTCGCGCTCGTACCAGTCGGCCGGACGTTCGGTCACCCACCGCGCGTCGCGCGCCGTATGGTTGGCCACCCAGTCGAGCAGCACCTTCAAGCCCAGCGCATGCGCCGTGGCCACGAAGCGGTCGAAATCGGCCATCGTCCCGAATTCGGGATTCACGCCGCAGTAGTCGCGCACGGCGTAGTAAGAACCCAGCGAACCCTTGCGGTTCACCTCCCCGATCGGGTGTACGGGCATCAGCCAGAGGGCGTCGATGCCCAGCTCGCGCAGGCGGGAAAGCTGTTTTTCAGCGGCGGCGAAGGTTCCCTCGGGGGTCAGCTGCCGCACGTTCAATTCATAGAGCACCGCAGGATAGCTCCATGCAGGATGCGTTATATGCGTTATTTTATCCATTCTTATCCGATTCAGACCGCAAAAATAAGAAAATTCGGCAACATCCGAAATATTTTATTTTTCAACCCGTCCTGCGGCGGATTATCGGAAAAAAGTAATATCTTTGCGCAACCGTATCAAAACATATAAAGACTAAAGCAAATAAAACCCATGAAACACCTCGGGCTTTTCATACTCGGCGCGTTGCTGCTGGCATCGTGCGCCACGAATAAACGTGCGGCCTATCTCCAGCAGGCGCAGGCCGACATTCCGACCGCTATCGAACAGGACTACCAGATCCGCATCAAACCGCTCGACCGGCTCACGGTCACCGTCAACAGCAAGGACCCCGAGCTGGCCGCTCCGTTCAACGCGGCGTCCTCCTACAACTCGCTCAACGGTCTCTCCTCCTATTCGAGCTCCTCGAACGGCAATCTGCAAATCATCACCGTGGACAAAGACGGGAAGATTCAGCTGCCCATCATCGGCCAGATCGACTGCGACGGACTGACGCGCAACGAGCTTGCCAAAAAGATCGAGAACACGATCCGCGAAAACGGGATGGTACACGATCCGATCGTCATCATCCAGTTCGCCGACGTGAAATTCTCCGTACTGGGCGAAGTCACTCGTCCGGGACAGTTCTCCATTACCAAAGACCGCATTTCGCTCTTCGACGCATTGGCCATGGCCGGCGACCTGACGATCTACGGTCTGCGCGACAACGTGGCGCTGATCCGCGAAGAGGAGGGCAAGCGGACGATTCACTATTTCGACCTCAAAGACCCGAGCATCCTTACCTCTCCCTATTTCTACCTGCAGCAGGACGACGTGGTCTACGTCACGCCGAACAAATACAAGGCGCAGGCGGGTGAGATCAACCAGAACCGGTCGTTCTACCTTTCGATCATTTCGACGGTGGTTTCCGTCGCAACGCTCATCGTCACCATCACCAAAATTAAATAATCGGGTGTTTTCATGGAAGAAAATCGTAACGTAAACAACGCTTCTGCGGAAGGGAACGAGGACAGCATCAATTTTTCGATCCACGACCTCATCCAAATGGTTATCGGAAACTGGTTCTGGTTCCTGCTGTCGACGGTCATCTGTCTTTCGTGTGCGCTCTTCTACATCTACACGGTGCCGAAAATCTACAACCGCACGGCCACGATCCTCATCAAGGACGGTAAGAAGGGAAGCGAAACGGACATTGCGGCTTTCGGCGACCTGCTGGGAGCCACCGCGCGCCGTAATGTGGACAACGAGATCATCGTCCTCAAATCACGCAACCTGATGACCGAAGTGGTGCGGCGGCTCAACCTGCATATCAACTACGTCGTCAAACACGGGCTGCGCACCGAGAATCTCTATCGCCGTTCGCCCATCGACGTCACGTTCATCGACGACAACGAACGGCAGGCGCTGGCGTTCGAGCTGACGCCGCTCAACGACAAGGAGTTCTCACTCACGAAATTCGTCAATCGCACCTCGGCCGAACCCGGCAATGACAAGGAGTCGGAGATCTACGAGATGAAGATGACGGGCCGTTTCAACGATACGATCACCACGCCGTGCGGACTGCTGGTCGTATCCCCGACGCTCTATATGTCGAACGACTACATCGACGATCCGATCGCCGTGAGCAAGCAGATCATAAGCAAAATGGCGGGAGCCTATAACAAACGGATCGCCATCACACTGGTGGAGAAACAGGCCAACGCCATCTCCATTTCGCTCGACGACAATCTTCCCCGCCGTGCGGAGGATGTCATCAACACGCTCATCGCCCGCTACAACGACGAATCGATCAACGACAAGAACCGTATCGCCGACTACACGGCCGACTTCATCAACAAGCGGCTGCGGATCATCGGCACGGAACTGGACGCCGTCGACCGCAAAATCTCGACCTACAAGAAGGACAACGAGATGTACGACATTACGGCGCAGGCCACGCAGAGCCTGACCGAGAGTTCGCAGTTCAAAACCGCAGGGCTTTCGGTCGAGAACCAGATCAGCATGGCGCAGTACATCCGCGACTACCTGCTCAACGACACCAAGCTGCGCGACCTGATTCCCGCGAACGTCGCCATCACCAACGTATCGATCTCCGATCAGATCAAGAACTACAACGAACTGATGCTGCGCCGCGACAAACTCGCCGGCAATGCGTCGAGCAGCAGCCCTGTCATTCAGGATTTCGACAGTGAACTGGCCGCGCTGCGGCGGGCGATCATCGCTTCGCTCCAGTCGCATATCTCGACGCTCGAAATTCAGCTGAACAACATCCGCCGCGAGGAGAGTCTCGCCCGTACGCGCATCGCTTCAGCGACCCGTCAGAGCACCGAACTGCTGGACAACACCCGTCAGCAGCGCATCAAGGAGGAGTTATACCTCTATCTGCTGAACAAACGCGAGGAGAACGAGCTGACCAAGGCCATCGCCGACAACAACGCCCGTATCATCGATCCGGCCTACGGCAGCAGCAATCCCGTAGCACCCCGCACGGTCATCATCCTCTTCATCGCATTGCTGTTCGGTCTTGCCACCCCCTTCGGAATCATCTACCTGATGGAGATTCTCGACACGACCATCCGCGGCCGTAAGGACATCGAGGACAAACTGAGCATTCCGTTCCTCGGCGACATCCCCGAATACCACGGCTCGACCCGGCAGGGATCGGTGGTGGTGCGCGACAGCGGCCGCGACAGCGTCTCGGAGGCATTCCGTCTGATCCGCTCGAATCTGGGCTTCATGAGCGTCAAGTCGGGCAAGCTGCAGGTCGTCATGGTCACCTCGTCGAATCCCCATGCCGGTAAGACCTTCGTTACGACCAATCTGGCCATGACGCTGGCCATGGCCGACAAGAAGGTGGCGATCATCGACCTCGACCTGCGCCGCCGCACCCTCTCCAAGCAGATGGGCCAGCGCGAGAACAAGAACGGCATATCGGGCTACATCTCGGGAACGGTCGCCAACCTCAACGACATCATCTTCCAGAGCGGCCTGCACGATAACCTCGACATCATCTTCGCCGGTTTGCAGCCGCCCAACCCGTCCGAGATGCTGCTGTCGGAGAAGTTCGACGAATTCATGGCCGACCTGCGCAAACGCTACGACTACATCGTCATCGACAGCGTGCCCGCCATGGCTGTGGCCGACGCCCTGATTACCGACCGTCTGGCCGACCTGACGATCTACGTAATCCGTGAAGGTCTGCTGGATCGCCGGCAGCTGCCCGACATCGAAAAGCTCTACCTCGAAAAGAAATTCCACAACATGAGCATCGTGCTCAACGGTTCGACCGGAGGCTCCCGCCGCGGGTACGGATATGGATATAGCTACGGCTATGGTTACGGATACGGTTACGGCTATGGCTACGGGGAAGACGAAAGCAAAAAATCCGCCTCGATCGACAGCCGCTACAACCTCACGCAGCGTCTGAAGGAGTTCTTGGGTCTGAACAATAAAAAGTAATACCGCGATGGCTATCCACGGTGCAATCATCGCCGTCGATTTCGACGGTACGGTCGTTACACATGCCTACCCGCATATCGGCAGCGACATCGGCGCCGTTCCCGTGCTTCGGGAACTGATCGATAACGGCTGCCGGCTGATCCTCTACACGATGCGCAGCGGGAAGCTGCTCGACGATGCCGCCGCATGGTTCGCCCGCAACGACATTCCGCTCTATGCCGTCAACGAGAACCCCGCGCAGAAAGAGTGGACCGAGTCGCCCAAAGTCTTTGCCGATCTCTACATCGACGACAGTGCATTGGGGTGCCCGATCAAATTCGAGGACGGCGTCAAACGTCCCTTCGTAAACTGGGCCAAAGTCAGACTGCGACTCGTCGAAGAGGGTTTTCTCGACTGATTCGAATGGAAAACAGAGAGCTGCAAGTTCCCTGTTTTCCGTTGCCGATCCTGAACCTCACCCCAAAAAGAGAGAGACAAAAGTCGGAAATAACCGGCTTTTTCCTATATTTGTGAAAAGACTTTCGCATCTATGACAGCCGGAATCCTCGCCATCACGCTCGACAGTACCCTCGCCTTTACGCAGGGGTGCATCTCCATGTTCCTGCTCGCGGCCGGCAGCTATTTTCTCCTGCAACGCGGCAACCGGCTCAAGCGGATTCTGGGCTGGACGCTGCTCTTCTGGTTCGCCATGCACATGAAAGACCTGCTGCTGCTCGACGTTTCGACGGCCGATTACGACTATATGCAGAAGCTGCTCATGAGTTTCGACATGCTGGCCGTCCCCACCTGCGCCTTCCTGCTGCTCGAACTGGTGCACCCGGGCTGGCTGACTTGGCGCAAAGCGATCCTCCACGAAGCGCTTTTCCTGCTCTTCCCGCTGCTCTATTGGGCTTGGCCCGTGCAGATCATCTTTACGACCAATCTCGTCGCGGCGCTGCTCTACTCCCTGAGTGTCATTTTCCACCTCTACCACGCCATCCCCGAATACAACCGGATGCTCTCGGAAAACTACTCCTATACGGATGCCATCGATCTGGTCTGGCTATGGAAACTGCTGATCTTCTTCATCTTCTTCCTCGTCGTGTGGGCTTACTCCTGCATCCGGCTCTCGGCCGACGCCGATATTCTCTACAATATGGCATCGTGCGGTCTGTGGGCCGTCATCTGCTACTACATCGACCGGCAGGAGACGCTGCCGCTCGGTGAGGCGGAATCTCCCGACGATACGGAGGAGCAGACGAACGAAGCCAACCACAGGCCCGCCTTCGCCGAGAGGCTGGAGGAGCTGTTCACCGTTCAGCAGCTCTGGCTCAACCCGCGTCTGACGATCCACGACGTCGCTCAAGCGCTGGGAACCAATCGCACCTACCTCTCCGATTACCTCAACCGTTCGCTGGGCACGACCTTCTACGAATATGTGAACGCCTACCGCATCCGCGCCGTCGCCGAGCGGCTCGCCTCGCCCTCCTGCACGCTGACGATCGAAGCCGTCGCGGAGAGCTGCGGGTTCAATTCGGTCTCGACATTCCGCCGCGTCTTCATCCGCCACTACGGATGCACACCGAACCGATACAAACTGGAACGCGGCAACTAATCGTGCTCCCAATACCTTACAAGCGGACTTTTCGGACGAAAAGCCCGCTATTTTTGTCCATTTGACGCATCAATTGACGTATTGATCGGGCGTTTCGGGGGGGGGTAATATCTTTGTATTAAAATTTTCAACGATCGGCTCCTCGCATGAAAAAGATTCGCATCCCACTGTTTCGCGCTACGGCACTGCCGCTTACGGCCCGTGCGAATCGGGATTCGCACGGTCTCGCCGCAAGTCCCGTCTATGCGGCGATCCTCCCCGCTCCGGCGGCCGCGGTCTATTCGGCGGTCGCAGCTATCACCTGTAAATTCATCCTTCACCGATAACGACATCATGAAACGACTTTCTCACCTTTTGACGCTGTTGCTGCCGTTCCTGTGGTCGTGTTCGACCACAGGGCCGGCAGTGTACGGGAACACCGCAGGACGCCTTCTGGCTAAAACCGGAGCGCGTTACACTCCGGCGGAGAACCCCGCCACGGGACTTTACGGCTATGTTAACGATTTGGGATTATGGGTCATCCAACCCAAATTCGACGCCGCCCAACACTTCAGCGACTGCGGACTGGCCCGCGTACGGATCGGTAACCGCTATGGAGCCATCGATCCGCTCGGCCAGTTGGTCATCGCCGCCGTTTTCAGTAACGGCTACACGGTCGACTCCGCCATCCGTTCGATCGACAAGGGACGGCTGCCCGGCATCGATCTGTGGATGGAGCGCGATCCCGCAACCGAACTCTACGGCTATCTCGACTACTACGGCCGCTGGGCGATCGCTCCGCACTATTTCTCCGCCCGCGAATTCGGCTCGAACGGCATCGCAGTCGTCGCGGTGGAAAAGAACCGCTGGGGTGCCATCGACCGGCGCGGCGCCATCGTCGTCCAGCCCTCCTTCAACAACTCTTACGAAGCCGAAGCCGCCGTGCGGCGGCTCTCGGGCCGTTAACTGATAAAAAGAAACAGACGTTAACAGTAAACGAAAACATCCCTTTTAAAGTCATGAAACATTTGCTTCATCTGATCACCGGCACAGCGTGTCTGCTTCCCTTTCTATTCTCCTCATGCGGCGGCGACTCGACCGACGACCCCGCTCCCGACGCGGACTACCTGAAGATCAGCCCGGCAACAGCCTTCACCTTCGACGAGGGCGACCTCTCGAAAAACACGTTTACCGTCTCCGCCAACGCAGACCTTTCGTGGCAGGCGGCAGCTTCTCCCTCTTCGGGCGTGCATTTCGACCGTGCGCTCGGCAGCGGCAACGGGAACTTCTCGCTCACGGATATGCCTGCCGGCACGACGATCGAGGTCTACGCAAAACACAGCTACTCCGACGGACGGCCCTCGCTCGAAAGCAACCGTGTGAAGGTCACACGCGCCAAAGCCGCCGTCACGCTTACCGTATCGCCGCCGAAGCTGACTTACGACGAGTCCGACGCAGCGAAGAACAGCGTCGAGGTCCGCAGCAACACCACGTGGAGAGCTTCGTCGCCGAACGGGGAGGTGACCTTCTCGCCCGACGAAGGCTCGGGCGACGGCACGGTGCGCATCACGGCCGCTCCGGTAGGCGAATCGACGCTGACCATCGTTACGGGTGACGGCGAAGAGACCCTCGTCCGCACCGTCACGATCACACGCAGCGTCGCACTGACGATTGCGCCCGACAACCTCACCTTCAACGAGTCCGACGCAGCGAAAAACAGTGTCGAAATTCGCAGCAACACCGCATGGAACGTCTCCTCGACGGCCGAAGGGATGACCTTCTCGCCCGCCTCCGGTACGGGCGACGGTACGGTACGCATTACAGCGGCTCCCAACGGTACATCGACGCTGACCGTCACCGCAGGCGAAGGTGCGAAAGCCGTCACCCGTACCCTCACGGTCACCCGCAACGTTTCGCCGACGCCCGTCGATCCCATCTTCCGGCTCGACTTCGGCACGGGCAGCACGATCTGGGCCAGCGAGTCCGACGACTGGAAGACCCATACCGGCACAGGCGCCGCACAGGTCACCTACAGCAACGGCAACGTCCGCATTTACAGCGACAATTACGGCTCGGCAGGACGCTACGAGGGTGCATCGGGCGGCCGCTATGCAAGGCTGTTCTACAACGTCTCGACCGACTTTTTCGAGGTACAGCACATCGCACTTCCCGCGGGCAAGACCGATTTCCGGCTCACCTTCGGAACCATCTGCCGCACGGACGACCTGAGCGTGCAGCTGAGCGCCGACGGCCGCCGATGGGTGGAGGTCGCCTACACCGCAGCCCCAGCCTACAATACATGGACGCTGGCCGTGTGCGACTTCTCGCTCACGCAGCCCGTCTCGCAACTCTACATCCATCTGAAGCCCAAGGGAGTGACGCAGAGTTACGGGTTGAATTTCGACGATATCGCACTCACCGAGTCGACCGGAGGCGGACAGCGCATCACGCTCGAAGAGAGCAGCGGCCCCTACCGCTGGCCGGAACTGCCTGCCAATTTCGAACACCCCTCCGCAAATCAAGCCGTATATACTCACTTTGCGACGACGGTGCGTACCGGTAACCGTGTGCGCAACTACACCTACTGCTACGACACACAGCACCACAACCCCGTCTGGGTGGCTTATCTGCTCCACGGCATCTATCAGGAGGGCGGCTACACCCGGCCGGCCGTCGACCCATGGGCGCCCGATCCCTCGCTCGACGCGGCCGTACAGTCGAAGATCTACCCCACAGACGAGAACGACAAATTCACCTTCTACACCAACACCACGCTCGACGGCGGCATGTGGACGCGCGGCCATCTGGTGATGTCGAGCGAACGAGGCTGCGGCGACAAGCAGAATCCCGCCCTGCTCAACCGTCAGACCTTCTACCCTACCAACGTCGCTCCGCAGCCCTCCGGCAACGACTACACGTTCGGGACCGTCTGGGGCTATGTCGAAAGCCTCTTCTCCGGCACGCGCAACATCGGCGAAACGGAGTTCCCCGCCGACGACGGTCAGGTCAACCTCAACCAAGTGGCCGACACGCTCTTCATGGTGGCCGGCTGCCACTACGGCAATCTCTCGCTCATCGAGACGGACGCCACATACTTCAGCGAGTTCTCCTCCGCATCGAAACTATGCACGATGCCGACCCACCAGTTCAAGCTGGCGCTGCGCACCAAGAAGGGCAACACGGGAAAATGGATTCAGGAGTGCGATGCGAACGAATTGCAGGCCATCGGTTTCTGGATTCCGACCTACATGACCGATGCCGTGACGAGCGGCCAGATCGACCGCTTCGCAAAGCCCGTCGCCGAGATCGAACGGCTCACGAACATCACCTTCTTCCCCGAGGTTCCGGCCGAAGTCAAAGCGTCGTTCGACCGCTCGGAGTGGGGATTCTGACAACTCCGCTCGCTTTACGACAGCCTTCGGGGGACGTTCTTGATAAACGTCCCCCGTCGCTTTTCCGTTGCGGTCCCCATCTGAAAAAATAATTTTATTTATCCGCCGTTTTACTTCTACTATCTCGTCGGCGAGTATGCAGTTCGTCGCCGGCGGACGGAACCGCACGAGCATCCGCGAGTTGCACTCCGTCGCGCGGGATAGCGACGAACTTCCGACATGGCTCAGCCATGTCGAGACATTCCGAAATCGGGCAGAGAGAAGGAGCAAGCAGTATAAATTTTCGGTCGCAACACCTCTGCTTCCTCCGTTTTTTCGTTATCTTTGACAACGCCTTAGATACTTCGCCTCAGCATAATCAAACATTTATGTTTGCTTCTGCGCTCGTCTTTTCGTACTTTGGCTGCGCCTTAGATACTCCGCCTCGGCATAATCAAACATAAATGTTTGCTTCTGCACTCGTCTTTTCGTATCTTTGCAAAGATAAAGCGGCCCGAACGGACGACACTGCGGCAAGAAGCGGTTCCACACGCCTCCATGCCCGACCTCCGCTCCGGTATCGATACTTTAAACACGCTAAACATGAAAGGATTATCGGCAATTTCACGAGCCTACAAGCGTCTGGTCCGCAAACACCGGCTGACGCTCCAGAACGAGGTGGACAACACCGAGGAGTGGCACATGCACATCTCGGTAGTACGCATCTTCGCAGCACTGCTGGCCTTCGTGCTGCTGCTCTTCATCCTGATCCTCTCGCTGGTGGCTTACACCCCCGTACTGGAGTTTCTGCCGGGTTACGAGGCCAACCGCTCGCGCGAGATGCTGCTGCAAAATATCATGCGTCTCGATTCGATCGAACGGCAGATGACCCAGATGCGCACGTACAGCGACAACATCGCTCTGATCATGGAGGGCAAGACACCCGTGGTACGCAACGTCGGCGGACTCGACAGCATCAAGGCCGACAAGACGCTGGTGATGCCCTCGCGCGAAGATTCGCTCCTGCGCATCCAGATGGAGGGCGAAGGTCCCTACGGACTGGGGAAATCGCCGTCGCGCAAAACGCTGCGCGAAGCGATGGCGATGGCCGCGCCGGTCGAAGGTATCCTCACCGAGAAGTTCGACACCAAACTGGGACAATACGGCATCCGCATCGCTGCCGCTCCGGGGTCGCAGGTCTCGGCGATCGACAACGGGACGGTCGTGCTGAGTCTGTGGAGTCCCGAAGAGGGCTACGTCGTGCAGGTACAGCACGCCAACAATCTGCTCTCGATCTATAAAAACCTCGCGCAGTCGATGGTTTCG
The DNA here is from genome assembly GCA_900550375.1 of uncultured Alistipes sp. Classification (GTDB taxonomy): domain Bacteria; phylum Bacteroidota; class Bacteroidia; order Bacteroidales; family Rikenellaceae; genus Alistipes. The sequence goes on along the minus strand of URRP01000027.1, from coordinate 16,133 downwards.
ACAGGACAGCGGCTTCGCAGCGGCGAGGTACTGGGGTACAGTAACGACCCGCAGGCCGAAGGCAACGACGCGAAGCTCTTCGGCTTCGAGCTGTGGAACGACGGCAAACCCGTAGACCCCGAAGGATACATCGTATTTTAATAAATCATTCCGCCGAAAAAACGCTACGCATGAAACAACGCATCGCCCTGCTCGGTTCGACCGGTTCGATCGGCGTCCAGACGCTCGACATCGTCCGCGAGAATCCCGAGTCGTTCGAAATCACCACGCTCACCGCACACCGCAACTGGGAGGCGCTGGCCCGTCAGGCCGAGGAGTTCGCGCCCGATTCGGTGGTCATCGCCGACGCGTCGAAATACGATGCGCTGCGCCGCGCACTGGCCGACCGGCCCATCAAGGTCTATGCGGGCGACGATGCGATCCGGCAGGTCGTACAGGCCGCGACGGTCGACGTGGTGGTCAACGCACTGGTGGGATACGCGGGGCTGCGGCCCACGGTGGCTGCCATCGAGGCGGGCAAAAAGGTGGCGCTGGCCAACAAGGAGACGCTCGTCGTGGGCGGCGACTATGTCATGCGGCTGGCCGCCGAGCGCAGGGTTCCCATCCTGCCGATCGACTCCGAACATTCGGCCATCTTCCAATGCCTTATGGGCGAAGCGTCGCCCGCACGGCGGCTGATCGTCACCTGCTCGGGCGGTGCCCTGCGTGACGTGCCGCGCGAACGACTCGCCGACGTCACCGTCGAACAGGCGCTGCGGCACCCGCAGTGGCGCATGGGAGCCAAAATCACGATCGACTCGGCGACGCTCGTCAACAAGGGTTTCGAGGTGATCGAAGCCCGCTGGCTCTTCGGGATGCCGGCCGAACGGATCTCGGTGCTGATTCATCCGCAATCGGTGATTCACTCGATGGTCGAATTCGAAGACGGCGCCATCAAAGCGCAGCTCGGCACGCCCGATATGCACCTGCCGATCAGTTTCGCACTGCTCTTTCCCAAGCGTGCCGCGCGAGCGGCGGAGCATTTCAGCTTCACCGACCATCCGACGCTCACCTTCTCGGAACCGGATCGCGAGAAATATCCGGCGCTGGAGATCGCCTACGACTGCCTGCGGCGCGGCGGCACGGCGGCCTGTACGATGAACGGCGCCAACGAGGTGGCCGTCGCGGCGTTTCTGGCCAAGCGGTGCGGCTACCTCGATATCGTACGCACGATCCGCCATGCACTCGACAAATCCGATTTCGTCGCACGGCCCACGCTCGACGACTATGCCGCCTCCGACGCCGAAGCGCGCCGCATCGCCCGTGAATTTCTGAAATTATAAACTATCGATAATGGATATTCTCATCAAAGTCATTCAACTCTTCCTCTGCTTCACCCTGCTCGTGGGCATCCACGAACTGGGACACTTCCTCATGGCGCGCGTGTTCGGCATCCGCGTCGAAAAGTTCTACATCTTCTTCGACCCGTGGTTCTCGCTCTTCAAGTTCAAGCGCGGCGGCACGGAGTACGGCGTGGGCTGGCTGCCGCTGGGCGGCTATGTCAAGATCGCCGGCATGATCGACGAAAGTCTCGACACGGAACAGATGAAACAGCCGGTTCAGCCCGACGAATTCCGCGCCAAACCGGCGTGGCAGCGCTTTCTGGTGATGATCGCCGGCATCGTGATGAACATTCTGCTGGCTGTGGCCATCTACTGCGGCATCTGCTACACGTGGGGCGAGAAATATTTCGCCAACGAAGACGCCGTTTACGGTTACACCTTCAACGCGGCGGCGCAGTCGCTCGGATTCGAAGACGGCGACAAAATCCTCTCGATCGACGGACAGCCGATCGACGACGTGAACGCCATCGCCATGACGCTGCTGCTGACCGAGAGCGACCGCACGGTCGTCGTCGAGCGCGACGGCCGCGAAGAGAGCTTCACCATTCCCTTCCAACAGCTCGTCGACTTCCGCCGCGCCAAGGGTTACGAAGAGATGCTGATGCTGCGCACGCCCTTCCGCGTCGACAGCGTGGCCTCCCCCGCAGCCCTTGCCGCGGGTCTGCAATCCGGCGACGAGGTCGTGGCCTTGAACGGGGAGAAGCACGTCGAATTTTCGGAATACGTGTCTCTGCTCTCGCAGCACAAGTCGTCCGACGTAGAGCTCACCCTTCTGCGCGGCGACTCGACCGCCGTGGTGACCGTTCCGGTGAGTGCCGACGGCAAGATCGGCGTCACGGTCGCGCGTCACGACTACCGGCTGCGCACGAAGGAGTATACCTTCTGGCAGTCGATCCCCGCCGGCATCCGCCGCACGGGCAGCGTGATCGCCAATTACTGGGAACAGCTCAAACTCATCGTACAGCCCAAGACTCAGATGTACGAGGAGCTGGGCGGTTTCATCGCCATCGGCAGCATCTTCCCCTCGGCATGGAACTGGGAGGATTTCTGGTCGAAGTGCGCCTTCATCTCGATCATTCTGGCCATCATGAACATCCTGCCCATTCCGGGACTGGACGGCGGCCACGCGATCTTCACGCTGTGGGAGATGGTGACCGGCCGTAAACCGAGCGACCGCTTCCTCGAAGCGGCGCAGTACGTCGGGCTGGCGATCATTTTGGTGCTGCTGGTCTACGCCAACGGCAACGACATCTACCGGTTCTTCATCAAATAATCCGAGATCTGCAACGCGCAAGCGTTGCCATCTTCGGCGGCTCGCGCTTTCAGCGCGACGCCCCAGCCGCCGAAGATGAACCGAACAAAAAACGATCGTTGGCATGGCAAAGGTCAAAAAAGCATATTTCTGCAAGGAGTGCGGATACGAAGCGCCCAAATGGATGGGGCGCTGCCCCGCCTGCGGGGAGTGGAACAGCTTCACCGAGGAGATCATCGCAAAGGAGAGCGGCTCGGTGGCCGCCGCGATGACGGCCGCACTGCCGCGCAGCACCCCGCAGCGCGTCGGCGAGATCCGTGCCTCCGATCGGCCGCGGCTCGATCTGGGCATTGCCGAGGTCAACCGCGTGTTGGGCGGCGGCTTGGTTCCGGGGTCGCTCGTGCTGCTGGGCGGCGAGCCGGGCATCGGCAAATCGACGCTCAGCCTGCAACTCGCACTGGCCGACAACGGCCTGAAGACCCTCTATGTCTCGGGCGAGGAGTCGGCCGAGCAGATCAAGATGCGCGCCGACCGCATCGGCATCGGCAACGAAGCCTGCATGGTCTACTCCGAGACGCTGCTCGAAAATATCATGGCCCAGCTGGAGGAACAACGGCCCGACGTGGCGGTCATCGATTCGATCCAGACGATCTACACCGATCTGGTCGACTCATCGGCGGGCAGCGTGTCGCAGATCCGCGAATGCGCCGCCACGCTGCTCAAATATGCCAAAGGCTCGGGCACTTCGATCTTCATCATCGGCCACATCACCAAGGACGGCGCCATCGCCGGCCCGAAGATTCTGGAACACATCGTCGACGTGGTGCTCCAATTCGAGGGCGACAACAACCAGATTTACCGCATCCTGCGCGGCATCAAGAACCGTTTCGGCGCGACGTTCGAAATCGGTGTCTTCGAGATGCTCGACGCCGGACTGCGGCCGGTGGGCAACCCTTCGGAGATCCTGCTCACGCACTACGACGCGCCGCTGAGCGGCATCGCTGTCGGCGCTTCGGTCGACGGCATCCGCCCCTATCTGATCGAGGTGCAGGCGCTCGTCTCGAACGCCGCCTACGGCACGCCGCAGCGCACGGCTACGGGCTTCGACTACAAACGCATGGCGATGCTGTTGGCCGTGTTGGAGAAACGCGTGGGGATGAAGATGTATACCAAGGATGTCTTTCTGAATTTCGCCGGCGGCTTCAAGGTCGCCGATCCCGGGCTGGATCTCTCGATCATCGCCGCAGTGGTCTCCTCCTACTACGACCGTCCGATCGGCGAGGGCGTTTGCTGCGCGGGCGAGGTGGGCCTCTCGGGCGAGGTGCGTCCCGCGCCCCGCTCCGAGCAGCGCATCAGCGAAGCGGCGCGCCTCGGATTCCGGCGCATCGTCGTCTCGGGCTACCTTCCGAAAGGCGCCAAACGCCCCAAAGGCATCAAAGTGGTGGCGATCAACAGCATCGATCAGCTGCCCAAAGCGCTCTTTATCACCGAAGAATAGGATGAAACGGGCGCTTCTCGCAGCGATCCCGCTGCTCCTCGCCGCATCGGCCACCGCACAAACGTCGTCGCCCACTGCGCAACGCATGGAGCAGGCGGGATTGGTAAATGTCGCGCGACTCGACTCGACGCTCCGCGTCGATCTGATGTATGCCCGCCCCGACAACTTCACGGGGAAAATCCTCTACGACGATCTCAGCGAGGCCTATCTCCAGCCCGAAGCCGCCCGAGCGCTGGTCGAGGCACAGCGGCTGCTGCGGGCGATCCATCCCGACTACCTACCGGCTTTTGGTCTGCGACGCTGCCCGTCCGATGTCCATACAACAGACGATGTGGGATACGGTCGTCGGAACGCCGTCGGAAAACTACGTCTCGAATCCCGCCAACGGCGGCGGCACCCACAACTACGGCTTTGCCGTTGACGTGACGATCTACGACCTCGTGCGCCGCGATACGATTCCGATGGGCGTGGCGGTCGACCACCTTTTCAGCGAATCGAATATCGACCGCGAAGCGGAGTTGGTACGCACCGGCCGCATCTCGGTCGAGGCGAAAGCCAACCGCGAGCTGCTGCGTTACGTGATGACGCAGGCCGGTTATCAACCTTTGCGCAGCGAATACTGGCACTTCAACTACAAGGGCTACCGCCGCGAAGAGCTGCAGCGCAACGGCTATCGGGCCATCGAATAAGCCGAAGATAGCTGTGCTTTCCATCTCCCTCATTTCAGAGTACGGGGTCAATTGTCATTCCGCACGGAACGGAGTGAAGCGTGGGAATCATCCGCTCTCCGTCAGGGCGAACAGGACGGGACGCAGGGCGATCCTCGCGTCGGATGCCGGACGCATCCTCCTCAGGATGACACTCCGATTGTCATTCCGAGCGGAACAGAGTGAAGCGTGGGAATCATCCGCTCTCCTTCCGTACCTTTGGCTTGTCTGAAAAGTACCAAAAGGCAGGAAGAGAACAACTTTCGCAGACGGCAAAATAGCGCGATAGGTAGTTGCTTGCTTCAAGGCGACACAAAATAGTTTCCGCCGGAATCGGCGTTCTGATTCCCCCAAATATGCAGATGAACAACAGCGGCAGACCGAACGGTCTGCCGCTGTTTACTTGAAGACGGTCGAACGTGTGTCAGAAAATCATCCACTCCAACTCGTCGCGCAGATAGCTGCCGCCGTGGGAATCGGGAAGACGTTCGAGCATTCGGGCGATCTCCCCGTGTGCGATACGCGCCGACGCCGCCTGAACGAACGCTGCCGCACCCCGCGCCAGCCGCAGATCGTCGGGGAAGGCGGCCACGACATCGGGCACGACATGTACGATCGCCGCCGTGTCGATTTCCTGCACCCGGGCACGCGCCAGTGTCATCAACGCCGCATAGCGCTGGGCGGCGCTTCCCGCCGACAACCATCGTTTGCGCAAAGCGTCCAGCACCGGCCGGCCGCAGCGGCTCAGCAGCCGCAGCGCCAACTCTTCGATCAGCTCCTCCGGCATCCGGCCGGCAAACCACTCGTCGAAATTGTCCGGTGTCACGCAGCGCGGATCGGCGATCGTAAGTGCCGCCATCCGCAGCTCACGGACATCCTGCCCGTAGAGAAACCGTGCGAAATCGTGATCCGTTCCCACCCCGCCGGCAAGGGCGCGAATCGTCGGGATGCTGACGCCGTAATTCAGGCCGTAACCTCCCTCGCCGCGCTGCATCGACTCGGCCACTGCGCCGTTCATCTCACGGCGCAGCTCTCCGAGCAGCGCCGCCATACGCGCCGTATGATTCATCACTTTCTGGCCGGAAGCTCCAGTTCCACGTCACGGCCGAACTCGAAGAGCGGCAACGTAGCACGCGTCAGCTCCTCCGTTCCGCAATAGACCGTGCAGACGACATCGGCCGCCACGCGGTAGGTCGCCGTGCGTGCCGCCTTGGGCGAAGCGGGCGTAAGGGTGAAGGCTCCGTCGCTCTCCTTGTCGAGCTGCAACAGCACCACCTCGCCCGTCAGGTCGTTTCCGGGCAGCAGCCCCCGATCGGACGAAAATCGGCACAGGATATATTTCTGTTTGCCGGCATCGGGCACCACGGTGACCCGTTCGACGGAGGTCGTCGTCACCCGCTTGCCGAGGAACAACTCGGTGTAGGCCTGCTCCTGCCGGTCCAGCTCCGTCAATGCGGCCTGCAAACCGGCACCGAAGACATGCTCTCCCGCCTCGCTGGTAATCAGCTCCATACGGTGCCGACGGATGGCAAAGAGCGTATTTGCGGCATTGCGCGCCGCCATTTCGAGCGACTCGTCCGCGAGCGCGCGTTTATCGAAGGGAACCCGCGAAAAAGTCTCGGCATCGCCCAGATAGGAGGCGGCGTGTACTCCGCCGGCCGGAATCTCGGCCGTCGTCGCTTCCCGATCGAGCAGCGCTACATGCGCCGTCTTGATCGAATAGAGCGTCTTGTCGGTCAGCGCACCGCGCACACCGAGGAACTTCTGGGCATAACGGGCGTAGGGGCCGACGGTAACGACCTCCTTCGCGACGGTCAGATCGACCGCCAGCGGCGAGGTCGGAATGCCCACCTCGACACGGCCGTTCTCCTCGAAGACTCCTGCACGGGCTACGCGATAGCTTTGTGCCGAGGCGCTTCCCGCCATGAGGATCGTGCAGAGCAGCAGCGAAACAACCGTTTTCGCCAAGCCGAGCGCAGAGCCGAACTTGTTCAGGCTCTGCCGAGGCGAGAAAAGGAAGATAGAAATCAACGATTTCATAAGCAGTTCGATTTGTTGATTGACAAATATAGCCATTTTCCCGTCCTGATCAAAATTTGAGATAGAAATTCCCCGTCAGCCGCCGGTACTCCTCCGTGAAGCGGGCGGGCGCCTCCTCGATCACCAGACGATCGGAATGCAGCGCCGCAGCCCCGCCGCGAACGAACTCCATCAGACACCGTTTCACGCCGCTGCGGGGCGTCGACCACACCTCGGTCAGCCGCCGCAGGGCAAGCCGGCCGTGCGTCTGCTCCCGAAAATGCAGCGACTCCGCCGCCGGCAGAATGACGTCAAAACGCCCCTCGGGTGTCAGCAGACGGCACACGGCGGCGATCAGCTCGCCGTAGGAGAGCGCAACGGTATGGCGTGCCGTCGTGCGTCCGGCGTCGGGCGGCAGCAGCGAACGGTCGTAATAGGGCGGATTGGAGACCACCAGATCGAACGGCTCCTCCGGCCGGTACTCCTGCACCGGCATACAGAGCGTCTCGACACGCTCCGCCCACGGCGAACGGTCGGCATTGCCGCGCGCCTGCTCCGCGCAGGCCGCATCGATGTCGAGCGCCGTGATACGGGCCGCTGGCGCGCGCTGCGCCAGCATCAGTGCGATCACGCCCGTCCCCGTCCCCACGTCCAGCACCCGCCGGTCGGCAGCGTCGAGAGCCGCCCACGCGCCCAGCAGCACGCCGTCGGTACCCACCTTCATCGGGCAGGCATCCTGTTCTATCGCAAATTGTTTGAAACGAAACATAGCCCTATTTCAGAAAGCCGTCGATCCCCGCACCGAACAACGCGAAATCGTACCGCACGGGATCGTCGGGATCGAAGGCACGGAGCGCCTCGGTGATCTCCTCTACCGCCCGCCAGTCGTTCTGCCGCCGCGAGAGCAGCCCCAGTGCACGGCCCATATTGCCGGTATGCAGATCGAGCGGCAGGTAGAGCGCCGAGGGCGGAATCGTGCGCCACTCGCCGAAGTCCACGCCCCGCTCGTCGTGCCGCACGAACCAGCGGAAATACATGCACAATCGTTTGCAGGAAGCCCCCTTCTCGATCGACGAGACGTGTTTTCGGCATCGTGCAGGATGCTCCGACCGAAAAAACTCCTGTCGGAAAGCCGCCAGCACACGGCGCATGTCGCCCGTGGAAGCATAATACGCCTCCACGAAACGGCCCAGACCGCCGTGACGTTCGTACATCGCGCGGATCGCGCGGATAAAATGGATGAAATCGCCGCCGTTGAAAGTGCGGTGGACAAATGGCGCAAGCGCCGCCAACTCCCGTTCGGTGGCGTTGCACACGAAATCGTGCGGCGCATCGTCGAGATAGTGCATCATGCGCAAACCATTGCGCACGATCGTCGGACGGCTGCCCCATGCGATCGTCGCGGCGAGAAATCCCGCGATTTCGCGGTCGTCGCGCGACGAGAAACCGTGCGGAACGGCGATCGGATCGGAGGCGATGAACTCCTCGCGGTCGTAACGGTCCCACAGCCGTTCGAGCAGGTCGTGCAGCTCCTCGCGTTCCATCGTCAGCCCACGATTTGTCCGTCGCTCATCACCACCGTCCGGTCGGCACGCGCCGCCAGCCCCTCGTCGTGAGTGACGATGACGATCGTCTGCCCCAGCTGTTCGCGCAGTTCGAAAAAGAGCCGGTGGATCTCTTCGCGGTTTTTCGTATCGAGATTGCCCGAAGGTTCGTCGGCCAGCAGCACCGAGGGCGAGTTGACGAGCGCACGCGCAATGGCCGTGCGCTGCTGCTCGCCGCCCGACAGTGCGGCGGGCTTGTGATCGCAGCGCGCTGCAAGGCCCATCAGGCCGCACAGCTCCGTCGCCCGCGCCTCGACCTCGCGCCGGTCGCGCCCGCCGATCAGCCCCGGCAGACAGATATTCTCGAAAGTGGTGAACTCGGGCAGCAGGTGGTGGAATTGGAAGACGAATCCGATGTGCGTATTGCGAAAGCGCGCCAGTGCCCGATCCTGCAAGGCGAACAGATCGACACCGTCGATCGTGACACGTCCTCCGTCGGGTCGGGTCAGCGAGCCGATGATTTGCAACAGGGTCGTCTTGCCCGCGCCGCTGGCACCGACGATCGACACCACTTCGCCGCGCGCCACGTCGAGCGACACGCCGCGCAGCACCTCCAGCGTGCCGTATCGTTTACGAAGCCCATCGGCCCGAATCATTATCTCCCGTTCCATTATGCCTGCATGAATTGATCGAACATCCGCACCACCTCTGCGGCTTCGCGCGTGTCGTGCACCCGCAGAATCACGGCACCCTGCCGCAGACACTCCCAATGAAGCGCCGTCGTACCGTTGAGCGCTTCGGCAGGCGTCGTGCCGAGCAGTTTATAGATCATCGACTTGCGCGACACGCCTGCCAGCACGGGATATCCCAGCTCCGAAAGGCGGTGCAGGCCGCGCAGCAACTCGTAATTCTGTTCCAGCGTCTTGGCGAACCCGAAGCCGGGATCGACGATGATACGGCGCACGCCCCGTTCGCGCAGCCACGCCGTCCGTCCGCGGAAATAGTCGACGACCTCCGTGACGATGTCGCGGTAATCGGTCAGCGACTGCATCGTACGGGGATCGCCCTTCATATGCATGGCCACGTAGGGCACGTCGTGCTTGGCCGCCACATCGACGATGAGCGGGTCCAGCTCGCCGGCCGAAATATCGTTGACGATCACCTTGCCGTATTTGTGAATCGCCCGCGCCGCGACGCTCGAACGGAACGTGTCGACCGACACCGGCAGGTCGGGGGAGAGCGAGCGCACGGCACCGATTCCCAGATCGACGCGCCGCCACTCCTCTTCGGGCGACACCTCGTCGGCGCCGGGACGCGACGAATAGCCCCCCACATCGATCATGGACGCACCCGCCGCAACCGCATCGCACACTCGGCGTTCGATGTCCATCCAGTCGGGTGTTCGGCTGCCGGCGAAGAATGAGTCGGGAGTGACGTTGACGATGGTCATCACCTGCCGGCGTGAAAAATCGAGATTAATTTCCTGCTGCTTCATAACGAAATCGACGGTCGCACTCGGCCACATCGGCGGCCAAATCCTCCCGATTGATATTGACAATGGTATAATCGGCGCGCGCGCTCAATTCGTCGTCGGAGAGCTGCGCGGCCATGCGGCGGCGAATCTGCTCGGCCGAAGCGCCGTCGCGGGCATTCACCCGCACGAGCCGCAGCTCCTCGGGAGCGATGACGGCCACCACACGGTCCACCGAAGCGGCCATGCCCGACTCGTAGAGGATCGCACATTCGAGCACCACGTACGGCTCGGCTTCGTGCAGAGCGGCCCAGCGTTCGAAATCGCGCTTCACGCAAGGGTGCACCAACGCTTCGAGCTGACGGCGGCGCTGCGGATCGCGAAAGACCGTCTCGGAGAGATAGTGCCGGTTCAACTCCCCGCCTCGAAAGGTCTCCGTACCGAAAGCGGCGACGAGCGACGCGCGCAGGGCAGGGTCTTCGCCCATCAGTCGTTTGGCTTCGCGGTCGCTGTCGTAGACCGGCACGCCCCGCTCGGCGAAGAGCCGGCAGACCGTCGACTTGCCGCTCCCGATTCCCCCCGTAACGCCGACCCGGATCATTCTTTGACAGGCAGTTTAATGGGTGGGATATTGCGCACGGCGACGACCTTCACATCGCTGTAATGCACCGAAATGGCATTCTGCAACGACTGCGGATCGATGACGATGTATCCCTCCTCGTCGGGCGAAGGGGCGTAGTCGAGTTCCGAAAGCGGAATACGCAGCGAATTGCGCATGTAGACCATCCGGCTGAAAAGATTCGTTCCCAGCCCTTCGATCACGCAGACGACTTTGAACTCCTCGCCGTCGACATTCACCTGAACCGTTTTGTCGGTCGTGTAGGTATAGTTCAGTTTGGCGATATACCACAGCACGAACGACGCCACGAGCATCGCGACGAAAACCGGCGAGATATACTTCCGCAACCACTGCTTCAGATTATCGAACATAACTTTTTAACCTTAATCTTATACAAAGATACGAATAAGCGAGGGCAATGTCAAATTTATTTGGACCTTGCCGAGCGGGAGTATCTAAGGCGAAGCCAAAGATACGAATAAGCCGAGTGCAAAAGCAAATTTATTTGCATTTTGCCGAGACGCAGTATCTAAGGCGAAGCCAAAGATAGAAATAAAAACGGACTGCAACAACTATGCAGTCCGTTTTCAGGCAAAACCCGCTCATGCGGAGGTGTCGCCGCCTTACTCCTTGCCTTTATTCTTGATGGACTCGGGCATCAGATCGTAAGAGAGCGGCGTGGCGATGAACCACGACGAGTAGGTACCGATTACCACACCGCACAACAATGCGAAGATGAAACCGCGGATGGTCTCGCCGCCGAAGAGGAAGATCGCAAGCAGCGTGACGATCGTCGTACCCGACGAGTTGAAGGTACGGGCCATCGTCGAGCTGACGGCGTTGTTGATATTGTCGCGGATATTACGTTTCGGATAGAGCGCGATATACTCGCGAATACGGTCGAAGATCACCACCGTGTTGTTGATCGAGTAACCGATCACGGTCAGAATCGCCGCGATGAAGGCTTGGTTGATCTCCAAGTTGAACGGCATCACCGCATAGAGCAGCGAGAAGAGTCCGATGACGATCAACACATCGTGCGCCAGCGAGAGCGTAGCGCCCGTCGCCCACTGCCACTTCTTGAACCGCAGGGTGATATAAAGCCCGATGGCGATCAGCGAGAAGAAGACCGCATAGATTGCGTTATAAGTCATATCCTTGGCGATCGACGGACCGATCTTGTCGGCCGAGACGATACCGAAGGGACTGAGCTGCGTATTGCGGAAATCGGCGAAGGAGACGGGGTTCTTGTAGTACTCCTTCACGGCCTCGTAAAGCAGCATGTTGATTTCGTCGGTCGCCTCGTCCGATGCGTCGTCGTACTTGTACTGCGTCACGATACGCACCTGATCGCCGTCGCCGCCGTACTGCTTCACTTCGAGGCTGACATTGGCGTTGTCGGCGTTTTCGATCTGCGTGAACTGATTCTCGACCGACGCACGCACGCCTTCCACCGAAATCGGATGGTCGAACAAGACGACATACGAACGGCCGCCCGTGAACTCCACGCCACGGTTCAGGCCGAAGACAGCGAACGAGATGAACGACAGAACGATCAACGTACCCGAAATCGCATAAGAGATCTTACGCTTGCCTACGAAGTCGAAATGAATATTGTTGAGCCAGTTCTCCGACCACTTGCGGGAGAAAGAGATGCGGCCGAATTTCGAAATGATCGCCTCGATCAAGATACGCGTAATGAAGATCGAGCTGAACAACGAGGTCAGGATACCGATAATCAGCGTCGTAGCGAAGCCTTGCACGGGACCGTTACCGAAAACGAAGAGGACGATACCCGTGATGATCGTCGTAAGGTTACCGTCGATAATGGCGGAATAGGCGTTCGAGAAACCGTCCTTGACAGCCAGCGACAACCCCTTGCCGGCTCGCAACTCCTCTTTGATACGTTCGTAGATAATCACGTTGGCATCGACGGCCATACCCATCGTCAGAACGATACCCGCAATACCGGGCAGCGTCAGTACGGCGCCGAACGACACCAGCACGCCCATGAGCAGGAAGACGTTGAACAACAGCGCCAAGTCGGCCATCCAGCCCGCCGTCTTATAGAAGGCGCCCATGTAGAGCAGCACCAGCAGGAAGGCGATGACAAACGAGATCATACCGGCGTTGATCGACTCCTGACCCAGCGAAGGACCTACGACCGTATCCTGAATGATATGCGCCGGTGCGGGTACTTTACCCGACTTCAGTACATTGGCCAAGTCCTTGGCCTCCTGAATGGTGAAATTACCCGAGATCGACGAATTGCCGCCCTCGATCTTCTGACGCACCACAGGCGCCGAGTAGACGTACCCGTCGAGCACGATGGCCACGCAGCGACCCACGTTGTCGGCCGTCAGACGCGCCCATTCGGAGATACCGTTGGAGTTCATCGCCATCGAAACTTCGGCTTCGGCACCGCGCTGCGCATATGCTTCGCGGGCGTCGGTAATCACCGAACCGTCCAGCGGCGCACGGCCGTCGGGACGTTCGACCTTGATGGCATAGAGGTAGAAACGGCCGTCGACCGGCTGCTGCGTCTCCCCCTTGATCGCCCATTTGAAACGCAGGTCGGCCGGAAGCATCTCCTTCACGGCGTGCAGCGCCAGATAATCGTTCACCGCCGCTGTGTCGACTGCCATGACCGCACCGACAGCCGCACCGCCTGCGAACTGCGGGTTGAGCAGCGCCAGCAGCGGATTCTGTTCACGGTTATAATAGGAACCCGAAGCCTCGGCCGAAGGCGTCTCCGCTGCGGAGGTAGCCACTTCGGCGATCAGACCTTCGTTCTTGGTCGACTCGACGACCTCCTCGACTGCAACCGTCTCCTCGACGGCAGGGTTCGTGTCTGCGAGATATTGTTTTACCACCTGATCGGCACGCATCAGCGTCGGCACGATCTCACCGGCGTTGTAGGTCGTCCAGAATTCGAGCGAAGCCGATCCCTGAAGCAGTTTACGCACACGCTCCGGCTCCTTCACGCCCGGCAGCTCGACCAGAATGCGGTTCGAATTGGGCAGACGCTGGATATTGGGCTGCGTCACGCCGAAGTGGTCGATACGGCTGCGCAGGATGTTGAACGACGCGTCGATCGCATCGTCGGTCTCCTTGCGCAGGATCTTCTCGACCTCGGCGTCGGTGCTGTTGGGCGTGATGTCCTTACGATCGGGGCTGACGAAAATCGCCGCCAGCGGTGCACCGTTGGTCGAGGCACGGTAGCTGCGAACGAACTCGCCGATGAAATCCTTGCCCGTCTTGAGGCCCTCTTTGGCCTGTGCCATCGCTTCGATGAAGGCGGGATCGTTCCTGCTGTCGCCGGCCAGCGACTTCAAGACGTCCTCCACCTGAATTTCGAGCATGACGTTCATACCGCCCTTCAGGTCCAGACCGAGGTTCAGCTCCTTCTCCTTGATCTCCTTGTAGGTGAACTTGCGGAAACCCAGATTATAGACGGGCTGGTTCTGCACCGAATCGAGGTAGTACTGCTCCCGTTCGGAACGCTCCTCCCCATCGTAAGCGGCCGCGTACACCTCCGCTTTCTTCTCTACGCTCCGCGTCTTTAACGTGAACGAGAGCTGGTAGATACAGGCAATCGCAAGTAGAATCGCCAGTAATTTAATAGCACCTTTGCTTTGCATTTGAGTTAAAATTATTGTTATTATCTTGTTGTTTCTTCGGTTATCGCTCCGTCGTAACACGCGATCGGTACAGCATAACGCGCCGATAGCTCGCAAAAATAGGCATTTTTTTCTTAAAAAACAACAAAAAGCGATCGAACCGAAGCCGAAAATCGCGGCTTTTCGGCGCGAAGCGTCAAGAACATCCCGACGAAGGAATGAAAAATCGGGAACCGACTTATTTGCGTGAAGCACACCGAGGCCGTTGTGCGGAGTCCTCCGTTCGCTCTTCATCCGCCGTTTTCACCGTGCAACAGGCCGATACACCGAATCGACAACGGTCGCCCCCTCCGCATTTTAGCTTGCAGCGGAAAAAGAACGGCACGCCGTCGGAGCGTAAAAACGGGGCCGGTTTATTTATAAATCCGCGCAGGCGCCCGTTTTAGCATAGACAAGTGCCGTTCCCGCGAAAGCGTCATGCGGATGGTTTTGGCGCCACCTTTTGCCATCAAAAGGTGGTAAAAAGAAGCAGCCGATCCTCACGTCGGGCGATCCGCCCTCCTCTGGATGACAGAAGAAACCCGCAGGATGACAAAAACAAGAAACAAACGGAGGGTCCGAACTCACGTCCGAACCCTCCGACTATCTATTATCGGTCAATTACTTGACCTCCTCGAACTCGACATCCTCGGGCTGCGAAGAGTCGCCGCTGCCGGTGGAACCGGCGCCGGCGCCAGCATCGGCTCCGGCAGCGCCCGCTCCGGCGTTGGCCTCCGCACCGCCCTGTGCCTGCTGCTGCGCATAAATATCCTGCGAAGCAGCCTGCCATGCGGCGTTAAGCTCGGTGATCGCGGTGTCGATCGCCATCACGTCAGCGTTCTTGTGCGCCTCCTTCAATTTACCGAGCGCAGTCTCGATGGCCGACTTCTTGTCGGCGGGCAGTTTGTCGCCGTACTCCTTGAGCTGCTTCTCGGTAGCGAAGATGTTCGAGTCGGCGGCGTTGATCTTTTCGATACGCTCCTTCTCCTCCTTGTCCTTCGCCTCGTTGGCCTTGGCCTCGTCGCGCATACGCTGGATTTCGTCCTCGGTCAAACCGCTCGACGCCTCGATGCGGATCTTCTGCTCCTTGCCCGTGCCCTTGTCTTTCGCCGATACGTTCAGGATACCGTTGGCATCGATGTCGAACGTCACCTCGATCTGCGGCACGCCGCGCGGTGCGGCGGGGATGCCGTCGAGATGGAAACGGCCGATCGACTTGTTGTCGCGCGCCAGCGGACGCTCGCCCTGACAAACGTTGATCTCCACCGAAGGCTGGTTGTCGGCCGCCGTCGAGAAGACCTCGCTCTTGCGGGTCGGAATCGTCGTATTGGCCTCGATGAGTTTGGTCATCACGCCGCCCAGCGTCTCGATGCCCAGCGACAGCGGGGTTACGTCGAGCAGCAGCACATCCTTCACCTCACCCGTGAGCACTCCGCCCTGAATGGCCGCACCGATGGCGACGACTTCGTCGGGGTTGACGCTCTTGTTAGGCTCCTTGCCGAAGAACTCCTTGACGATCTTCTGAATCGCGGGGATACGGGTCGAACCGCCCACGAGAATCACCTCGTCGATCTGGCCCGCCTCCAGCCCCGCGTCACGCAGTGCCAGTTTGCAGGGTTCGATGGTCTTGTGAATCAGGTGGTCGCACAGCTGCTCGAACTTGGCACGCGTGAGCGTCATCACGAGGTGCTGCGGGATCCCGTCCACCGGCATGATATAGGGCAGGTTGATCTCCGTCGAGGTCGAAGAGGACAACTCGATCTTAGCCTTCTCGGCAGCCTCCTTCAGACGCTGCATCGCCATCGGATCCTTGCGTAAATCGATGCCGTGCTCGGCCTTGAACGCCTCGGCCATATAGTCGATCAGCACATGGTCGAAATCATCGCCGCCCAGATGCGTGTCGCCGTTGGTCGACTTCACCTCGAAGACGCCGTCGCCCAGCTCCAGAATCGAAATATCGAACGTACCGCCGCCCAAGTCGT
>URRP01000026.1 GCA_900550375.1 uncultured Alistipes sp. | reverse complement strand
CCCATATCTGTTTTGATAACCTGAAATGAATCCACTATGAATAATGTAGGTTAGAGGACGGATCCTCCCGCAAGGCAGCCGCAACTCATTTTTTTATGGAAAATAGTTGCATCTTTAAAAGTTAAATTCTACTTTTGTAAAAGAATTCGAAAGAAATAGAATTCAAACGAAATCACATCCGGCCGAAGGAAGGGTGCATGGCAAGCGCAGCAAAGAAGAAGTCTCGGATGCCATCCCTTCCGATACGCACAAGACCGGAAACGGCATTCAGCCGGAAAGCGAATGCCGAAACGAATTTCGGCTTCCCAACGGAACGAACGTTATACCTATAATAATAAATAGATGAACAATACGATGAAAGCGCTCAATCTGTATGCTGTCGGCGACCTGCGTTACGAGGAGGTGCCGATGCCCGTGCGCGAAGCGGGTGAAGTACTGCTGAAAGTACATGCCTGCGGAATCTGCGGAAGCGACCTGCCGCGCGTCTTTACCAAAGGAACCTATCATTTCCCGACGATCCCCGGTCACGAATTCGCCGGCGAAATCGTCGAAGCCGACGACCGGTCGCTCATCGGCCGCCGCGCCGCCGTCTTCCCGCTGCTGCCGTGCCGCAAGTGCGAAGCCTGCCAAACGGGAGAATATGCGCAGTGCAGCGACTACGACTACTACGGTTCGCGGCGCGACGGAGCCTTCGCCGAATACATCGCCGTGAAGGAGTGGAATCTGGTCTTCTTCGACGACGCGCTCTCCTACGAGGAGGCTGCAATGTGCGAACCGGCTGCCGTGGCACTCCACGCCATCCGTCAGGCATCGGTGGGTATCGGGAATACCGTCGCTATATTCGGTGCAGGCCCGATCGGCATCATGCTGGGGCTGTGGGCCAAAACGGCCGGCGCGTTCCGTGTCATCCTGTGCGACATCGACCCTACCAAAGTCGAATTCGCACGCAAACAGGGATTCTACGCCGTAAATTCGCGCGAGACCGATCCCGTGGAGTACATCCGTTCCCTTACCGACGGACGCGGCGCCGATGCCTGCATCGAAGGCGCCGGTGTAGCGCAAACGTGGGAGCAGGCGCTCAAAGCGGTCAAAAACTTCGGTACGGTCGTCTCGATGGGCAACCCCGCCGGCGATATGACCCTCACACAGAAAGGCTATTGGGAGATTCTGCGCAAGCAGCTCACCCTGAAGGGGACGTGGAACAGCAGCTACAACGACGTATGCAACGAATGGCGCACGGCGCTCGAAGCCATCGCATCGCACCGCATCGACGTGCGGCCGCTCATCTCGCACCGCTTCCCGCTGTCGGAAGCCGATAAGGCGTTCGGCGTCATGCGCGAGCGCAAGGAGTTCTTCAACAAAGTAATGTTTATCAACCGATAGTTTCGACAGGCCGAAAGGCCGCACGGACTCCGAAGCCCCGAAAAAGCGTGCGGAGGACGGATTCCACCGCAAAGGAGACGCTCCCGACCGGAGGCCCGACGGCACGAAACCCAACACTGACAATTATGGCAAAAACCGAAAAACTGTTGCAACGCATCGACGAACTGGAGCGTGAAACCGGCATCCGCCGCACGCTCTTCGCCGCCTGCCCCAATTCGACGGCGGTCATCAAGGCCGCCTTCCGCGCCGCCAAGCGCAACAACGCACCGATCTATTTCGCCGCGACGCTCAACCAGATCGACTGCGACGGCGGTTACACGGGGATGCAGCCCGACGAGTTCGTGAAGCTCGTACGCATGGAGGCCGCTGCCGTCAATTTCGACGGCGTTTACATCGTGGCCATCGACCACGGCGGTCCGTGGCTCAAAGATAAGCAACGCACCGAGAAGTGGTCGGCCGAGGCAGCGATGGAAGGGGTGAAAAAGTCGTTCGAAGCGGCGTTGCTGGCAGGATACGACCTGATCCACGTCGATCCGACGGTGGATATCGCCGTTCCGGCCGGACAGACGATCGACATCCGGCTCGTGGCGGCCCGCACGGTGGAGCTGATCAAGCACTGCGAGACCTTCCGCCGCGCGAAGGGGCTGCCCGAAATATCCTACGAGGTCGGAACCGAAGAGGTACACGGCGGCTTGGCCGACGAACGGACGTTCGACACCTTCATCGCAGAACTCAAGGCAGGGCTGGCACGCGAAGGACTCTCCGACGTATGGCCCTGCTTCATCGTAGGCAAGGTGGGAACCGATCTGCACACCACCCTTTTCGACACAGAGGTGGCCCGCAACCTCACGGAGAGAGTCCGGCCGCTGGGCAGCTATATCAAGGGACATTATACCGACGGCGTAAGCAACCCGCAGGACTATCCGCTCTGCGGCATGGGTGCCGCCAACGTCGGGCCGGAATTCACGATGAGCGAATACGACGGACTCGCCGAACTGGAGCGCACCGAGCAGATGCACTTCGCTGAAGGGCGAATCGCCATGCGTTCGCACATCACCGAGACGCTTGAGCGGCTGGTCGAAGCATCGGGACGCTGGAAGAAGTGGCTGCTGGCGGACGAAGAGGGCAAGGCATTCGACGCACTGAGCGACGAGCGCCGCGCATGGCTCGTCAAGACCGGCTGCCGTTACATCTGGCAGGAACCCCAAGCACTCGTGGCGCGACAACGGCTCTACGACAATCTCCGCCGCGTGGGGATGGACCCTGAAGAGGTAGTGCTCGGACGTATCGAGCACGATATGGACAAGTATTTCTACGCATTCAATCTGGTCGACCTTAACAACCTGCTGTAATGACTGTAAAAGAGCTACTGAAAAAATGTCAGCAAGACCGGACGGCCGTGCTGGCAACCAATTTCTACAACTTCGAGACCCTCACGGCCGTCATGCAGGCCGCCGCGAAGATGCAGGCGCCCGTGCTGCTCCAGCTCACACGCAGCTCGATCGACTACATGGGATTGAAGCAGGCCGTCGGGATGGGACGTCAAGCGATCGCCGACTACGGCATCGAAGGGTGGATACATCTCGACCACGGCGGGTCGGTCGAACTGGTCGAGCGGTGTCTCGACGCCGGATTCGACTCGGTGATGATCGACGCCAGCGAACAGCCGTTCGACGAAAACATCACCACGACCCGACGAGTCGTGGAGCTGGCACGCCCCTACGGCGTGAACGTCGAAGCGGAGCTGGGTTATGTCGCCAAGCTGGGGCAGACGCAGGGCGGCGGCTTCACCACGCCCGAAGAGGCGGCACGTTTCGTCGAGGCGACCGGCGTCGATGCACTGGCCGTCTCCATCGGTTCGGCACACGGCTTCTACAAGCAGGCGCCGAAACTCGATATCGAACGGCTGACGCAGATTCACGCCGCAACCGACGTAACGCTGGTGTTGCACGGCAGTTCGGGTATTCCCCACGACATGGTGCGCGAAGCGATCGCCAACGGCGTCGTCAAAGTCAATCTCGCCACCGAGATCAAGGACAACTTCATGCGCGCACTCAAGGGCGTGTTGCTCGGAAGCGACGAGATCGACCTGCGGAAGGTCTTCCCCAAGGCCGTAGCGCCGGTGGTAGAGCTGCTCTGCGAGAAATACCGGATGGTCGGCAGCAGCAAGGTGAAGTAACCGGCAGAAGGCCGTCCGAAGGGCCTCCTCGAAAAAGCTCATACCGCCATCGAACGGCGATTTCGAAGCCCCCCCCTCATCCGATTAATCGGATGAGGGGGGGGGACTTTATTCGGGTCGTCTCACCCACGCCGCAAAACAGGGAGGTCGAGACCGTCCGCCTATAACAAAAAAAGCAGCGCACCGATAAGTGCGCTGCTCCAAACATACTTTCCGACGATCAACTGGCTGCAAAACCTGCAAAATCCGTCTGGAAAACACTCGTCTCGTAGACGTTGGTTTTATTGCTTCCGGGAATCGTCTGCGTAGCGCGGACAACCCAATTCTGCTCATTTGCAGGATTGCCGCTCGGAGCCTTGACATACCAATAGTGCTGCAATGCTTTCGTCCACGTCGTCGTATTCTTATTACATACATTGAAGAAGAACGAAACGACACACATATCGGCAAGACTTGATGTCACCCGTTTCATCGGCGTCGCAACACCATTCTGAACCAGCTCTATCTTCCAATTCTCGGAATCATCATTCCAGACCGTCACGACAAAGCAATTCGCGAGTTCCGACAGGCCGGTCACCTTGATGTTCGCATTACCGCCGGTACCGCCGCCTGTCCACGTATATGAATAGTTTTTCGAGCCCTTATAAACGTCATTCCCATTGTAAACACGCATCTGAGTTGTTTCGGGAAGATTGGTACCTTTTGCAACCCAGTTGTCAACGGTCGATCCCGTAATCTCATAGATGCTGTAACCGTTGGGCGCTCCATCGACATTCAGATTGCTCGACCACCAGCCGCCACAAGCCGCGCCATGGACATGCTCATAAATGGGTTTTCCTCCCTGACATACGCGGGTCGAGTGGATGTAGTTCTGCGGATAGTGCGTATGACCGATCATAATATGCGCCTCTTTGAACTCCGCAAGCAAATTAAGCACTTCTTTATAATGCTTGTCCTGATTGACATTCGCACCGCCGGAAGTACTGCTGTTACGGAACGGAATATGGCAGCAGAGAAAAACGAGCTTGTCCGTCTTATTCACGACCAAGGAGAGATCGGCTTTGAGCCATTCATACTGCTCCTTCGAGAAACCGGCATCATAATCCCAAGTCTTACCGGAGGTCGTCTTACATACGACATCGTCCATCACGACAATATGCGCCTTGCCGCGATCGAACGAATAGTCGGTAGGACCCAAACGCTCGACAAAATTACTCGTAGCCAGATAATCGTTTGCTTTGGCAGCGTCATGATCGTGATTGCCGATGCAGTTGAAAATCGGCAGATACGACGATCCGACTTGCAGATTCGACATAGTCTTCACCATAGGATCCCACTGCACGATATTATCGAATGTAATATCGCCCAACGTAACAGCATAGGCGTTCATATACTTACCTTTGGCCTGTGCCGCGTTCAACGTATTTTTGATATCGGGAATGGTCTCCTTTTCAAAACGCTTGACATCCGAATCGGTCTTGCACTGCGGATCGCCGATCGCGATCAACGTGAAATTCTCTTCGATAGCCGAAAGCGGTTTCAACGTGAAATCGTTACGATTCACCTTATTCCGATCGATTGTCGAGGTCGAATAAAACAGCGGGAGCTTCGTCGTCGGAGCAAGCGGAATTTCATAGTTCGCCGGAACTGTAAGATAGACATTGCGGCAATACCGGTTCGCCTTGAATTGATAGACGCCGTTGGCATCGGTCGTTGTAAACGCATAACCATCGGTTACAGGCACACCGGCGATACCCTTGCCGGTATCAGCATCGGAAATCAAGCCGACCAGACTATTGCCGGCAATAATTTTCGTACCGTTGATCTCATCGATAGTACCGGTCGGTCCGTCTCCGTTTCCGTTGGGACCATCTCCGCCATCGGAACTGGAACAAGCGACCCCGCACAGCAGCGCCGCCGTCATGAACAAATAAAAAAACTTTCTTATCATTATATAGCAGTCATTAAATTGGCCTGAACAACTTGCGGAAAATTCCATCCGCTATTTTCGATTTGGTGAAATACGGAATCTTTGGGAAAAATCCAAAGATTCCGTATCTTCTATCTGTAAATCTTACGATTTACTCCTCATCCCAACCATAGTTCTGACCCAGATTGGGATTCAACGTAAGCGCCGTCGTAGGAATAGGATGTACATACATCTTATCTGACCACTCGAGTGCATAATTATAGATAATGTATCCGCTGCTACCACCGCTCAACGTAAAGTTGCTGTTGGAATTCGAGGTGCCGATCTTATAAGAGGTTGCCGACGTACTCTTCCATCCAGAATACTTGGTTCCGTTGAACTCGAAGCCGCTCTTGTAATCGTTAGCCGACAAATAAATACCTCTCCAGCCCTGATTATTGTAGCGCTTTACGATCAAGTCGCCGAGTTTCCAGCGATAAATATCGTCTACACGCAGACCCATTTCCATGATCAATTCCGTAGCACGCTCGCGACGAATCTCAAGAAGGGTGTTCGACAGCGTGATGGGCGAACCCGCATAGTACTCTTTCAACCACGCATCTTCTACATAACCCGCATCCTCAGGATAGATATTCGTCACTCCGGCACGCTCACGCAGAGCGCCGACCGTCTCATTCCAGATCTCTTTGGTCATCTGTCCCAACTCAGCCTTAGCCTCAGCATAGTTGAGCAGCACTTCGCCCAAACGAAGAATCGGAAGCGAGTTTTCAGCCTTGCCCTTCGAATAGTTCTCTTCACGTTCGATGCTCCACTTGATGAAAGAATATCCGGTAAAGGTATACGTAAAATTGATGGGCTTGAGCTTCGTAACACCGGCATTCGTCTGATAGGTATGGCCGGGACCATGAACCGTCTGAATCAGACGCCAGTCACGATTCTCGAACTCATTGGGCAACGAAACCTCATCGGTCGCAATAGGTGTACCATCGAGGGTAAGGAACATACGAACCAAATCCTTCGTCGGAGAGTACTGCTGACCATAGGTGCTCGAGTTGAAATTCCACGTCAATTCATTGAAGACATTGAGCGGATCACCCGCCATCTCGCGAGCCCAAATCACCTCGTTGGTCGTTTTCGGATCCATCGATGTGAAAATCGTGCGGAATGCCGTCGAAGGCTCACCCTTGTACAGCGAGAATCCGCTGTCCGTTATCACCTCCTCGGCCGCCGCTATGGATGCGCGGAGGAAATCGTCTCCCGATTCATATTGGCCGTTCCACGGTTGGTTGGTCGACGGATTCACCGAATGATATTTCCGGTAGGTGCCCTCGAAGAGACAAACACGCGATTTGAAAGCCAAAGCGACCCATTTGTTGATTACGGTACGGCCTTTCTTATAAGCATCGGTACCCAGACAGTTCTCGCAAGCATAGTCCAAATCTTCGAGAACCTTGCTCATCACATATTCACGATCGTCACGAGGAGAATAGAGGATGGCGTCGTCTGTCGTAAGTACGCGGTCGACCCAAGGCACATTACCGAACGTACGGACTTTGCTATAGTAGAAATATGCACGCCAAAAACGCGCGACACCCTCATAGTGTCTGTAAACGGGATCATCCACAATCCCCTTGCAACGAACCATATTCTCCAGCATGTAGTTGGCTCGACGGATACTGTTCCAGTCGCCGACTGCCCAACCGCCCTGCTTCGTCGGATTCCAGATACCGGGACGATAGTAGTCCGAAGAGGTTTTGGTCGCTACCAAATCGCAGTATGCATCGCCCAAACCAATCGTACCCTCTCCCGGGCAATACGAGTTCAGCATACCGTTAGCGTACAAAATCAAATCGGTTTCACTGCTGAACCACTCTTCCGCACGCACCTTGTCGATCGGATCCTGATCAAGGAAATTCTCACAAGAAACGACCGTAATGGCCATTGCGGCTCCTAAAAATAATTTTACGATATTTGTTTTCATAATCATTAACCAATATTAGAAGGTGACATTCAAACCGATCGTAACCGTTTTCAGCATCGGGTAGCTATAACCCTGACCTACACCCGAAAGGCCGAAAGTAGTGTTGAAGTCGCTATCACCATTGGAAATCACCTCAGGGTCGAACATCTTCGTATGCTTGTAGATCGGAGAGTGCGTAAAGAGGTTCTCGGCCGAAACATAGACCTTCAGATTCTCGATATGGATCTTACGCGTCATCTCCTTGGGGAAGGTGTAGTCGATCGTAATATTCTTCAGTCGGAAATACGAAGCATCCTGCATATAGTAGTCGTTCTCCCATGTCAACGGGCCGACGTTACGGTTAGCAGAGTACGCTACCTGACGCGTATAGTAAGGCTTCGACGAAGCATTGGTAACCACCCAGTTCGGCGTACTGTAATCCATCTGAACAGCATCGGTCGTATGAACCGTCGGCAGATAGCCGTAAGGACGGTTGTACATACCCCAGAAGAAACCGGATTCGCAACCCGGATACCAGTCTCGCTGACCGACACCCTGAATAAAGAGGCTCAGACCGATGCCGTTCCAGTTAGCACCGAGGTTAATACCATACTGATAGCGCGGAGCCTGATTACCTATACGCTCCAGATCGCCGTGATCGTCCAGCGTACCCTTACCGGTGTCGATCTTACCATCACCGTTGATATCGACGAATTTCAAGTCACCAGCATAGGCACGGAAGTTCGAGCCGTTCTTATGGAAAGTATCCACAGCCCAGTTATCGGCTTCCTCGTTGCTGAGGAAGTAACCCGCGGTACGGAAACCCCAGATTTCACCCAGCTCCTTGCCGGCATAATAGTTCAGGATATCGCCGTTGGCATTGTAGAACTCTTTCACCCAAGTACGGCTGTCCCAAACGCTGACCTTCACATTATAGTTGAACGGCTTGCCGCCTACTTTGAAGCTGTCGCGCCACGAAAGCGAAGCCTCCCAGCCCTTGGTCTTCAACGAACCGAAGTTGCCCTTCGGCGAAGCGTAACCGAGAATCTGAGGATAATCGGGACCGTTGATCAGCAAGTCGTCGGTATACCGCCAATAGTAGTCACCCGAGAACGACAGGCGATTGCGCAAAAAGTCCATATCCAAACCGATATCATAGGTCGTCACGGTCTCCCACGTCAAGCCCGAGGGAATAACATTCGGAATCGACGTATACGAAACCTTGGCACCGTCCAGAATGATGCTCGACTTATCGACGCCCATCAACTCCATGAACGAATAGGGACTAATCGAAGCATTACCCAGCGAACCCACATTGGCGCGGATTTTGAAATTGTCGAGCCAGTTGCGCGACCACTTCATCCACGGCTCCTCCGACAGACGCCAGCCAACCGAACCCGAAGGGAAGAAACCCCAGCGCTGATCGGCAGGGAAGAGCGACGAACCGTCGTAACGGGCCGAAAACTCGAAAATATAACGGTTCAGCAGCGTGTAGTTAACACGAGCGAATACACCGACCAGACTCTTATCGTAACCGTCATCATCGACTGCATATTCATCGCTGTCCATCAACTCGAAGCTCGGGGTCTGATAGTTGAGCAGACCTTTGCGCTGCAAGTAAAGGCGACGATAGTTCGTCTTCTCGATATTCCAACCGCCGACGACGTTCAGATTGTGATTGTCGCCCAATTTGGGAGTCCACGTCAGCACGATATTCGATGCAACATAATCCGTATTGTAACGCCAATCCGATTTGTATGAGCTGCTATTGTACTGCTCGGGAGCATTCGGAGCGGAATAACCCTTCTGAATATCCGAAATACGCACCTGATCCGAACGGATCGCCTTGTAGGTAAAGTCTCCGCGGATTTTCAGCACATCCTTGATCGGCTCGAAATTCAAAGCCGTCGTCGTGATAACATCCAACTTGTTGTTCTCCTGATAGGAGCTTCCGTCTTGGAACGCACCGTACATAACCGATGCTCCATAGAACGTCAGCGTACCGTCCTCATTATAGGGAGTATAGATCGGCTGACCGCGGTGCTCGAACTGACGCAGGATGGGCTGGCTGCCGCCGGCTACCATCGGCTGATGATATTTACGCTTGAAGACCGACGTGTTGTTCTCGAGCGTCAGCCACTTGGTCAGTTTGATATCACCCTTGGCGCGCAGGTTATAGGTCTTGAACTCCTCGTCACCGATCTTGTAGATACCGTCTTGGTTGTAATAACGACCCGTCAGCGCATACGATACTTTATCGCTCGATCCGCTGATACTCAGATTATGCGTATGAGCCGTGCTGTAATCCTTGTAGAACATATCGATCCAGTTGGTGCTGCCGTAGTAGGCGTAATTGCCCGCATCGGTCATACCGTAAGGATTCGTCTCGCCAGCGGCCTTACGACGACGAAACTCTTCGTGATAAGCAGCCGGATAGGTATCGCTACGGTTGTTGACATTACCGGGAAGCTTACCGCTCGACGTAGGAGTACGCGAGTCGTTCTGGAAGAACTCAACGAAATTATCCAACCACTGCAAACCGTCGGTCACCAAATTATCCTCCCACATCACTGTACGGCGATTGAGCGAGAATGAGCCGTTATAATTGACACGAATATTGTCTTTAACGGGTTTCTTAGTCGTAACGAGAATTACACCGAATGCACCGCGGGCACCATAAACAGCAGCCGACGAAGCGTCTTTGAGTACCGATACGGTCTCAACATCTTCAGGGTTGACCGTCGTCAGATCGCCCTCGACACCGTCGATCAACACCAGCGCCGAACCGCCCTGACCGATCGAATGGTTGGCACCTCCAGCACTGGTCATCGATTTACGGGAGGCAAACGAAGTATTACCGCCGCGGATGTAGACCTGACCTTGGTGAGTCGGCTTACCGTCGACCTGAACAATATTAAGACCCGGGACTTGGCCTTGCAGCGAACGGGTAATACTGGAATTGGTACGGCCTTCGAGGGCTTCGCCGGAGAGATTCTCGACGGCGCCTACCAGCTGCGTTTTCTTCAGCGTACCGTAACCTACGACAACGACGTCGTCGATTTTCGTATTATCCTCTGCAATGGCAAAATTGATAGCCGTGCGATTGCCGACCGTAATTTCCTGAGGTTTGTAACCGAAGAACGTACATATCAGTACATCGCTCGGCTTTGCATTGATGCGATACGAACCGTCCGCATCGGAGATGGTACCTACCGTCGTTCCTTTGACCATGATCGCTGCTCCTGCAAGCGGACTATTGGTCGTGGCGTCGGTAACGGTACCAGAAATCGTTTGGCTCTGTGCAAAAGTATTCAATGATATAAGCATCATCAGACAAGCAAGAGCACACGTGAACACACCACGCACAGTAATTTTTTTACTGGGGGGGGGAAGTAAGACGTGTTTCATTCTAATCTTCTTTAAATAGTTCCAACATTTTAGTAATTTTCAGACGCCCCCTTTCTACCTTAGTTATATGGCCAAACGGTATTCGTTGGCCAAAACAGCTTTCAAAAGGGAACGATTGCGAGTTTGGATTCTCTGAAAATAATCGAATAATGGTTTTAAGGGAATGTTTGGGTGGTTTTCTGTGTCGTCGTAATTTTCGTTTAGGTTGTTAAGTCAATGAATTAGGGGGGTTTACTTATTTTTTATAAAAAAATCACTTATGCAAATATAATAAATTTCTAATTCAAACAAATAAAATCGGATCTTTTTTTACTCGAAACCGAATTTAATTTCGACTTTCAGTCAAAGCAAGTTTTCTTTCACTCATAACATTCTGATTTACTGGCCCCCCCCCTACACTTTTACGCAAAGAGCCAACAGCTTAGGAACCAACAACTTTCAGTTGCTTTCAGTTACTTATCAGATTCTTCGATTCTCTTCGATTCCGATTACCGCCTTGTTTCGGCGCGAAAGAACCTGTCCGGTCGCGAATTATACTACAAAAAGTAAATATTTATTCATCAAAAGTTTGTTTTTGAAAAAATATGATTATATTTGCATTGCAAGTTTGGAACAAAGGCGCGGACGAAGATTACGTGCCGACTCTTATAAATTGAATAATGTGGATTAAGGTTCGCTTAAGAAGCGACGCCTTGATTTATGTTATTTTTTGTTTATTATCTAACAAACAGTTCAAGACAAACTTATGAAAATCAATAAAATGCTTATAGCGGTCTTCGCTATGTTAGCTGTTGTTCTGAGTAGCTGTAAAGACGACGACCCGACGATCGGCATCGATTCAGGGATGCCGACCCCTATCGATTTCGTCTATGACGAGATGCTCTCTTCGAACACGTCCATTTCCGTCTCATGGAACGCCGAACGCGCAATTGCTGCCGGAGCGACCTCGTTCACGGTTCAACTTATCAAGTCCATTGATGCTGTCGGCGATATCTACGACAATAATACGACGAAGGGCGGTATGTCCACCACAATCGACGTCACCGACAAAAAGAACAATCTCTGCGCCTTCAACGGTCTGAAAGCCGGCCGTATTTATTATGTGCGTATACGCGCCAACTATCCCCGTTCGGTTTTCTCGGAGTGGATTTTGGCCAGTGCCGCCGGTGCTCCCGCACGTATTAAAGTCGGTAAAGGTATCGTCCCCGACAGCGAAGGTCCCGATGCAGCTCTTGTAGTTCGTATGGGTACCATCACAGAATCTACTGCAATCGTCGAGTGGTCGACCACTTCTTTCGCCGACAACGATGCCGATAAGAAAAACGCCTACACGCTCGAAATTTTCGAAGATGCTGCGCTTTCGAAGCTCAATGTCAAATGGACCTACGGTGCCAACAACGCTATTTGGGCCGGCGGTACGAAATTCATCCTCACGGCTCTGAAACCCGCAACCAAATATTGGGCTCGCGTTATCGACACGACCAACGATGAAGAGGCCGAAGTACTCGAATTCCAGACGAATCCATCTCTGGCTAAAGCTCTTCCCACAACGGCTGCCGCAGGCGATATCATTCTTTACGAAGATTTCCGCGATCTGCTTTGGGGCGGTGACTTATTCTATAATGCAGCCGGTTATTCCGCTACAGCGCGCGGTGCCGCAACCTATTTCTGGACCGCAACGGGTTCCGATCCTCTTAACAGCGTACCGGAAGCAGGATTCTATCTGGTAGACCGAAGCGTTGAAATGGGTATGTTCAATACCGTCGGGAAAGCGATCCCCGCAACCAGTCTGAAAGATTGGGGGTTGATGGCTGAAGACAATTCGGCCGGCGCTATTTGCGCTCGTCCGGGACAAGTCAAGATGGGCGCTTCGAGCAAATGCGCATGGCTCTGCACCCCGGTATTGAGCTGTCTGACGGAACCTGCAACCATCGAACTGACCTTCAAAGCGGCGCTTTACGGCACCGACCCCGGGCAGGCTATTATCGAGGTTCTCGACAATACGACGAAAGCAGACAATTTCTTCATTACCTACGAAAGTCGGGTTGTAGCTCACGAATTCAAGGTTGAAGATACATGGAAGGAGTACAAATTTACGATCAGCAACGTTACGGGTGCTTCGCGTATCGCTATCGGCGCTAATCGAAAGGAGATAGCTGGCCAGCATCGTTTCTATCTCGACGATATTTCGGTCAAGCTGGTGTCTTACGGTTCGGTAGCCGTTGATCTGGCTGCCCCCGAAGTAACTCTCGACGCAACTCCGTCGATGATCACGGCAAGTTGGGCAAGTGTCACCGGAGCGAAATCATACACGGTAGAATATAAGAAAACGGCCGCTGCGGATTGGACCGTAGCCGGCGAAACCAAAGAAAATTCTTTCAAGATCGAGAATCTCGATCAGAAAACCTCGTACGACGTTCGGGTGAAAGCTACTGCCGGCGACAGCGAATCCGATTATTCGGAAGTCAAAACCGCCGAAACGCTCGAAATTACAGGAACTGTGACCACGTCATTGGTTAAAGCTACGGAATCGCAGCTGATGATTAGCTGGACGGCGAACAACGGCGACGCAACGGCCGACGCTGGCGACGACTGGAAGATCGAACTTTACAAAGACGCGGATTGTACCGATCTCGATGTCGCATTCTCCATCGGATCGTCGAGCAAGCTGTTCTCTTGGAAAACAAAATGGCCTTCTCCTCAGCCTGCATTCGTCTTCTCAGGACTGGAACCCCAGAAAGACTATTGGGTGAAAATAACCGACGTTACGAAAGCGATTTCAACGACCCAAAAGTATACGACGGAGACCTCCTATGCCAAGGAGATACCTACGACAAAGGCGGCAGCCGGAGACGTTATCCTCTATGAAGATTTCAGCGAATTACTCTGGGGCAGCGAACCGGTATACGGTTGCGCGGGCTATTCATCCAACTATCGTACGACTTGCACGGCCATCGAGAAGGCGACGGGAGCAGATCCTCTCGCAATTGACGGCCCCGATGGCTCGAAGAAATTGTACTATATGGTGAAAGAAGGCACCAACATGGGACTGTTCAATACATTGGGCGGAGCTATTCCTAATACCCGTCTGAAAAATTGGGGTGTTATCGTTGAAAAAACTCAGGTCGGCGCACTTCTTTCGGGAGTAGGCTATCTGAAATTGGGAGCATCCAGCGAGTGTGGTACAATCGTAACGCCTGAACTGAGTTGCTTAAGCGGCAACGCCAAGATCAAAGTCTCCTTCGATGCGTCTCCCTATCAGGAGGCTCCGAACATGGACCCGCTGACCATGAAGATTCTGGTTGTCGACGGTGCTTCGAGCAATAAGGTTGAAAAAGGAGATGCCGTTCCGGGAGTAGCTGGTGCTACATATGCCGGAACATGTGTCAACGTAATTACCGGTGGCACGACTACGGTCGCTCAGACGTTCTCGTTGAGCAGTACGTACGGGTATGCGCCTTACAGCTACGAAATCTCGGGCGTAACCCCGACCTCTCGCATCGCTATTGCAACAGATCGTATGGATGTAAGCGGTCAGCACCGTTGCTATGTGGACAACATCAAGATTGAAGTCGTAGCTTACGAATAACTTTAATCCATTGAATTCATTGAGGCCGCTCTTCCGAGCGGCCTCTTTTGTTTGTTCGGCGTGGGATTTGCAGAAAAGAGATGGACTTACGCTCCGCTTCGTGTCATTCCGAGCGAAGTGAAACGAAGTGCGGGAATCGACCGCTGGAAAAACAACCGCCGAGAACGATAAAGCGGTAGATGCTCACGCTCGACCTACGGCCTCGCTCAGCATGACAAACACAACGGTCATTCCGAGCGGAGCGAAGCGAAGCGCGGGAATCGACCGCCGGAAGACACGGGCATTCCGAAAATGATCCTTACGTCGGGGCTTACGCCCCTCCTCAGGATGACGCTGAAAAAGGACTTACACCACTCAGCATGACAAACACAATGGTCATTCCGCACAAAATTGCAGATGATCCCTCTTGCAGGGAAGCTGCCCGAATATAATAAAGAGACCCCCGGACTTCGACGAAGTCCGGGGATCCGCTATCTAAACATTACAACTCTTACTCTTCCGCTACGACCGTGAACTTGATCGTGGCCTTCACTTCGCGGTGCAACTTGGCCGCAGCCTCGTATTCACCGACATTCTTGATAGCCTCCACCGAAATCGTCTTGCGATCGATCTCGACGCCTTTGGCTGCCAGTGCCTCCGCCAGATCGGCAGCAGTCACCGAACCGAAAATCTTGCCCTCCTCGGCCTTCATGGCGATGGTGAGCGGCAGGTTGGCGATCTTCTCGGCCAGTACCTGTGCATCCGCGAGAATCTTGGCGTCCTTGTGGGCACGCTGCTTCAGATTCTCGGCAAGCACCTTCTTCGCCGCAGCGGTCGCGGCTTTGGCATACCCCTGAGGAATCAAGTAGTTGTTCGCGTAACCGGGCTTCACGTTCACGATGTCGTTGGCGTAGCCCAGTTTCTCCATATCTTTCAAAAGAATCACTTCCATGTCTTGCTCCTCCTTATTATTTCATACAATCGGTTACGAACGGCAGAATAGCAAGGTGGCGCGCACGCTTCACAGCCTGTGCGACCTTCTTCTGGAACTTCTGCGAAGTACCCGTCAGGCGGCGGGGAAGGATCTTTCCCTGCTCGTTGAGGAACTTCTTCAGAAACTCGCCGTCCTTATAATCCACGTACTTGATACCGAGTTTCTTGAAACGGCAGTACTTTTTCTTCTTTACATCGACCGATACCGGATTGAGGTAACGAATCTCCGATGCCTGTGCTTTGTTGTCCTGTGCCATGGTTACTCCTCCTGCGATTTGTTAGAAAGTTTTGCGCGACGCTTTTCCGAATACTCGACAGCGTACTTATCCTGCTTGAACGTCAAAAAGCGGATCACACGTTCGTCGCGGCGATACTGGGTCTCCAGCGTGTTGATCAAAGATCCCTCGCCCGTGAACTCCACGAGGAAGTAGAAACCGGTGGTCTTGTTCTGAATCGGATAAGCGAGCTTCTTGAGGCCCCACTTCTCTACATTCACAATCTGACCCCCGTTCTCGGTGATGACACCTTGGAATTTGTCAGCGACCTCCTGTACCTGAGCTTCAGAGAGAACCGGCGTGACAATGAAAACGGTTTCGTAATTGTTCATAACGATTAAAATTAATTAATTGCCAAATAGCGGGGCAAAGATAGTGATTTCTTATGAATTACCAACACCTCGCAGCGGAATATTTTCACTTCCCTCCGCAGCACGCCGCTTTTTCGGCCAGCAGAGCGTCGATAGCGGCCGTCGCCGTCTCGAATTCGGCGGGACGCGGCGCGGCGAGCGTCACGAGCCGTCCGTCGGGGGCGATCAGCATATACGTCGGAAAGCCGGGCAGGTCGTATTCGGCCATCGCCAATGCAGAGGCCGTGTCGGGCAGGAAATAATTCTCTCCCAGATGCGTCAGACCAAATTCGTCCATGAATCCGATCCATGTCTTGCGGCGCGATTTCAGACAGATCGTGACGAAGCAGACGTCGTCCGACCCTGCATAGTGCTCGCGCAAAACCGGCATCGCCGTTTTTAAAGCTATGCGGCAGTACCCGCACCACGTCGAATAGAAATCGACGTAAATCACCTTCCCCGGATGGCGGGCCGCCAGCGTCGAAAGCAATTCGCAGTCGGGCAGCGTATCGATCCGCCCCTGCGCATCGCACCGCAGCACACCGGAAAGCGGCACGGCACTGAAAGCGGGACGCGCATCCACCCGCTCGCGCATGCGCTCCGCATAGGCCGGATCGACGAAACAGTCGGCCATCTGCGCCGTAAGCGCCGCACCGTTCGCACGTAGGTCGTCTAACCAGCCATAAAGCAGGTAATCCCGCAACTTGCGATCGATCTGCGGGTCCGCATCGAGCCGAGCCGCAATGGCCGCCAGCGTCGCCGTCGTCGCGGTACCGGCCCAGACCGCCTCGATCTCGTCGGGACAAATCGCACCGAGATAGGCTCCGATACCGGCCGAGTAGTTGATGGCGGAGATCATGTTGCGTTCGAGATTGAAGATGTCGAACATCGGATCGGTGAAGATCGCTTGCCATGCCGCCGGATCGAGGTCGTGATTCCACGTCTGCACCATATCGACGTCGCGGGCCACCGCTTCGCGCACCTCGGCCGGAAGCCGGCGCGCGGAGAGCGAGTCTGCGACGGTCTGCCGGTAGCAACGGTACCGCACCAGATACTCCTGCGGATCGCCTTCGACGGAGGGCGCTTGTTCGCACAGCGTCTTCTTCAAGCCGGCGACCGATGCAAGCGCATTGTTGGTCCGGGCATGGTCGCCCGAAAAACGGATCGCAGCGGGATCGCCGGCACGCATCCGCGCCGCATCGATGGTCACATAGACCGAGTCGCCGGGGGAGACGATCAGATCGAAAAAATCGCCGTAAACGCCGGTCATACCGGTCGTATAGGCCGTTCGGAATACGAAGCGGAACTCGCTCGAATCCGGCGAGATGCGGGCGGCCATGCGGCTTTTCGCCGCGAAGGGATCGTCGATATTGAGCAGCAGCGCCCCGGGCGCCTCTTCGGAAAGATGGATCACACGCCCCGCCACGACCGTGCGCTGCGGAGTAACGCCGTCCGCCCCGCAACCGGCGAGCGACAACAGGAATAATGCCGGAAGCAGCCGGCAAAGAAGACTCTTTTTCATGAGGTGAAGTTCGAAGGTTCTGACAAATATAACGAAAAAAGTCTGCCAAATCAGCTTTTGCAGACTTTTTCGAAAGACGGCCGCAACAGCTACCGGTGCGCGTCGATCACGCCGCAGATGCGGTCGAAGACCTCGGCCATCGACCCTACGCCGTCCACCTCGAAATATTTGTCCTGCTTGGCATAGTACGCGCCGACCACCTCGGTCTGGTCGCGGTAGACCTTGATGCGGTTGCGGATGACGTCCTCCGACGCATCGTCGGCGCGGCCCGAATCCTTGCCGCGCAGCAGGATACGGCGCACCAGCTCCTCCTCGGGAACGTGCATGTCGACCATCAGCGTCACCTCCAGACCGTGTCCGGCCAGAATCCGGTCAAACTCCTCGGCCTGAATCGTCGTGCGGGGGAAACCGTCGAAGATATTGCCCGCAGCGTCGCGGTGCTCGGCCACATAGTTGGCGATCATCCCGATGACGATGGCGTCGGGGGCCAGACGACCCGCCTTGATATACTCCTCCATGCTGCGGCCCAGCTCGGTTCCGCGCGCGATCTCGGCGCGGATCACCTCGCCCGTCGAGACGTGGTTGATTCCGTAATGTTCCTTCAGACGCGTCGCCTGCGTCCCTTTTCCGCAGCCCGGCGCACCAAATAATACGATATTCAGCATAGTTTGTGTTAGTTTTTTCACAACGGCAAAAATAGTCTATTTTCCTGAAAACGGCAAAGTTTTTTAAAAATTATAATATCTCACTCCCGCCGAACGGAACACCGGCATTCCTCATCACCGGAAAAAACGGCGGAAAAGTGCCTTTGGAGGAGTTCCGCCGCACGATTCGGAGCCGCGTGCCTCCGTTTCCGCTCAACACGCGAAGGCCGGCTTGCGAAACGGCAAAGTTTTCGCTATTTTTGTGCAAAATTCATTAGACGCATGGAACAGAAAAAACCCACGCAGATCGCCGAATTGGGGAAATTCGGTCTTATCGACAGACTTACCGACACGTTCTCGCTCCACAACCGGACGACCCTGCGGGGCGTGGGCGACGATGCGGCGGTGATCGCCGCCTCCCGCAGCGAGGCGATGCTCGTCTCGACCGACCTGCTGCTGGAAGGGATCGATTTCGACCTCACCTACTTCCCGCTCAAGCATCTGGGCTACAAGGCAGTCACCGTCGGCGCAAGCGATATTCTGGCGATGAACGCGCTGCCCGAACAGCTGCTGCTGTCGCTGGGCGTGTCGTCGAAATTCTCGGTCGAAGCACTGCAAGAGTTTTATGAAGGAGTCCGTCTGGCCTGCGAGGAGCTGAAGATCGACCTCGCGGGGGGCGATACGACCGCTTCACTGACGGGGCTGGCCGTTAATATCACCACCGTAGGCCGCGCCAAACGCGGCGACATCGTCTACCGCAACGGTGCGAAACCCAACGATTTGATCTGCATCACGGGAAATCTGGGCGCAGCCTACATGGGCCTTCAGCTGCTCGAACGCGAAAAGCGCGTCCTGCGCGACGTCGAAAACCCCGAACCGCAGTTCGCCGGATACGAGTATCTGCTCGAAAAATACCTCAAGCCCCGTGCCCGCCGCGACGTGGTCGCCGCGCTGGCGGAGGAGAAACTCCGCCCCACGGCGATGATCGACCTCTCGGACGGACTGGCCAGCGACCTGATGCAGCTCTGCAAAGCCTCGGATTGCGGTGCGCGCATCTATCTGGAGCGTATTCCGATCGCCCGACAGACGCATCAGCTGGCCGAAGAGATGCACACCGATCCGGTCGTGGCGGCCCTCAACGGCGGACAGGACCACGAACTGCTCTTCACCGTGCCGCTGGCAATGCAGGAGCAGGTGATGCGGCTGGGGCTGGTCGACGTGATCGGACACATCACCGCGCCGGGCACGGGATGTTACATGGTTACACCCGACGGCAGCGACATACGCCTCAAAGCCCAAGGATTCAAAGAAGAGAACTGACCGTTATTTTCAAGACTCGCATAGGGAGCGGCGCAACGCCGCTCCCTATTTCATTCGGAGTTGAACCGCAGGTTCAGCCCCTGTGAAAAGATGCCCTGTTCCTTCTGCGAAGCGAGCCGGCAGGAGGTGTATCCCGAGGGCAACGGCGTCCATAAATCGAAACGGTACATATCGTTCGAACAGACGGCCAGCAGTACTCCGCGCCGACGGTCGTGCCGCTCGAAAATTCCCCACAATCCGCCCGAAGGATTGCCGGCCGGAAAAAAGAGATAAAGCTCGCCGGGTTCGAGCTGTGTAAAGTCGTAAATCAACATCATAACCTAACCTTCCTTATTAATAAGCGGATGAATTTCCACTTTTTCGTTCAAAATTCCAACCGAAGCACCAACTTTTGCCAGAAATAAATCGCACGAGATGAAAAAATCACTATTTTTGTTCACAACAATACCTATTTCTGCAATTCCGGCAGCTGCCCGCGGCGGGTTTGCCCGACTCCGCCGGAAGGTTCGTACGGCAGGCGTCTGCCGGCAAGAACCGAGCGGACCGGATGCAGAAACGACGGGCGAAGAGAAACGAAAATGAAGCATCCTTATATTCCGCAGCCGATCGACGTCAGCCATATCGAGCTGCCCGCAGAACTCACGCCGCTCACCGAGGCACTCGCACGCAACGTCCACGAAGTATGGGCCGCCACCCGAATCGCCCAAGGATGGCGTCTCGGGCCCGAACGCAACGACACCCGCAAGGAGCATCCCTGTCTGATCCCCTATGAGGAGCTGCCCGAAGAGGAGCGCACCTACGACCGTCAGACGGCGTTCGAAACGCTGAAACTGATCGAATACCTCGGATTCGAAATCCGCAAACGCTAACCCTCCGAAAATCCAAGCATGATGATACGCCGTCTGTGGAAATATCTGAAACTCACCTTCGACCGTTCCTTTTCGGGTGCCAGCTGGAAACAGATCACATGGCTGTTTTGCATTCTGGCAATGGTACTGGGCTTTTCGCTCTGGATCAAAAGCCGCTATTCGCTCGACCTGCACGATATGCGTATTCTCGAACTGCTGCTCGACCCGGGTTCGTTCGTGTTGCAGGAGGGCGATCCGCTGGGCTACGAGCGCCTGCCGCTGCTGGCGCTCACCTTCCTCGGCGCGATCTTCTTTACCGGAGGTCTGATCTCGGTCGTCTCGAACATCCTCACGGGGCGCATCGCCCGTTTCAGGCAGGGTGAAATCCGCTACCGCTTCGACGGACATATCGTCCTGCTGGGAGCCAACGACACGGCCGCAGGACTGATCCGCGAACTGCACGCCGAGCCGGAGAACGGCCGCCGCGACATCGTGCTGCTCACGCAGAGCGATGCAGAGGCCCTGCGCCGTAAACTGCATACGCAGCTCTCACCCGCCGAAGAGCGCCGGCTCATCATCCTTCACGGTCAGCGCGACTCGCGCGAAGAGCTGGAGAAAATCCATATCCAACGGGCCGACCGCGTCTATCTGCTGAGCGACGACGGCGAACTGGAACACGACTCGGTAAGTATCAACGCCTTGGTTCAAATCTCGTCGCTTCTCGGCTCGACCCGCCGCCGCAAACCGCTGCCCTGCTACCTGTCGTTCGAATACCAGAGTTCGTTCCGTGTCTTCCAGCTGGCCGATTTCGAGGAGGCCGAACGGATGAAAAGCCGCATCCACTTCTCGGCGACCAACTTCCACGAGAACTGGGCGCAGCGCGTACTGGTATCAGGATGCTGCAACTGCAATGGGAAAGATATCCTCTATCTCCCGCTCGACCGCGACGGCATCGGCGCCGAAAGCGACCGATACGTCCACCTGATCGTCGTCGGCATGAGCCGCATGGGCGTGGCGATGGGCGTCACGGCAGCCCATATCGCCCACTACCCCAATTTCATCACACGGGGAATCCGCACGCGCATCACCTTCATCGATCCCGATGCCGGACGGGAAATGGACTTTCTCAAAGGCCGCTACGAACCGCTCTTCCAACTGTCGCACCACACGCTGCGCAAATCCGACGCAACGGGCGGCGAAACGCTCAGCATCCACACGCCGCAGGAGGACTTTCTGGACGTGGAGTGGGAATTCGTCGAAGGCGGCATCGAATCGCCCTACGTGCGCAAACTGCTGAAGGATTGGACGGCCGACGAAAAAGCCATCCCCACGCTGGCGATCTGCGGCAACTCCGCGCCGGAGAACGTCGCCGCCGCTCTCTATCTGCCGCAGCAGATCTACGACCGGCAGATTCCGATCTTCGTCTATCAGAAGGAGACGGCCACCATCCTCGAAATCGCCCGCCGCTCCGCCCTTTACCGGACCGTATATCCGTTCGGAATGATGTGCGAAAGTTACGACGCTACGCTCAAACAGCGCATCCGCAAGGCCAAGCGCATCAACTACATCTACGAGCACTTCTTCGCGGCGAAAAGCGCGGCGGAAAAGCAGGCGCAGGAGCGCGGCGAGAAGTTCGATTTCAACGCATTCGCGGCGGGATTCGAGATTCCCGAATGGTCGGACGACGCAATCGACCGTTGCTGGAACGACCTTTCGCTGGCGTTTCAGTGGTCGAACATCTATGCGGCCAACGCCATTCCCTCTAAATTCCGTGCAATGGGAATCGCGCCCGAAGAGTTGTACAAACTGAACGTCGCCGCACAACCGCTGCCCGAAGAGGAGCGAATACGCCTGAAAGCCGTCGAGGAGTTGTTCACTCGCGTGGAACACAACCGGTGGAACATCGAACGGCTGCTGATGGGCTATCGGCCGGCGACCGCCGCCGAGCGGGAACGCGCCTACGCCGACGAACAATATAATAAGATATTGAAGAACAAGCTTTTCATTCATATCAACATCGCCCCATACGAGGAGATCCCTGATGAAACCAAAGCGATCGACCGCATCCTGACGCGGTTTCTGTATCGGGTGGAACAGTAGCCCGACACGAGGATCAACCGCAAAGCAATCCAAGCGGTCGATTCCCGTGTTCGTTCACTCCGCTCGGAATGACAATTCTTTTGCTGTCATCCTGAGGAGGGCGCAATGCTATTTTCTTTCTGTCATCCTGAGGAGGGCGTCCTCTCCTTTTGTCATCCTGAGGAGGGCCATAGGCCCGACGTGAGGATCCTCCTCTTTATCATTCCCGCCGGGCGTTTTCTCAGCGGTCGATTCCCACGCTTCGTTGCACTCCGCTCGGAATAACAACTAAACAATGCTCGCCTACCGCTCGCACGGAATGACGAATCCTGTCCATTGCCTCGTCGTCTGTCGGCACCTTGCAGGAAATGGAAAACCGAAGCATCCCGCAAGGCAGTCCTCCTGAAAGTACGTTTGAGCCGTCTTATTCACTCTACTAAATAAATTTGAGCTTGGGCCATTTATTCTCCGAAAGCGGTCGGAGAAAAGTTTTTTTGAAAAAACAGTACTTTGTATTGCAAAGTATAAATAAACATATTATATTTGCAACGACAAGGTAATTAAAAAATCTTAGATACACCCTCAAACCAGTACCGTTATGAAAGAGACTGTAAACGTCAACATCGCCTCGCAGGCCTTCACGCTCGACGACGACGCCTACACCACGCTGCGCCGTTATCTGGACGACATTCGCCGACGGTTGCCGCAGGAGGACACCAATACCATGGAGGATGTCGAAGCGCGTATCGCCGAAATTTTCCGCGAACGGCTCTCTTCGCCGATGATGGTCGTATCGCTCGCTGCGGTTCAGTATGCCATGGAGCAGCTCGGGCAGCCCGACGATTTCGGCGAGTGTCCGGCCGACCGCACAGGCAGTGCCTGCGAGGGTACCGATACGCCGAGCGCCGCACCGCGAAAACTCTACCGTTCGCGAAGCGACCGCGCCATTGCCGGTGTCTGCGGCGGACTGGCCGACTATCTCGGCATAGATCCCCTCGTAATCCGGCTGCTGACACTCTTTCTGATTCTTTTCGGCGGACTCTCGATCTGGGTCTACATCATTCTCTGGCTGATCGTTCCCGAAGAACCGCAGACCTTCACTATCCGTAAATAATCTTAAAACGATAACGCTATGGCAGAAGACAATGTAAAATCCCAGATGCGGAAAGGCATTCTCGAATACTGCATTCTCGCGATCCTCTCACGCAGCGACTCCTACGCTCCGAAGATCATCGCCGAGTTGAAGGCCGCCGAGATGATCGTGGTGGAGGGAACGCTTTACCCGATCCTGACCCGTCAGAAAAATGCCGGACTGCTCACCTACCGCTGGGAAGAGTCGCCTCAGGGGCCTCCCCGCAAATACTATACGCTTACCGAGAAAGGCCGCGAAGCGCTGCGGGCGCTCGATCAGGCATGGATCGAAATGGTACAGCAGATCGACGTGATCCGCCACGGAGGCAAACCGGCCGAAAACCGCTAAAACCGGATACAATCATGAAAAGGACGCTCTTTTTTCTGGCCGCCGCACTTTGCACGACAACCGTCGCCTGTTCCCTCTGCGACCGTGACTGCAATCGATTCATCACCGTCACGGTGGGCGACGGGAAAAAGCTCATCAAACCCAGCGGCAACCTCGTCACCGAGGTGCGTAAGGTCGACCCATTCCACGCCGTCACGGCCGGCTCGTTCGTCAAGGTCGTCGTGGGCGCCTATCCCGAAGGCAAGGTAACGATCAAGGCCGACGACAATATCCTGCCGTATGTCGCTGTCTCCGTCGAAAAGGGCACGTTGAGAATCGAGTACAAAACTCAAGAAATATCGCTCGAAAATCCCAACGTCGTGGTCCACGTACCCTCCTCCGGCGTCACGGCGCTCTGCGCCGAAAGCGCTGCCAAAATTACGACGGAGGTTACCCTGATCGGAGAGACCCTCCGGCTGGAAGCCGACAGCGCGGCCGGAATCGAAGCCTCGGTGAGCGGCGGCAGCTGTGAAATCTCGTGCGACTCGGCCGCCAAGATCACGGCCGACGTGGATGTCGCTTCGCTTACGGCGGCAGCCGACAGCGCCTCCAAGATCACGCTGCGGGGCAAAGCAGGCAAATGCTCGCTGGAAGCCGACAGCATCGCCAAGATCGATGCCAGCAAGTTAGAGGCCGGAGCGTGGCAGACCGAAGCGTCGGCACTGGCTAAAATCTCACGTTAACCGTAGGAAAACCAACTTCAAACAAACCGAAAATACCATGAAAAAGGCACTCATCCTCTTCGCCGCAGCGGTCGCTTGCGCAATCGCCGTTCCGGCCACCGCCGCCCGCTACAAAACCGTCAAAGGCAGCGGCAACATCGTCACCGAAACCCGGAACGTCGGGGCATTCCATGCCGTCGAAGCCGGAAGCATCGCCCGTGTTCTCGTAGGCGACTATCCCGCAGGGGAAGTAAGCGTCAAAGCCGACGACAATATCCTCGCCTACGTGAAGATCGCGGTCGACAACGGGAAACTCTCCATCGGAATGACCGATGTCTCGGTACAAAACGCCGAACTGACCGTCTGCGTTCCCGCCTCCGGCGTCACGCAGCTCGAAACCAGAGGAGTAGCCTCGCTTTCGATCGAAACGCCGCTCGCAGGAGTCACGTTCGTAAAAGCCGGCGGAGCCTCTAAAATCGCAGCCACAAATCCTCTGAAGGGGAATGACGCAGAGATCGAGTCCAGCAGCACGGCACGCATCGCCATCGAATCGCTGTCTGGCACCGTCGCTCGCATCGCAGCCGGCAGTGCCTCCGCAATCGATCTGAAAGGTCAGCCGGCAGGAAACGACGCGACGATCGAGTCCAGCAGCACGGCACGCATCGCCGTCGAATCGCTGTCTGGCACCGTCGCTCGCATCGCAGCCGGCGGAGCCTCCAAGATCTGCCTGAACGGCGAACTGACGGGACGCGACGTTTCGATCCTGAGCAGCAGCACAAGCAGGATCGTTGCCAAAATGCCGCTCGTCTGCGACAACGCGACGGTCGAATGCAACGGTGCTTCCGACATTTCGATCCGAATCAAATGCACCGATTGCCGGATTAAAACCAGTAGTACGGCCCGTACGACAGCGGAGCTAAACGTGGCAACGCTCGACGTCAAGAACTCCGGCGCTGCCAAAATCACCCTCAGCGGAACAGCCTCCGTCTGCCGCATCGACGCCGGCGGCACCAGCCGCATCGATGCAACGGCCCTGAAATCGAAACAGTGGGACACCATCATCGGAAAAGCAGCCTCACTCAAACGGTAACACATTATGAAACGCATTTTCCTCTTTTCAATCCTGTTCGTACTGCTCGGTTCGATTCCGACAGACGCCGCAGTACGTATACGCACGATCAAAGGATCGGGCGTCATGCGCACCGAAACCCGTGAAGTGGAGAGCTACACGGGATTGAAAGTCTCGCGCGGCGTCACGGCGTCGCTCACCGAAAGCACGCCCGGGAAACTCGTCGTCGAAGCCGACGAGAAGATCATCGCCTACGTCACGACAACGGTCGACAACGAAGGCGTACTGGTGCTGAGCATCGACCCCGTAGTGACCAACATCCGCAATTGCGCCGTTCGGATCAGCGTGCCGAAGCCCGAAAAGATGGAGAGCCTGACGGCTACCAGCGGCGCAACGGCGACGTGCCGGACCGTCGTCACGACACCGATGCTCAACGTGCGGGCCACCAGCGGCGCACGGATCGAGATCGCCTGCGAAGGCGGCGGCTGTACGCTCTCGGCGACGAGCGGCAGCGAAATCAAAGCCAACCTGTCGGT
This sequence comes from uncultured Alistipes sp., assembly GCA_900550375.1. Classification (GTDB taxonomy): domain Bacteria; phylum Bacteroidota; class Bacteroidia; order Bacteroidales; family Rikenellaceae; genus Alistipes. Next base: position 11,062 of record URRP01000026.1, on the reverse strand, counting down.
CGACCGATGCGCCATCGAAACGCACAGCGGTGCCGAGGTGAGTGCCAAGGGGGTAGCTGCGGAGTGCAAGATCAGCGCCAAGTCGGGTGCCTCCTGCAAGGCCCGCAACCTGCTGACCGAACGCACCGAAGCGCACGCTTCATCGGGAGCTTCGATCCGCATCACCTGCACCGGAACCCTCGAAGCCAGCGCTTCGTCGGGCGGGAGCGTCTCCTACTGGGGCGACTGCCGACTCGTCAACTATAAAAAGAGTGTGTCCGGCTCCGTCTCCCATAAAGAATAACGATCATGAAAGAGGTTAAAAAATGCAGCATCTCGGGCATCGCTTTCACACTCGACAACGACGCCTACGTCCTTCTGGACCGTTACCTCGAAAGCCTCAAGGCAGCCTATGCCGAGACGGCCGACGGCGATGAGATCGTCGCCGACATCGAGGCCCGCATCGCCGAACTGATTCTCTCACGGCAGGAGAACTCCCGTGTGGTGGAAGCGCCGCTTCTGCAACAGGTCATCTCGCAGATGGGAACAGCCGAAGACATCTCCTCCGAAAGCGACGCCGACACGGGCAAAAAACAACCGCGCATCCCGCGCCGGCTCTACCGCGACACTCAAAATGCCCGTCTGGGCGGTGTCTGTGCAGGATTGGGACGCTATTTCGACATCGACGCCACGTGGGTGCGTCTGACGTTCTTCGCGCCGCTGCTGTTGCTGATCTTCGTCGAGGTGCTGCCCTTCTCAAGGGTACTCTCATCGTTCTTCGGCAACCTGTTCGGAGTCTTCGTACTGGGCTATTTCATCATGTGGTTCGCGGTGCCGGCCGCCCGTTCCGCCCGTCAGAAGCTCGAAATGGAGGGCGAAGCGATCACCGTGCGTTCGATCAGCGACAGAACCGTACGCAGCAGCGAGACGAACGGCGAGGTGAAATCGCTCATCGCCCGCGTGATCTATGCCCTCGGACAATTGGTGCTCATCGTCATCAAGATCTTCATCGGGTTCTTCATCTTCGTACTGACCTTCGCCGCCTGCATCCTGCTCATCGTGCTCTTCGCCCTGCTCTTCGGTGATCTGGCCAGCAGCGGAGGAATGACGATCGCCGGTTGGGTCATCACGACCCGCATCATGGGCGTCACGGCCCTGCTGACAGGGCTGATTCCGCTGCTGCTGCTGATCTACATCCTCTTCTGCCTGATCGCCTCGCGCAAACCCAGCGGCCGCGCCGCGCTCATCGTCTTTTTGCTCTGGATGCTGAGCATCATCGTGACCGGAGCATTGGCGCTTCGCGAGTTCAGCGGCGAGAGACGGCACGGTCTGCGCGAACTGATCGAAGAGACGCGCAACGAATTTCGCGACGAGGAACTCGACGAGATGAAGGAGTGGGTCGCTTCCGACACGGTGGCGGTCATCGCGACCGAACCGCTCCGGCCGGTTGTTTCAACGGTCGATTCGGCACGCCGGATCACCATCAAAGGGCCTAAAAAACAGAAGCTCGACATCCACGTGACGGAGCACAGCGTCGATATCGATTTCGACGACGCAAGCTATGAATGACGGCCCCCGCAACGGCCTGTCGTAACAAAACGGGAAGTCGCTTCGGTCGGCTTCCCGTTTTGGCACAAAAAAAGCTGTAAAAAGAGTATTATTTATAAATTATTTTACTAACTTTGTCCCGAAGCGACAATACCCCTTTCACTATGGCAGCTATCAAATGCATCGGTATCTTGACCTCGGGCGGCGATGCCCCGGGCATGAATGCCGCCATCCGTGCCGTTACCCGCACGGCCATCTACAACGGATTTACGGTCAAGGGAATTCTGCGCGGTTACCGCGGTCTGGTAACGAACGAAATCGTCGATTTTCACTCCTCTTCGGTAAGTAACATCATCCAGTTGGGAGGAACCATCCTCAAGACGGCCCGCAGCGAAGAGTTCAAATCGGCCGAAGGGCGTCAGCAGGCGTATGAAAACCTCAAAGCCGCCGGTATCGATGCGCTGGTGGTCATCGGCGGCGACGGCTCGCTGTCGGGCGCCAACATCTTCGCACAGGAGCACGACATTCCGATCGTGGGGCTGCCCGGCACCATCGACAACGATCTGGGCGGTACGGACGCCACCATCGGCTACGACACGGCGCTCAACACCATCATGGAGGCGGTCGACAAACTGCGCGACACGGCGTCGAGCCATGAACGACTCTTTTTCGTAGAGGTAATGGGCCACACGGCCGGTTATCTGGCCCTCAACGGCGCCATCGCCACCGGCTCCGAAGCGGCCATCATTCCCGAAATGGACACGGAGGTCGACCAGCTGGCCGAACTCATCAGCCAAGGCTTCCGCAAGAGCAAGAACTCGGCCATCGTCATCGTGGCCGAGAATCCCCGCACGGGCGGTGCCATGGGGCTGGCCGAACGCGTGAAGAAGGAGTTCCCGCAGTACGACGCGCGCGTCACGATTCTGGGACATATCCAGCGCGGCGGTTCGCCCTCGGCACAGGACCGCATTCTCGCCTCACGCATGGGCGCCATGGCCATTCAGGCGATCATGGAGGGGCAGCGTAACGTGATGATCGGCATTCAGAACAACGAGCTGGTCTACGTACCCTTCTCGCGTGCGGTGCGTCACAACAAATCGATCAACCGGGATTATGTGAATCTCGTGAAAATCCTCTCCATGTAACCCCCGCACGAACCCAAGCGGCGATAAATAAAGCAAACGATCGGATGAAACGCGTAATCGGCATCGGCAATGCCCTGACGGACATGCTGGTCAATCTGGAGTCGGACTCCGTACTGAAGAAATACTCGCTCGAAAAAGGCTCCATGAGTCTGGTGGACAACAAGCTGCAGACCGAAATTTCGAAATCGGTCGCAGGACTCCCCTATTCGCTCTCGCTGGGCGGCTCGGCCGGCAACACGATCCGCGCCATGGCGCGTCTGGGCTGCGAGGTCGGCTTCATCGGCAAGGTCGGGCCAGATACGACGGGCGACTTTTTCGAACAGGCGCTCGATAATCTCGGGGTAAAACCCCATATCTTCCGCGGCAAGGAGCGTTCGGGCAAGTGCGTGGCACTGATCTCGCCCGACGGCGAGCGCACGATGATTACCCATCTGGGTGCAGCGCTCGAACTGACGGCGGCCGACATCCGTCCCGAAATTTTCGAAGGATTCGACTGCATCTACATCGAGGGCTATCTGGTACAGAACCACGAACTGATCGAACACACGGCACGGCTGGCCAAAGAGCACGGGCTGCAGGTGGCCATCGATCTGGCAAGTTTCAACATCGTCAAGGAGAACCTCGACTTCTTACGCAATCTGGTCGAAAGCTATGTGGACATCGTTTTCGCGAATGAAGACGAGGCGATCGCCTTCACGGGCGAGGAGGAGCCGATCAACGCGCTGCAAGCCATTTCGCAGCTGTGCGAGCTGGCGATCGTCAAGATCGGCATCCGCGGCGCACTCATCAAGCACGGAAGCGAAGTGGTACACGTCGGCATCATGGCCGCTGCCAAGCGGGTCGATACGACGGGTGCCGGCGACTTCTACGCCGCAGGATTCCTCTACGGCATGTGCGCCGGACTCTCGCTCAGGCAGTGCGGCACGATCGGCGCGATCACGGCCGGAAAGGTCATCGAGGTGGTCGGCACGACCTTCGGCGAGGAGGCATGGGAGGATATCTTCCGCCTCGTGAAGAAGGTGCGCCGTGAACGTTATCTCTTTTAGCGAATTCAGCAGCGTTCGCACGCTGCTCTTCGATAAGGTTACAGGTTTAGGTTAGGAGGGTACCCTCCCCCACACACATTCGGATGGGCGCGCAAAGGGCCCGAACGCGAAGGCTCGGTGAATTCGGCACCGGCTTCACGGTTTATGACAATCAATCAGTCGATTCGATGCCGAATTCATCGGGACGTCATTCAAAAACACCTCTAATTATGGAGAAAGAAGCACAAAAATTTGTCGACGAGTTCATGGCCGGAATCGTTGCCAAAAACGCCGGTGAACCCGAGTTCCATCAGGCAGTGAAGGAGGTTGCCGAATCGCTGGCGGAGTACATCGTCATGAACCCCGTCCTGAGCAAGATGAAGGTGCTCGAACGCATCGCCGAACCCGAGCGCGTCATCATCTTCCGCGTGCCTTGGCTCAACGACAAGGGCGAGATCGAGATCAACCGCGGCTACCGCGTGCAGATGAACAGCGCTATCGGTCCCTATAAAGGAGGTATTCGGTTCCATGCTTCGGTGAACCTTTCGATCCTGAAGTTCCTCGCCTTCGAGCAGACCTTCAAGAACAGCCTCACGACGCTCCCGATGGGCGGCGGCAAGGGCGGTTCGGACTTCAACCCCAAGGGCAAGTCCGATAACGAGGTGATGCGTTTCTGTCAGTCGTTCGTTACCGAGCTGGCGCGCCACATCGGGCAGGACACCGACGTTCCGGCAGGCGACATCGGCGTCGGCGGCCGTGAGATCGGCTTCATGTTCGGTCAGTACAAGCGTCTGCGCGACGAGTTCACCGGCACCTTCACCGGCAAGGGCATCGGCTGGGGCGGCTCGGCGATGCGTCCCGAAGCAACGGGATACGGCACCTGCTACTTCGCACAGGAGATGCTCGCAACACGCAATCTGAAATTCGAAGGCAAGACGGTCTGCATCTCCGGTTCGGGCAACGTGGCGCAGTACGCCACGCAAAAAGCCACCCAGCTCGGCGCCAAGGTCGTGACGCTCTCCGATTCGTCGGGTTACGTCTACGACCCCACGGGAATCACACCCGAGAAGCTGGAGTACGTCATGGAGCTGAAAAACGTCTTCCGCGGACGAATCAAGGAGTACGCCGACCGGTATCCCGAAGCGACCTACTATCCCGGCGAGCGGCCGTGGAGCGTGAAATGCGACATCGCCATGCCGTGCGCCACACAGAACGAGCTGAACGGCGAAGAGGCCGCAGCACTCGTGAAGAACGGCTGCATCTGCGTGGCCGAAGGCGCCAACATGCCCTCGACGCCCGAAGCGATCAAGATCTTCCAAGACAACAAGCTCCTCTATGCACCGGGCAAGGCGGCCAACGCCGGCGGCGTAGCTACGTCGGGACTGGAGATGAGCCAGAACTCGATGCGTCTGCACTGGTCGCCCGAGGAGGTCGACGCCAAGTTGCATTCGATCATGAAGAGCATCCATGCCGTATGCGTGAAATACGGCACCGAGCCCAACGGCTATATCAACTATGTGAAGGGCGCCAATATCGGCGGCTTCATGAAGGTCGCCAACGCCATGCTGGCGCAAGGCTGCTGCTAATTACCACCACCCGATAAAAATACGGAGCACTTTGAGATAGCGCTCCGTATTTTTATGAACGGCCAAGCCCGATCGGAGAGTTGTCTATCAGATCACTCAGCGACCTTCCAATCAAACGCAAGAGGGATCTTTCGACCCGCATTATCCGTAACCGTCAGGGTCATCTTATGCGTCTTACTCAAGGTCGGTTGCGCCTCGAAAACCAAATAAAACATCCGTTCCATCAACGCCAGATCCTCACCGCTGACCTCAGACAACCGCCGATAGATCGGAAAATTGGTCGACCAAAAATTCATGCTCAGCGAATTCTCCGTAAATGCCGCAGGTCGATTTTTCCAATCGAACGTCTCAGTATAGCCGCTCTTGATATATTTGTAAGGCGAGACGCCCGCTACAAATGCAATATCGGCCAACGAAGCTCCCGCCTTATGACAATCGTCGAAGTCGCTATCACTCACCAGATCGATCGCCGTAAAACAGTTAAGGATCACTCGTGTCGAATTTATTCCGATATTACGATTAAATCCATTATCTCCATAACGGTCAGCAAAATAACCGCCGCCATATGCCTGTCCCGCACAATAGATTCGCACAGAATTCTCGTTATGAATTGCCGACGATAACAAATCGACATCAATATATTGTTGGACATAATGCGTCGAATAAACCGCACCGTCGATCTCGCCACCCTCTTCGGGTGGGGTCGTATCCGTATTCATGTCCGAGCAACACTCGATAACACCCAACGAACAAACGATTCCGATCATACGTAAAAACCAGTTCATATCTGTCGGATTTAAGGATAAATATTCGGTATTATCTTAAGATAATATCTATAATGCAAAGTTCCCATACCGTACGGCGGTTTTTCTCCGATAACAAGGCCTCCAGCAGGACGCAATGCATTATCGAAATAATATCCATCAGCATCCCCGTACCATCCCCAATTGCAATGAACGAGATCTCGGGTCTCATGTTCCGTCTTAAGCAACACGCCGTCATACCTATAAGTATAAATATACCTAATTTGTGTCAATTCCGTGTCTATTATCCAAGCATGTCCGTCAGTATATTCGACTCTGTCCGTAGCTATATTCAACGTCGAATTGGGAATCGTCTGCCGCGTAGCATACCCCGACATATATACGGGTCTCTTCGTTCTTATGGATTTCGAAAAAGAGGAGTAATGAGATTCATAGTCCTCGATCTCTCCGACATGGGTATATCCGAAGTTTCGGAATGTTTGCGGAACATTTTCGGTGTGGCTGCCGCTCTGAACCGTTCCGTAATTCATATTCAAATTCCCCGTACTGCCTAAATCCGCAAGAAATCTTGCCGCAGCATTTACAGATGGCTCCGTATAATCGTTCCACTTTTTGAAATCACGTATCAAATCCCAGTCATAGGTCGTATTATTTTTAACTCCGTAACCATAATAATACATGATCTGCCCGACGGCAACCGCCACACATCCGACCATAGCCAATTCCCCATCGCCCGTATGACAATACTTATTCAATGGGAACTCTTGCCCCCATTGACAGGGGATCTTTTCCCCATACTCATAAGCATCTTCTCAATCGGAATATTCTACATAATCTTCATCGATATCGGGATCGTAGCCGTCGTCATTCATCAGTTCGATCAAATTGCCGTCCGCATCATATACCGGCAGCCCTGTTTTAAGTCTATAATACGTATCGGCATTCGACAAAAAGATCGCCAACCCCGGATTATCGGTTCCGACCTCTGGATCCAGATTTCCCTTCTCTACAAAAGCCAAAACATCACCAACACGCGTATCGCCCGATACCAAGGTATATCCTCGATCGTCGGCAAAATTAAACAAATAAACCAGAGGAGTATCCTCAGACGAACCTTTAGATCTTGTTTCATTAAATCCTCCGAGAGTAAATATTTCTGTAATCTCTCGTTTTTTTACCGAGCGAGTCTCTCCATCCAGTTTCGACATAAATGCCTGCAAATTCTCTTCAGCCTGCTCGACCGACACAAAGGTAGATCGGTTTTTCGAAAGACTCGAATACTCTTTCGTCCCGGAAGAACTATTCTCTCCGTTTGAACAACCGCACAAAAAGAATACGATACCTCCCAAATAGACAACTAAAATCTTTCGAAAGTTATTCATATAATTGTTTTTTTTAAATGCCCAAACAATAATACATATTTTTTAACTATCACACAAATAAAATACTATTAATTTATCAATAAAGTCGCGATCGGCACAATCAGGTTTTCACAACAGTATCTTGCTATGGTCGCTGACGACAACGTCCATCCGCACGTCGTGCGGTTCGACGGGCAGGTCGTCCACCAGCTGATGGGCATAGCAGACGCCCACACGGAATCCCCGAAAAGCGGACTGTCCCAGATAGCGGTCGTAGTACCCTCGGCCACGCCCCAGCCGCCGACCGTCGGAGGTGAAGGCCACGCCCGGGCAGATCACCAGATCGATCTCGCCGGCCGAGCACGCCTGCTCGCCCTGCGGCTCCAGAATACCGAACGCCCCGAAGACCAGCGCATCGGGACGACAGGCGTAGAAGCGCATCTCATCGCCCTCGACACGGGGCAGCACCACACGCCGTGTTTCGGCCCAGCGCGCCAGCACCTCGTCGGTGGCCGGTTCGTCGGGCAGTGCGGCAAAAACCGCGACGGTGCGTGCCGCACGGAATTCGGGCAGCCGCTCGACCGCTGAAAAGATTGCCGACGCCGCTGTCAGCCGCTGCTGCGAATCCACTGCGCGGTTGAGCCGGCGCATCGTTTCCCGTATCTCTTTTTTTACCATGTTTTAGGTATTTTATCCGATAATTTCCGACCGTTTCGTATTGTTATTCGACAAACAATACCTATCTTTGTGGCACTTGTAAGAAAACCTTAACAAAAATAAACAAAATTCAAACATTATGAGCTGTTTTCTGACCAATTCGTCTCTTGGCAAGAAATTGGTGATGAGCGTTACGGGTTGTTTCCTCGTGCTGTTCATCCTCTTCCACATGTCCATGAACCTTGTGGCCATCCTCTCGCCCGAAGGCTATAACATGATCTGCGCATTTCTGGGCGCCAACTGGTATGCACTGGCCGGTACGGTGGTGCTGGCCGCCGGTGTGCTGATCCACTTCGTTTATGCCCTTTGGCTTACCTACAACAACTACAAGGCACGCGGCACGCAGCGTTACGAGGTGACCGTCACCGAGCAGGGCGTGGACTGGGCGTCGAAGAACATGCTCGTACTGGGCTGGATCATTCTGGCCGGTCTGGTACTCCACCTCTTCAACTTCTGGGCCAAGATGCAGCTCGTAGAGATCATGGGCGGCCATGCCAATTCGCTGGGTCTCCATCCGGCAGACGGCGCCGCGCTGATCCAGTACACCTTCTCGCAGTGGTACTACGTGGTGATCTACCTGCTGTGGTTCGCCGCACTGTGGTTCCACCTCACCCACGGCGTATGGTCGATGTTCCAGTCGGTGGGCTGGGCCAACGACACATGGTACCCGCGCCTCAAAGGGCTGGCGAACATCGTCGCTTCGATCGTCTTCCTCGGCTTCGCAGCGGTCGTCGTGGTCTACTTCGTCCAGAGCATCTGCCCCTGCTACGGCGGTGTATGTTAACGTTTATATAAATTAAAAAAACACACCAGATATGGCTTTCAAATTAGAATCCAAAGTTCCCGCCGGCGAGCTCGCTCAGAAATGGAGCAACCACAAGGCGGCCATCAAAGTCGTAAGCCCCGCCAACAAACGCAAACTCGACATCATCGTTATCGGAACCGGTCTGGGCGGTGCATCCGCTGCCGCTTCGCTCGGCGAGCTGGGCTATAACGTCAAGGTCTTCTGCATTCAGGATTCGCCCCGCCGCGCGCACTCGATCGCCGCACAGGGAGGTATCAACGCCGCGAAGAACTACCAGAACGACAACGACTCGGTATACCGTCTCTTCTACGATACGATCAAGGGCGGCGACTACCGCGCCCGCGAGGCCAACGTCTATCGTCTGGCCGAGGTGGCGAACCTCATCATCGACCAGTGCGTCGGTCAGGGCGTGCCCTTCGCCCGCGAGTACGGCGGCCTGCTGGCCAACCGTTCGTTCGGCGGCGCACAGGTGTCGCGTACCTTCTATGCCCGCGGTCAGACGGGCCAGCAGCTGCTGCTGGGCGCCTACGCCGCGCTGAACAAGGAGATCGCCGCAGGCTCGGTAAAGAGCTACCCGCGTCACGAGATGCTCGACATCGTCGTCGAGAACGGCGAAGCGCGCGGCATCATCGCCCGCAACCTCGTAACGGGCAAGCTGGAGCGCTTCGGTGCACACGCCGTCGTACTGGCTTCGGGCGGTTACGGCAACGTCTTCTTCCTCTCGACCAACGCCATGGCGTCGAACGGTTCGGCAGCCTTCCAGTGCTACCGCAAGGGCGCCGGCTTCGCCAACCCCTGCTTCACGCAGATCCACCCCACCTGTATCCCCGTACACGGCACGCAGCAGTCGAAGCTGACGCTGATGTCCGAATCGCTGCGTAACGACGGCCGCATCTGGGTTCCCAAGAAGGTCGAGGACGTGAAGGCGATCCGCAGCGGCGCGAAAATGCCGTCGGAAATCGCCGAAGAGGACCGCGACTACTATCTGGAGCGCCGCTACCCGGCCTTCGGCAACCTCGTGCCGCGCGACGTGGCTTCGCGTGCCGCCAAGGAGCGCTGCGACGCAGGCTTCGGCGTAAACGAGACCGGACTGGCCGTATTCCTCGACTTCAAGACCGCCATCGAGCGTCTGGGCAAGGAGATCATCAAGAAACGTTACGGCAACCTGTTCGACATGTACGAGGAGATCACCGACGTTAGTCCCTACGAGCAGCCGATGCAGATCTTCCCCGCCGTGCACTACACCATGGGCGGCATTTGGGTCGATTACAACCTGATGACCACCATCCCCGGCCTGTACGCCATCGGCGAGGCCAACTTCTCGGACCACGGTGCGAACCGTCTCGGCGCTTCGGCCCTGATGCAGGGTCTGGCCGACGGCTACTTCGTACTGCCCTACACCATCGGCGACTACCTCTCGCACAAGATTCAGGCTCCGAAGGTGAAGACCGACACCAGGGCTTTCGACGAAGCGGAAAAGGGCGTCAGGGAGAAGATCGCCAAGCTGCTGTCGATCGGCGGCAAGCAGTCGGTGGACGACATTCACAAGAAACTCGGCCATATCATGTGGGAGAACGTCGGCATGGCCCGCTCGAAGGAGTCGCTCGAAAAGGCGATCAGCGAGATTCAGGCGCTGCGCAAGGAGTTCTGGAAAGACGTGAAAGTCGTAGGTCAGGAGAAGGATTTCAACGTGGAGCTCGAAAAGGCGCTGCGTCTGGCCGACTTCCTCGAACTGGGCGAGCTGATGGCGCGCGACGCACTCAACCGCGAGGAGTCGTGCGGCGGTCACTTCCGCGTAGAGCACCAGACCGAAGAGGGCGAAGCCAAGCGTGACGACGAAAACTTCGTATACGCCGCCGTTTGGGAATACAAGGGCGAGGACGCCGCTCCCGAACTGACGAAAGAGCCGCTGAACTTCGAATTCGTACACCCCGCTCAGCGCAACTACAAAGACTAAGCTTTTGACGTTGAACTTTAATAACAATTTGAAATTATGAATTTTACATTAAAGATATGGCGTCAAAAGGACGCTAAGACCAAGGGCGGCTTCGAGACGTACAAAGTCGAGAATATCTCGGCAGACACCTCGTTTCTTGAGATGCTCGACATCTTGAACAACAACCTGATCCACG
>URRP01000025.1 GCA_900550375.1 uncultured Alistipes sp. | reverse complement strand
ATTCGCTACGTTTTACCCAAATTTACTTTTTCGCTATGTGTTTATTTTATAAACTTAATCGATTCAAAAGATGAAACAATTGATTTTAAAAAACTGGATGACCGCTGTGCTCCTCGCAGGAGTTTGCGCTGGCTTTGTGGCATGTGACGACGACAACGATGGCGGAACGCCTCCCCCGACCGATCCCGACGTAACTGCCGTTGTCGGAAAATATACGGGAACGATGTCCATCGTCGGAATTGTTCCGGCCGAAGGCGGTGAGGAGGGCGAAGAACCTACGGTCACACCGATAGATGCAACCGCGACGGGCGACGAAATTCAATTTACGGATTTCCCGATCCGCGATCTGGTCGTTAAGGTACTCGGCGACGAGACGCTGGCCGATCAGATCGTCGAGAAGGTCGGAAAGGTCGATTATTCGGTTCCTTATACGGCGGTGATGGGCGAAGACAAGACTTCGGTACGGCTGACGCTCGTTCCCGAACCGCTGAAGCTGACGCTTGCAGATAACAGCGAAGGTGGCGAGACGACGACTTTCGAGGAGCCTTCTTCGGTCGAAATCGAGGTAACGATCACTGCTGAAGCCGAAGGAGTCTATACGGTCGAATCGAAGAAATTCAAGTTCAAACTCTCGGCGACCGGCGTTAAGATCGACGCTGTCGAACTGCCCGGATTCGAGCCGTTCTCGCTGGAATTCGATCTGACGAAAAATTAATCCCGATCGAACGACAACAGCCTCTGGATTACACCAGAGGCTTTTTTTTTGCTCCGATAATTAAATTCATCTCGCCTTTGCCGGATTTTGGCGGCCGATTTCCGGCGTTGGGCGAATTATTCTGCCTCGAGCTGCATCGTCCGGCTATTTTTGTCTGCTGAAACAAAAATCAGAATCGATGAATTTCAAAGCCGTTTACACATTTGCTCTTCCGATCATGCTGCTGCTCGCCACCTCCTGCGGCCACCGACCGAAACCGTCCGAAAATCCGGTCGTCGTCAAGACGGCCCGCGTAACCCGTGCCGAGACCTTGCAGCGCAAGGAATTTCCCTTTATCGCCAAGCCGCTGCGCACTTCGCAGCTGTCGTTCCGCGTATCCGGCCCTATCGACCGCTTCGAGGTGTATGCGGGCAACCATTACAAGCGGAACGAACTTATCGCCGAGATCGATCCGCGCGATTTCCGGCTGCGGTATGAGAATGCCGAGGCCGCCTGCCGTCGTGCCAAGGCCGACTACGAACGTATCGAAGCGTTGTACCGGAAAGACAACGTTTCCGCCAGCAGCTACGAAACCGCCCGCGCCGCATGGATCGCAGCGAAAACGGCTTACGATACGGCGCTCAACGAACTGAACGACACGCAGCTTCACGCACCGTTCGACGGTTATGTCGGCGACGTTTTCATCGAAAGGTATCAGGACGTACGTGCTGCGCAGCCGGTCGTGACATTCGTCGACATCTCCAAGCTGCGTATCGAAATATACGTAACGCAGGACATCGTTCTGCAGGCCGACGAGTTGCCGAGCGTAAGTCTTGCGTTCGACAACCGTCCCAATCAGGTTTTCCGGGCCGACGTCGTCGAGTGCGCTCGGAGTACCACGCCCAACAACCTGTCGTATCTGCTGACGGCGCTGCTGCCCAATCCCGACGGCAAACTGCCCGCCGGATTGTCGGGCAAGGTTTTCTTCGACCTGCCGAGTGCGGCGGCGGAAGAGGTCTCCATCCCGCAGTCGGCGCTTTGCCACCGCCCCACGGAGGGCGATTACGTCTGGGTGGTCGACACGACCGACCGCACCGTGTCGCAGCGCCGCATTACGTCGGGCAAACTGCGGGCCGACGGTCGGATAACCGTCAAATCGGGGCTTTTGCCCGACGAAACCGTCGCTGTAAGCGGGCTGCGATTCCTGTCCGAGGGGATGGCGGTCGAGATCTCCGATAAACCGGTCGTACAACCCGTTAAAAACGCAGGAAAATGAGAGATCGCATTCTTGGCTGCTCGATGGAGCTGTTCGGCTGTTACGGCATCAAGGGGCTGACGATGGATGCCCTTGCCGCCGAACTGGGAATCTCCAAACGCACGCTTTACGAATACTTTACCCGCAAAGAGGATCTGCTCGGCGCGTGTCTGCAATCTCGGCTGGATGAACAGCGGCTGTTCGATCCGACGGATGGGGGATTGATCGACGAGCTGCTCGCACTCTATGGCGGTATGCAAAGAATCGACCTGAAGAAAGCGCATCGTTTCTGTCGGGAACTTCAGAAATTTTACCATCCGCTCTGCAAAACGCTGCTCGATCGACTGTCCGGCTATGCCGCCGTATGCGGGAAACTGGTCGGACCGGGCATCACCGCAGGGTATATCCGTCGGGAGGTATCTCCCGAGATGGTACGCACGGCCGTCACCGGATGCCTGATGCAGCTGTTCGCGTGTGTCAGCAGCGATTACGCGGACATTCGGAACGTGCTGTCGCCCGAAACCATTGTCATCTTCACACGCGGCCTTTGCACGATCAAGGGACGCACCTATCTGGATCAGAAACTCAAAGCAAGCGCATGATGAATTCATTTGTCAAATATTTTCTCAAAAACAAGGCCGTTACATGGCTGCTGCTGGTATTGGTGCTGGCGGGCGGTCTCTTTTCCTATGTCCATATGGGTAAATTGGAAGATGCCCCCTTCACCATCAAGCAGGCGTTGGTGCTGACACCTTATCCGGGCGCTTCGCCCTCGGAGGTGCAGACGCAGGTGACCGACGTGCTGGAGGAGTCGATCCAGTCGCTCGGCGAGCTTTACTACCTGAAAACCGAAAACAGGGCGGGGATGTCGAAGATCACGGTCTTCGTCAAGAAGGAGATCCGTGCCGACGAGATGCAGCAGCTGTGGGACAAACTGCGCCGCAAAGTCGGCGATGTGCAGGGAAAACTGCCTGCCGGAGCAGGTCCCTCCGTGGTCAACGACGACTTCGGCGATGTATTGGGCGTTTTTTACGGCATCACGGCCGACGGCCGTACCTACCGCGAAATGGAGGACGTGGCCAAACTCCTCAAGAACGAACTGCTCAAGGTAAAAGATGTGGCCCGAGTGGAGATTTACGGCGTGCAGACGCCGACGGTCGACGTTACGGTCAGCCCTTCGGTCATGTCCCGCGGCGGTCTGACGACGGCCGACATTGCCCGCGCCTTTGCTGCGCAGAACAAGGTGGTGGACGCCGGAGCCATCGAAACAGCCGAGAATCGCATCCGTATCGAATCGACGGGGAATTTCTATTCGCTCGACGACATCCGCCAGATGACGATCACCTCGCGCACGGGCGAGCACTTCCGTCTTGCGGATATCGCCCGTATCGAGGAGGGCTACAAAACGCCTGCCGGAAACCGGATGCGCATCGATGGAAAACCTGCGTTGGGCATAGCTGTCGCTACGGTTTCGACGGGTAATGTGGTGGATATGGCCGAAGCCGTCGCCGCATGTATCGACGATTTCAACCGGACGATGCCCGAAGGTTTCGCTGTGACGCCGATTTACGATCAGGGCCATGAATCGGATGTCGCCAATCAGGGCTTTATCTGGAACCTGATTATCTCGGTGCTGACCGTAATCGCTATCCTTCTCTTTTTTATCGGCTTCAAGAACGGTATTCTGGTCGGCAGCGGACTTATCTTTTCGATTTTCGCCACGCTGATGGTAATGTATGCTCAAGGGATCGCCTTGCAGCGTATGTCGCTGGCGGCGATCATCATCGCCATGGGAATGCTGGTAGACAACGCCATCGTGGTTTCGGATTCCGTGCTGGTCAATATGCAGCGCGGTATGCGCAAGCGGGTGGCCATACTCCGTGCCTGCTCTTCGACGGCCATGCCGCTGCTGGCGGCCACGGTGATCGCCATCCTGACGTTCCTGCCGATCTACTATTCGCCCCATATCACGGGTGAGCTGCTCTCGTCGCTGGTGGCTGTGATCGGTGTCTCGCTGATGTTCAGCTGGGTATTCGCCATGACGCAAACTCCGTTCTTCATGCAGGAGTTCGTGCGCCGTCCGCGTCCCGAAGAGCTGAAGGCGACGCTCTTCAGCGGCAGGATGTACGACCGGTTCCGTGCCGCACTGCGGTTTGTCATCGGACATAGGTATGTCACCGTCGGTATCTTGGCGCTGGCGCTGATCGTCTCTGCATGGAGTTTCCGCTTTATCCCGAAGGTTTTCGTTCCGGCGCTCGACAAACCGTATTTCACACTCGATATGTGGCTGCCCGAGGGTACGCGCATCGAAAAGACCGATGCGACGGCCTCCGATATGGCTTCTTATATCGGGGGATTCGACCAAGTGGAGACCGTTTCCACCTACGTCGGACGCACACCGCCCCGCTACTACCTTTCGAACGTGGCTTTCGGCCCGCAGTCGAACTATGCGCAGCTGCTGGTGAAGTGCCATACCTCGAAAGAGTCGCGCTCCCTGCATAAACTGTTGCAGGACTCGATCCGCCTGCGTTATCCCGAACCGCTCATCAAGGTCAACAAGTTCGAATTAAGCCCGCTGACCGAAGCGGTTATCGAGGCGCGTTTTCTCGGACCCGATGCCGCCGTGCTGGATTCGCTTGCAGGCGTGGCCATCGGGATCATGCGGCGCAATCCCAAAGTCGCCGACGCCCGCAACGAGTGGGTGAATATGTCGATGATGATCCGCCCCGACTACGACCCCGTGCGTGCCGGAGCGATGGGTATTACGAAGTCGGCGATGATGGAGTCGGTGAAGTCCATCGGCGACGGCCTGCCCGTGGGCATCTACCGCGACGACGAGAAGCAGGTTCCCGTGCTGCTCAAGTCCGACGTGGGTGAAGTGACCGATTTGGGCGACTTTCCGGTTTGGAACGGCGAGCAGTCGGCGCCCCTGTCGCAGCTGACGCGCAAGATCGAAACGGCGTGGGAATATCCCCAGATCCGCACCTACAACCGTCAGTTGTCGATGGCGGCGATGTGCGGCGTGCAGCCCGGCGCCACGATGGCCGAAGTTCACGGCGAGATTCGCGGTGAAATCGAGGCGATGGAACTGCCTGAAGGCTACTCGTTTTTCTGGGATTCGCAGTTCAAGGATCAGAACGAGGCGATGGAGGCTTTGATGAAGTACTTCCCGCTGGCGTTCCTGATGCTCATTGTTATCCTCGTGGCGCTGTTCGGTAATTTCCGCGAACCGATCATCATCCTCTGCGTGCTGCCGCTGTCGCTGATCGGCATCGCCGTCGGCCTGCTGCTTACGGGATTCGATTTCGGGTTCTTCCCGATTGCCGGCTGGCTGGGGCTGCTGGGCATGATTATCAAGAACGTCATCGTACTCATCGACGAGATCAACGTGCAGCATCGCACGGGCGCTTCGTTGCAGCGGGCTATCGTCGAGGCCACCGTATCGCGTACGCGGCCCGTACTGATGGCCGCCACCACAACCATCGCCGGCATGATCCCGCTGCTGTTCGACGTGGCGTTCGGCGGCATGGCCGCAACGATCATCTTCGGACTGACGTTCGCCACGGGCCTTACCCTCTTCGTCACTCCGGCGCTCTACGCCATTTTCTATAAAGTAAAGATTCGATAACGATGAAAAAAACGATTCTGTTTTTGTGCGGTATTTTCTGCCTCTGCGCGACCGTTGCACAACCCACGCCCGACTCTCTGCTCGTGCGTTACCGGCAGATGGCGCTTGCCTACAACGACGACCTGAAAGCCGCCGCAAAAAATATCGAATCCGGCATCGAGCTGGAACGTGCCGCACGTGCCGACCGCGTTCCGAAGCTGTCGGCCGGAGGTGAATTCCAATATACGGGCAATCCGCTCGAACTTTCGGCCGGACTGCCGGGCGTCGGACCGCTGACGTTTCAGGGAGAGGAGCTGAAATACGGAGCGTCGGCCACGCTGCTTCAGCCCGTTTACACGGGAGGACGCATCGTCGAGGCGATCCGGCTGGCCGAATCGCGGAAACTGCTGGCCGAATCGGAGCGGGAGTTGCTGCGTTCGCTGGTCTGTTATCAGACCGACGTGCAATACTGGACGGCGGTGGCGCGTTTCGAATTGATGAAGGTTGCCGAGGATTTCCGCAACTCGGTCTCCGAACTCGCCCGCATCGTTCGCGAACGTGTCGAAGCGGGGATGAGCGACCGGCAGGAGCTGTTGACCGTCGAGGTGAAACTCAACGAAGCGGAGTATCGTCTCCTACAGATGCAAAGCGATTTCGAGATCGGTCGCATGGCGCTCAATTCGCTCATCGGCGAGCCGCTGGATGCCCGCACACCCGTCGGCGGAGAGGTAATGCCGGTGGAAAATGCGGCGACGGCTGCTTATGGCACGCCACTGCGGCCCGAAGTACGCATGGCTCAGGAACACATTCGGATGGAGCAAAGCTCCCTGCGGTTGAATGACGCCCAATACAAACCACAGCTCCATGTGGGGGCGAACGCCGGCTATTTTTCGCCCGGGTACGATTTCCGCCCCGATCTGTCGCCGAACTATACGCTTTATGCTCAGGTCTCCGTTCCGATCTTCGAGGGCGGTAAGCGCCGGCGCGAAAAACAGGCCGGAAAATACCGTATCGGCATGGCCGCGGACAACCTGCACAAAGTCGAAACGACGATCGAGCTGGAAAGAAATACGGCATGGACATCGCTTGCACAGGCCGAGAGACGCATAGAGCTGGCGCATTCGTCGCTGGCGAAAGCGGAGGAGAACGAACGCCGTGCCACGGAGAAATACGAGGAGGGAGCCGTTTCCATCGCGGATGTAATCGATGCTCAGGTCTATCGCCAGACCGCCGAGATCAATCACGTAACGGCCAAGGCCGCCGCGCAAATGTACTTCGCCGAACTTTTGAAGGCTGTAAACGGATATAATTAACCGAATTTATCGTATTTTTACGCCATGACGGACAAACGAAAAAATCGATTGCTGCGCCTGACGCTCTTTTCTGGACTGGGAATCTTCGCCTGTCTGCTGCTGGGCGGTTATACCAACCTGCCGCAGGAGGTTGCCGGTCGTTTCGGAGCATGGTGGATGTACCTCTTTTTCATCGTCATGTCCAATCTGCTGGGCGGACTCGTTATCCGGCTGAGTGCATGGCTCAACAACTAATATCTGCTCAACGGACGCCGCAAATTGCGGCTGACAGCCTCCTACGCGGCCGTCGTGGGGTTGACGTTGGGTATCAATTACGTGCTTCTTGTCGTCGCCAAACTGCTCGTAGGGGCCGAGTATCCTTTCATCTTTCCCAACGGAGGAATACAGATTCTCATCCTCGTGTGGCTGGTCGAACTGGTCGTACTGGGATTGTTGTCGGCCAATAATTCGATGCAGAAGACGCTGCGGCTGCAACGGCTTTCCGCCGCCTTGCAGGACGAGACCAATGCCGCCCGCTATGCGGCATTGCAGAATCAGCTCAACCCCCACTTTCTGTTCAACAGCCTCAATACGCTGGTCGCAGAGATCGAATACGATCCGGCACGGGCCGTGGCATTTACGCGTAACCTTTCCGACGTCTACCGTTACGTATTGCAAAGCCAGCAGAAACGGTTTGTGATGCTCGTCGAGGAGTTACAGTTCGCCGAAGCCTACCTCTATCTGCATCGGGTACGACTGGGCGACTGCATCCGCTTCGAAACGCATGTCGCGGAGAAGTATGCGGAGTCGCAGCTGCCGCCGCTGACGTTGCAGCTGCTGCTCGAAAATGTCATAAAACACAACGCCGTCTCGGTCTCTCGGCCGATGCTGATCTCGCTTTGCGTAGCCGACGGGTGGCTTACGTTCGCCAATACGCTGCACCCCCGCAAAAGCCGCGATTCGACGGGCGTAGGCTTGCAAAACCTTGATAATCGCTGCCGTATGGCACTCGGACGGGGGATTGAAATTGAAAAGACAGAAGTCCGTTTCATCGTAAAAATTCCGCTTTGCAATGAATAAACTACGTGTTGCAATCGTCGAAGACGAGGTTCCCGCGGCCCGTCTGCTCCATTCGCTGATCGCCCGTGTGCGTCCCGAATGGGAAATCACGCTGCTGCCGGGCACTATCGAGGAGGCCGTGCAGTGGTTCGCCGCGAACAAACATCCCGACCTGCTGTTTCTGGATATCCAACTCTCCGACGGCACCTCTTTCGAGCTGCTCTCACTGGCCAAACCTTCGTCTGCCGTGATCTTTACCACCGCCTACGACGAATATGCCATCCGCGCGTTCAGCGTGAACAGCATCGACTACATTCTCAAACCGGTCGACGAGCAGCGCCTTGCCGAGGCGATCTGCAAATACGAAACGCTCACAGGAGCGTATGCCCATTCCGATAACTATTTAGATACGCTGCTCGATGCGCTGCAACGCCGAGAAAAGCGTTTTCGCACCCGCTTCCTCATTACCGGCGTCGATAAACTCCGCACCTTGCAGGTCGAGCAGATCGCCTATTTCTATTCGGAAAACAAGGTGACGACCGCCGTGACGAACGAGGGAAAACACCATGTCGTCGACCTGCCTTTGACCCGTCTTGAAGAACAGCTCGATCCCGATCGGTTTTTCCGTGCGAACCGGCAGATATTGTTGAGCGTAGGCGCTATCACCCATATCGAACCCTACTTCAACGGCAAGGTGTCGGTTACGGTACGACCCGCTCATAAGGATAAAATCACGATCAGCGAGGAGAAAATCTCCGCCTTCAAGGCGTGGCTGAACTATTGATTTTGTCGGATCCCTGCTATTCCGCCGGCCGTTGCTCGACTGCGCGGCTGCGCCTGGTTCGGGTGACGGAATATGCGTAATGCCGGCCGAAAGGAGGCATTTACCGATTTGTTTCTCGGTCTTTTCTCCAGATCTGGTAGGAGTTCACGAAGTTCTGCCAGACAATATAGGCTGTCGGGGCTACCGACGAGATCGGATCGAGAAACGACTGCGCCATCCATACCGCCAGCACCGTATTCTTCTGTCCGAGCGATTGCCCGCCGGCGACTGCATCGCCGTAACGGCGCCCCAGCCAGCGGCCGAAGGCGAACTGCACCAGACAGATGACAAGCGCAACAGCGGCCGATGCGGTTTCGACGGCGCCGTCGGCCTCCGGGTGATCCAGAATAAAGGTCGTCGTGCGCCCGATGATAACGGTCAGCGACACGAGCCATAGGTAGAACGAAATCTGACTGTGAGCGGCTACCCAGCCGCTGATTTTCGGCGTCAGGGCACGGCAGGCCTGCGCGGCGGCGAAAGGCAGAATCAGCAGCGGCGCGACTTTGGCCAGTATGACGGCCAGCGAACAGTCGCCGTTGCCCGTCAGCGTAAGTATCACCGGCGCGACGAGCGCGATGGTCATGTTGCAGAGCAGGCTGAAGGTCGTCATCGAAACGATGTCGGCGCCCAGCATCCCGCCGATCACGACCGCGGCCATCGCAATCGGTGTCAGCACGCAGATCATTCCGCCCTGCGCTACCGTCTGACTGAACGGCAGCAGGATTGCGTAAACCGCCATGCTGAAGAGAATCTGCGCTGTCAGCAGCCAGAGATGGAGCGGTTGCAGCCGCATATTGCGCACGTTGACGCGGCAGAAGGTGAAAAAGAGCATCAGGAAGATAAGCGACGGGGTAATCATCCCGTCGCTTGCTGCTTCCAATGCTGCGATCGGCCGGCAGAACATCGCTCCGACCACCATCCCGAGCGGCATCGAAACGGTGCGCAGGTTATGCGGATGCGGAAAGGTCATCTCAGCTCAGCAGTTCCTTGACCTTGGCCGAGATATCCTTGCCGTCGGCCTGTCCGGCCAGCCGCTTCGAGGCGACGCCCATCACCTTGCCCATCTCCTTCATCGAGGTGGCGCCCACCTCGGCGATGACAGCCTTGACCGCTGCGGTCAGTGCCTCGGGCGACAGCTGCTTGGGCAGAAACTCCTGCAATACCTCGACCTGCGCCAGCTCTTCTTCCGCCAGATCCGCACGGTTCTGTTGTCGGTAGATCTCCGCCGAATCGCTGCCCTGCTTGGCCAGCTTCGAAATGATCTTCAGCACGTCGGCGTCGGGCAGTTCGGTGATCTCCGTACCGGCGGTTTTCGCCTCGATGATATACTTCTTGATGTTGCGCAGCGTCTGCAAACGCACGGGCTCCTTGGCCTTCATGGCCTCCATGATACCCTTCGAAATCTGTTGTTCGAGTGACATAATAGATAAATATATTTAATATATTGTTAATTTGTTATTTACGTGGTTCGAGAAAATCCATGATCTGCCGCATCAGCCGATCCCGCTGGCCCTCGTCGACAATCGCTTCGAAGGGGAATCCCATTGCCAGCGAACGGTAGCCGCCCGTATAGCCTACGGCGGCGGTCTGGTCACCGTCGTCGTAGCGCATGACGGTGAATCCTCCCTCGACCGGAGCGAGTGCGTCGGGCGCCTCGACGGAATAGAAATCGCGGCATGGCTCTGTATTGAAATAGTAACGATCGCGCGCCATCCGCGCCGGCGAAGCGACGACGCGCGCCTCGCCCCTTCGCGAAGCCTGCCCGCCGCGATAACCGTACCGCAAAACCGATTTCACGAAGGCGCGCTCGTCGTCCGTCGCTGCGGACGACTGCCACGGGTCGGTGGCGATGAAGCTGCCCGACAGGAAGAGCGAACGTCCCGAAGCTGTGAAATCGCGCAGCGCGCGCTGCAATCCTTCGGGAAAGACGCGGAATTCGACGCCGCTCGTACCGCGTCCCATTTCGACGGAGCGCTGTTTGCCGAGAATCACATCCATGAAGAAGTAATCGTCGGTCTTCACCTCCCCCGCTGCCAATGCCGCGGCTGAGGTCGAACAGAAGGAGTAGCCTGCCCGCAGGATCGAAACGCCGTGCAGGCGCGGGTAATCGAACGTATTGCCTCCGAGTACCTGCGTAGCGTAGTCGCTGTAACACGATCCGAGCGCCTCCTCGTCGTTCTCCGCTTCGGAGAGCCGCCGGTCGAACACCCGCTGCTCGCCGATGAAGGAGATGTCGCGACGGTCGGCCGCCCCGCTGTCCAGCCGGCGGTAGAACCCCGCCAGCGAATCGCCCTGAATACTCAGCGGCGCGCTCACGCGGTCGAAGCCGTTGATCACCAGCACGCGCCCCTTCGGTTCGGGCGTCCAAGCCGCCGAGAGCGTCTCGCTCGGGAAACTTTCGCCGCCGGCATTGGTCGCCGTGATGCGGTAGCTGTAAATCACCTCCGGTTCCTGCCGTACGACGGTCGACGTTCCGCCGACCGGCACGCCGTTGTCGAAATCGCCGTCGCCGATGCGGGTGTAAAGGACGTATCCCGTCGGTGAAGCGCTCTCTTCGAGCGGGTCCTCCACGCCGTGCCATTGCAGCCGCACCTCGTCGTCGCGTTCGGTAAAGGTCGCCGAGAACCCTTCGACGGGCAGGGGCTGGACGATACAGGGCCGTCCGTACTGGAAGGAGATATAACGTAAAATCGCCTTGTAGATGGCACGCGATACGAGGAACTTGAAACGCGGATCGCTGCCGTAGCGCATGTCGGCGAAATTCTGGTGCGACAGCAGTTCGAGCAGCATCGTGGGAGCGGCAGGCACACGTGCTTCGTAGTAGGAACGGTTCCACAGTCCGCGCCGGCGCCATTGGGGTTCGAAGGTGGCACGGATGTCACCGACGATCTGGCTCATCACCAGATCCGTCAGATCGCGCGACAGATAGCGGCTGGCGCCCCCTTCGAAGCGTCCCTTGTTCTCCTGCGTGAAGAAGATACCCAGCGTACCGATCGTCTCGTCGTTGCGGCGCACGCCGGCGTCGGAGTGGAAGGCCAGCGCCATGTCGACGGGGATATGCAGCCCCTCCTCGTCGGGCAGCCGTTCGGAGCCGCCCATCAGCGCATTGACCCAGTGGGCGCGCGACATATAATCCTCCTTGTAGTCATCCAACCCCTCTTTCTGGCGGTAGACCGTTTCGGGGAATCCCGCCCATTGCAGCCAGTAGCGGGCGCCCTCGCAGAAACGGGGATAGCCGCTCGGCTCGCAGAAGTATTCGGTGTCCTGCGTGCGGAGTTCCGCAGCGGGCGTGCGGGCGATGTTGCCCATGCCGCCGCCGATCTTCACGGCGTCGGCTGTCACGACGTGGTTTTTCTTCGACGAGCGGTTGCTCAGCGTGACCACCGCCGGATTCTGTCCCGCCGCGAAGCGGAACGTTCCCAGATAGATCCATGTGCCGCCGCCCATGGTCTGATTGACGGCGAAACGGCTCTCGCCGCCCAGATGGTGCACCGTGTAGAGGGCATCCTCCGAACTGCGGTCGACAGTCTTGTAGGAGACGTAGACTGCGTATTCGCCGCTTGCGGGCAGATCGGCACTCCATTCGGCACGGCTCTCGTGTCCGTCGGTCACGGTCTGTACGCCGCGCGCGGTGCCCTCCGTAAAGGGATTTTCGCATTCGACATAGACCTCGCGCTTATGTGCAAATCCCGCTCCAGCGTCGAACCAGCGGCGATCGCCCGTAACTTCGAGGTAGGACGATCCTTCGTCCACGCCTGCGTCGTTGTCGGCGATCGCCTCTTCGGTTTGCACGTCACGCTCGCGCGGCAACAGCACGTTGGCGCCTGCCCGTTCGAGCATCGGCACCAGATAGGGAACGACGTAACTTTGGGTGTAGAGGTCTTCGCAGGTCTCCCACAGCCGCGAACGCTGCCAGCGCCAACGGTTCTCCTCCTGATCGAAATAACGGCCGTGGCTCTGCCACATCGCGATATGGCGTCCCGTAAGTCCGTGCGTCGGTTGCACGGGCGATGACAGGCGCGTCACCAGCGGACGGTCCGAGCGGTTGGTGAAGGTCTTGCCCCGACTGCCGCCGCGATAAATCTGCGGAATCAGCTCTTCGATGGTGTGCTTGTCCGTCACGAGCGACAGCCGCCGGCGGGCGAGCGAAGCGGGCAGCACGCTGCGGATCGAGTCGTAGATCGCCGCCACGTTCTCCTCCCGAAAAGGGTAATACGACATACCGATCGAGGCATAGAACGTCAGACGGTTGCCCGCATCGACGACCTGCGTGATGTTCGTCTTGCAGCCGAGCACCTCGCGGTCGAGAATGCGGGTGAGCATCTGGGAAATCTCTTTTTGCTTTTCGGCCGAGATGCCTTTGGCGGCGGCCGGTGCAACCGACAGCAGCAGCGGCAGGAACAGGATAAGGAGTCTATTTTTCATCTTTTTTACGAACCAGCAGCAACATGCCCAGCAGGGTGAACAGGGCGTTATAGATTAATAATTCGAAACCGATATGGTAGTTCCACCACACACGGGCCGCATATTGCAGCAGTGCACTCAGCAGCGGCGCTGCGACGGCCACGAGCGGCATCCACCGGTCGCGTACCTTCCAGCGGGTAAATATGCCGAAGGCGAACATTCCCAGAATCGGGCCATAGGTGTAGCTGGCCACCTTGTAGACGAGGTTGATGACGCTGTCGTTGCCGAAAGCCTCGAAACAGAGGATCAGCAATCCCATAAATACCGCCATGCCGACGTGCACGCGCCGGCGGATACGGGTCAGCCGCCGGTCGTCGTAGCGGCGTGTGCCCTCCAGAATATCGACTGTAAAGGAGGTGGTGAGCGCCGTGAGCGCCGAACCTGCCGCCGAATAGGTGCTCGAGATCAACCCTATTACGAAAAGGATGCCGACAGCCACGGGCAGGCCGCTGCCGACGGCCACGAGCGAGAAGACCTGATCGCTCTTTTCGGGCATTGCGAGGGCGTTGGCCTCCATATAGAGATAGAGAAAGACACCCAGCATCAGGAAGAGGTAGATGACCACCATCTGGCTCAGGGCCGTCAGTACGATATTTTTCTGCGAGTCGCGCGGCGAGGCGCAGCTCAGGTTGCGCTGCATCATGTCCTGATCGAGTCCCGTCATGGCGATCAGCGTGAAGACACCCGCCCAGAACATCTTCCAGAAGTAGTGCGCCGAACGGGGATCGTCGAAGAAGAAGACCTGCGAATAGGGACTCTGCTGCACGGCTTCGAGCGCTGCGGGGAATGACAGCCCCAGTTCGCGGACGATGAAGACGATGCAGAGCACGACGCTCGCAACCAGACAGACCGTTTTGAGCGTATCGGTCCAGATCAGCGATTTGACACCGCCCTGCTGTGTATAGAGCCAGACGAAGAACATCGTGACGACCATGTTGATCCAGAACGGCAGTCCGTAGTGATCGAAGACGAGCAGCTGCATGACGGCGCAGACGACATAGACGCGCAGTGCCGCGCCCAGCGACTTGGAGATGAAGAAGAACCACGCTCCGGTGCGGTGCGAACTGACGCCGAAACGGTCGTCGAGATACTCGTAGAGCGACACCACCTTCAACTTGTAGAAGAGCGGAATCAGCACGAAGGCGACGACCATCTGCCCTACTGTGAAGCCCAGCACCATCTGCATATAGGAGAAGGAGTCGGCGGCAACCGATCCGGGTACCGAGATGAACGTCACGCCCGACATGGCGGCCCCGATCATGGCGAAAGCGGCCATGAACCAAGGAGTACGGCGGTTGCCTGTAAAAAAGCCGGCGTTGTCGGCCTTGCGGCCCGAAAAGTATGCGACGACGAACAGGACGGCGATATAGACGGCGACCGTGAGGATGACTGCTGCGGGGGTCATGAAGTAGTTTTTAAGTTCGGGCGGAGCGCACCTCGCTCCAAGAGAACAAAGTTAGTAAAAAAATTAATGCTTACCCGCAAAAATGCCTCATACCTTTTTTCACATAAAATACGTTGCTTATCGGCAATTCGCCGCCGGTGGCCTGAACTGCAAGAGCGTATGCAAGATGCAGTCCGCCGCCGTCCCACGCGGCGAACTGCCGACATGGCTTTGCGCTGCCGAGAAAAAACTCCATAAACAAGCAATTGAAATGACGGACAAGCATACTATTTTCCGCGTTTCCGCCATGCGGAAGCGGAGCCGAAATCGGCAGATCGTTACGGATTGCAGAGAGAATGCGAAAAATCCGAAGATTGTGTTATCTTTTTTGCTGTTTTATTTGTTTAATAAAAGAAATTGGTTACATTTGTTATAAAAATAACAGCAAATCGATCTGAATACGTAAATTCATCAAAATTAACTTTATTGTTATTATGGCAAAAACTCTCAAGATCCGGGATCTGACGCTGCGCGACGGACAACAGTCGTCGTTTGCAACGCGTATGACGCAGGCGCAAATCGATCGATGCCTACCCTATTACAAGGATGCAAATTTCTATGCGATGGAAGTATGGGGCGGCGCAGTGCCTGATTCGGTGATGCGGTATCTGAATGAAAATCCGTGGACCCGTCTCGAAACGATTTACAAGGCGGTGGGCGACGTGTCGAAACTGACCGCCCTCTCGCGCGGCCGCAATCTCTTCGGATACGCTCCCTATACCGATCAGATTATCGACGGATTCTGCCGCAACGCCATCCAGAGCGGCTTGGGCATCATGCGTATCTTCGATGCGCTGAACGACGTGAACAACGTCAAGTCGACCATCAAATATGTCAAGCAGTACGGCGGCATCGCTGATTGCGCAGTCTGCTATACGGTCGATCCGAAATATCCCGAACTGGGATTCTTCGCGCGGTTGACCGGTAAGAAGAATCCCCAGCCGGTCTTTACCGACGCCTATTTCCTCGATAAAGCGAAACAGATGGCCGCACTCGGCGCCGATATGATTACGATCAAGGATATGTCGGGACTGATTCCTCCGATGCGCGTCAGCGGTCTGATCAAACTGCTCAAGCAGCATATCGATGTTCCGATCGATTTCCACACGCACTGCACCCCGGGTTACGGCCTTGCATCCGTGCTGAGCGCCATTCTGGCGGGAGTGGACATCGTCGATACCAACTGCTGGTACTTCGCAGAAGGCACGGGAGCTCCGGCCATCGAACTGATCTACGTCTTCTGCAAGAAGCTCGGCATCGAGCTGCAAGCCAATATGGAAGCCGTAGCGAAGATCAACGGCGAACTGAAAGGCATCCGTAAGGAGCTGGAGTTGTCGGTCTTCGGAGCCGAGAAACCTGCACCGAAAGCCTTCGATCCGTTGAAAGACACCCTGCCCGCCGAGATCGACACCGAATTCGACAAGGCGATCGCAGCGGCCAAGGCCGGCGACGAAGCGGCACTGCTGGCGGCCTGCCACAAGATCGAAGCCCATTTCGGCTTCCCCGCTCCCAACGAACTGGTGAAGAACGCCGAGATCCCGGGCGGCATGTACTCCAACATGGTCGCACAGCTCAAGCAGCTCAAGGCCGAAGAGATTCTGCCCCGTGCCATGGAGCTGATTCCGACGGTGCGTCTGGCCGCGGGTCTGCCGCCGCTGGTGACGCCCACGTCGCAGATCGTCGGTGCACAGGCTGTCGCCTGCGCGATGGACGAGAAGGCCGGCCGCCCGATGTACACCACCAAGAGTTCGCAGTTCGTGGGACTCGTCAAGGGCGAATACGGCAAGACACCTGTTCCGGTCGATCCCGAATTCCGTCTGAAGATCGCCGGCGTGCGTGAGGAGACGCCCTACGATACTTCGAAATATCAGATGCAGCCCAACCCCGAATTGCCCGAAGCCGGGGGCGTGAAGCTCGCCGAGAACGAGAAGGAGGTGCTGCTGCTCGAATTGTTCCCGATGGTGGCGAAAACCTATCTGACGGGCGTTAAAGAGAAGGCATACGAGGCGAAGAAAGCAGCCGAAGCTCCGAAGGAGGAGATGAAAGCCGCTGAAGTTTCCGCAGCCGAGCTGCCGATCACGGGCAATACGGTCAATGCGCCGCTGCCGGGTCGTATTCTGGAGATCAAGGTCAAGGTCGGCGACAGCGTCAAGGCCGGTCAGGAGGTCGCCGTGCTCGAAGCGATGAAGATGGAAAACGCCATCACTTCGGACTATGCCGGAACGGTGAAACAGATTCTGGTGAAGACCGGCGACAACGTACAGACCGACGCCGTGCTGATCGAGGTGGAGTAAGCGGTCGGAAAAATTTAATGGTTACCGGCGGGGATTCGAATCCCCGCCGTTTTTTTTCGCCCCGCCCTCTTTGTTTTTTTTACCGCAAATGCATGGAATTCAGGAATATTTTGTATATTTAAACAATCTTAAAACTATTTGCCATGAAAAAAATCAACGGCTTTTTATTATTCTCTTTTATTTCGTTAATCTTGATACAAGGTTGCACGAAAAATGAAAAAGATTTTATTGAGTCAACAACTGTTGCTCAAGAACCGTCTACATACGTATCTGTCGAGCAAGCAACATCCAATTTACTGAAATTCATGGATGAGTTCGATATGCAAACACGATCCGGCAAACCGCGAGAGATTACAGAGATTATCACACTCGGAGGTTTTTCAGAGACCCGATCTGCCGAATTCTCCGAAGGCCAACCTTTGGTTTACCTGTTTAACTTTTCGGACAACAAGGGATACGCTCTGGTTTCGGGAGATACGCGCGTTCACGATATTCTCGCATTCGTAGAGAGCGGCCGTCTCGATCCTGCGAAAGGGATTGATAATCCGGGACTCGCTATTTTTTTATCGAATGCAGATACCTATTATCAACTCAAAACAAGGTTGCCAGTTTATAATGATAGTGGCGAACCCGTCGTTTTGAGCGACGATGGAGATGACGGTTATGACCCCGATATCGATGCCGATTACGTCGAGTATTCCGACTGGGAAATTACACGAGAATATAATGAGCGGGAACTAAATTGTTCATGGGGGCAAGGCGATCCATTGAACAGATATTGTTATACGAGTAACGGTGAGAAAGCGCTTGTCGGATGCGTTGCAGTAGCCGTCGCTCAAATCATGTATTATTACGGATATAATCATACCTATAACGGCACGGCTTATGATTGGAATATCATGCGGAATTATCGGTATCGATACGATTATGAACCTGCTGAGGCGCTTGACATGGCTGCCAGACTTGTCGCGGATTTAGGCAGGCCGGAAAACTTGAATATGAATTACGGTGTGGACGCCAGCGGTGCCAGTATGGATAATGTAACAAGAACGTTTCGGAATTTCGGATACGCATCGGTGGGCTCGCTGCAAAACTTGAATTGTAATGCCGAAAAGCCTATACTCGTAACAGGATACGCCAGAAGACAAACGGTTTTAGACAAAGTAATGGGTGTCCCTGTAACACATTATAATCACACCAACGGACATACATGGGTAATAGACGGAAGTATGACTCAAACGAGATACATATACACTTACCTTTATAATGGGACGTTGGCCAAGACGGAAATGGAAAAGCGATATTTATATCATTGCAATTGGGGATGGAACGGTCAAGACGACGGTTATTATCTGGCAGATGCTTTCAATACGATAGCAGGGCCGGAAGTTCGGTCGACTTCCTATTGGGAAGGGGCTGCGGGCTACTACCGATTTCTACTTAAAATGATTCCGAATATTCACCCATAACCTATTTACAATTATGAAATCAGTTATATCGATAGCGTTGATTATTTCGGTTCTGTTTTTCGGATCATGCGA
Organism: uncultured Alistipes sp.; assembly: GCA_900550375.1. GTDB lineage: Bacteria > Bacteroidota > Bacteroidia > Bacteroidales > Rikenellaceae > Alistipes. The sequence goes on along the minus strand of URRP01000025.1, from coordinate 19,339 downwards.
TACGGTTCGTAAAGATGACCAGATATCAGGAGCACAATACTCCGTATGCTATATCCAAGACTACATCGAGGTCGAGAATTTATCGGTTCGGGGAAATTCGAAATATCTCAGTGTCGTCGGTCAAGGGAAAACCCTTTCCGGAAATTCGTTGTGCACCTATTACAACGACAGAAGCTACAATCGGGAAATCGTTCCGCATTCGACCCAAGCCATCGCCAGTACTCTCACCACAATTGACCTCGTGAGCGACAGCGATTTTGACGAGCGGCACAAAGCCGGTGCTTCGTTGGCGGATATTACGTTCCTTGCAGGTGCATCCCCCTATGATTACATCCAAAGCGGCTATACGAAAACGTTCGATTGGAAAAATGCACCTCCTTTTTATGAGCAGAATCAACTTTACATCTGGTACGGCTCCAACGATTCACCGCTCTATATGCGCCTTTCCGAGATCGACAGCCGTGATCTGACGCTGCTGAATCCGATCTTCTTTTTGACCTTCGAATCGCAACCTACGCTGAGCAAGTCACACAAATTTACACTGACGGTCACCGACGAAAAAGGTAAGACGATCAGTACCGAATTCAATTGGACTGCCGCCAAATGATCTGCTCGCTTCGGAGCGGAAAACAAGGCGAAGAGTCGTTTTTGAAAACGGCTCTTCGCCTTTTCTATTCCGAGACGAACTTCAGGCCGACGATCGAACAGACAAGCGTCATCAGAAAGAAGAGGCGCCAGAAGGTGGACGGCTCTTTAAAAAACAGGATTCCCATGACCACCGTGCCGACAGCCCCGATTCCGGTCCATACGGCATATGCCGTACCGATCGGCAGCGTCTTCGTCGCTTTCATCAGGAGCAGCATACTGATTGCCAGACAAACGACGAATCCTACCGCCCACCCTGCGGACGTATTTCCATCCGTCTCTTTCATCTTGCCTAAGCAAAAGGCGAAAGCCGTCTCGAACAGTCCGGCGACGACCAGTATAATCCAGTTCATAAGAGGTTTTTTACAAATTATTTCGGTTCCGGCCGTCGGAATGATCCAATGTGGCCCGTATCGGTCGAGAACGATCACTCTCCAGACCGGACGGATGGCTTCTGTTGCAGGTGCTCTCCGACGATACGTGCGGCGCACGCTACCAGCTCGACGCAGGGGCGTTTTTTGTAGTATTCGGCCGTCCGCTCCGCAGGCTGGGGCTCCTCCTTCCGGCAGGTAAGTCCCAACAGTTCACGACAGACGATAGCGCCGTTTTCGGCACGAAAACGTTCGGCGAACCGCTGCACGAGCGCATAGGTGGCAGCCTTGGCCTGCCGTTCGGCCGGATCGGGACAGGGCGCGAGAAATCCGGCGATGAGCGACATGCCGCTCACGGCTCCGCATACCTCCCGCAAACGTCCCATCCCACCGCCCAGCGGGCCGGAAAGGGTCGCGGCGAGCGTCGGGTCGATGCCCAGCAGGTCGCTGTATGCCAAGAATACGGACTGTGAACAGTTATATCCCTGCCGAAACAGGCCGCGGGCCTTTTCCACCCGCTCTTCGAGAACAAAATCCATCGGATGCTTATTTGTGTTTTCGGACAAAGATAGTGCAAGCCGAGCGCAAAAGCAAACTTGTTTGCGGGTTTGCCGAGGCGCGACCTATCTACGCGGGATGAAATCCCGCAAAGCGAGCAAGCCGAGCGCAAAAGCAAACGTCAATTGTCATGCTGAGCGAGCTGCAAGGCGAGCGTGAGCATCGACCGTTTTCTGTTATGCCGAAGCGCGACCGCCTACGCAATCGCATTTGATCCTCACGTCGGAATCCTCAAAGGATTCCTCCTCAGGATGACAATTCATCGGCCGCCTGCTGGATAGCACGCATTTCTGTCATGCTGAGCGAGCCGCAAGAACGGCACAGCGCTTGCACTGACTCTCAGCGTCAAACTGTCGTCGTATCATGTCAACGTTCAACATCGTTCCTGCACTGTTCGTCATCGCCGGATGCCTCTGCGCGCTCTACGTCCTCTTCGATCTGCGGCATCATCCGCAGCCGATGCCCATCATGCGGAGCGTATAGGTACTGACCGGATTGTGAGCCGGCGTGCTCGGCATCTGGCTCTATCGTCGACTCGGCCGCGCGAAACCAACGACCTCCGGCGAGATGCTGCATGAAATGAAAATGCCGTCCGATACGGAACCGCCCGCTGCGCATGAAATGTCCATGCAGCCGGAATCCGCCATGACGTCGATGGCCGGAATGGAGGGGATGCGGATGCCGGCGAAACATTCCGGCTGGCGGTCGGTCGTACGCTCGACGCTGCATTGCGGCGCCGGCTGCACCTTGGCCGATCTGATCGGCGAAGGATTTCTCTACTTCGTTCCGATCGCTGTCGGCGGCAGTTTCGTGCTGGGAAGCTGGGTCTTCGATTATTTGCTGGCGCTCGTGCTGGGCATCTATTTCCAATTCTCGGCGATCCGTTCCATGCGGCAGACCCCGAAATCGAAGGCTTTCGAACAGGCGGTGAAGGCCGATTTTCTCTCGCTGACAGCGTGGCAGGTGGGTATGTACGGCTGGATGGCGCTCACGATCGCTCTGTGGCCCGGCATGATGGCGGAACGCACGACATGGAGTTTCTGGTTCAGTATGCAGATCGGTATGCTGTGCGGTTTCATCTGCTCCTATCCGGTCAATATCCTGCTGATCCGCTACGGAATCAAGAGTGCAATGGAGTAACGACGACAACGCCCGGGAGACCCCCGGGCGCAGCGCCACTTAACAAAATTCAAAAATAACGGCAGTTATTGCCCCTCGCTGTTGTAAATCGTATTTTTCACATCATTCAGTTCGACCAGCTTGTTCACGATCGCGTAGATCGTCAAACCTGCCGGAGAGTGTATCTGCAACTTGGCTGCAATGTTGCGCCGGTGCGTGATGACCGTATGCGTCGAAATAAACAGGTACTCGGCGATCTGCTTGTTGGTCAATCCCTTCACTACGCCGACAATGATCTCCTTCTCGCGGGCGCTCAGCAACTCCTGCGATGCCTCTTCACTGCGTGACCGGCAAACCGACCGAAGTTTCTCCTTGATCTGCTCGGCGGTGTCGTAGATCGATACGACGGCGTCGAAATGCTGCATCAGGCGGGCGTCGGCCAAGGCACTTTGCAGGGCGATCAACCGCAGCGACTGCTGCTGCATACGCCGGAGCATCTCTTCGTCCGCCAGCGACGGATTGATGATCACGATGTCGGGCGACTCTTCGTCGATCAGCTTCTCGAGCAGCTCCGGCTCCCCCGTCTCGACGACCTGCACGTCGAACGATGTCAACCGCCGCAGGACGTAGCTCATGCCGCTGCGCAGAAGCAGCGAAGGCTCGGCTACGACGATTTTCAGGAAGGTGCTCATCGTGCGTCGCGGGTTTTACGTTCGACTTCGGCGACCGACGGGATGAAAAGCCGGTTTTCAAGGTCGTTGTGAGAGGTCAGTTCGGACTCGCAGAGGAAGATGTCGAACAACACGCTGTTCATCTCCTTCCCGCAACTCTCCAAAGAGGGGTAATATTTAATCAGAATATTTTTCAGCTCCGTCAGCTTCGCCTCGATCTGATCGTGCTGGCGGTGGAAGGTTTCGATGTCGTACCCTGCCGGACAGTCGCCCGAAAGCAGATGGCGCACATAGGGGAAGACCGTCTCTTCCTCATACATCATATGCTTATGCACTTCGGCCGCATAGTCGTCGAAGAACCGGACGATGGCGTCCGCGATCTCGTTACGGCCGCAGGCGACGGCTGCGGTCAGCTTGCGCCGGATATCCGGCAGGCGGTATTGCAGAAAGTAGTCGTGTGAATTGTGCAGATAGCGCAGAAACGCATCGAGCGATATGTTCCGGCAATCGGCACTCGTCGTCCCTTCGTCGTAGAGCAGATTGACTACGGCGAGAAACGTCGTCGTGTCGACTTCGCTGTGGCGGCATACCTCGTCCACCGTACGGTCGCCGAATCCCAGCGCGATGCCGAAACGGCTCATGATAAGCAGGATGTGATAATTCCCGCATACCAGATCGCTCATCCGGTCTGAAGCCGTATATTTTCCGAGTCTGTGCATAAAGACTTTGTTTGATGCAAAGATAACGACTTTTCATCATGCGCCAAATACCCATAAATGGGGATTTTCGTCCATCGCAGACGATCGCAAACTCCTCTGAACCGCTTGATCTCGACTGAAAAAGCGGCGCGACATTGCAGCTTTCGAACGGCTGTACTGCGTAATAGTCCCGTAACTTTTATAAGCTGCCGGCGATATCAAATGGGTTAAATCAGATATTCACGCAGTAAAAGACAGGCGTAATTTCAACATACGCAAATTTTCGCAGGATATCATTACAGAGACACAGAGTATCCAAAAACAAAAAAAAAGAGCCGATAATCACGTGATTATCGGTTCTTTTTTTCGGTGAACCCGCCGGGGCTCGAACCCGGGACCCCAACATTAAAAGTGTTGTGCTCTACCAGCTGAGCTACGGATTCAACACCTGCCAAACATCCGAAACAATGTTCTTCCGATTTGGTGGTGCAAATGTAGGGAATATTTTTGTTTTACCAAAATAAAACGATATTTTTGTACTACTGAAAATAAGAATTCACTTCAAACCTATAAATGTATGTGTAGAGCTTTGATTATCGGCGCAGGCGGCGTCGGCACGGTCGTAACGCAGAAGGTGGCGGCCAATCCTGTTTTTACCGACGTGATGCTGGCCAGCCGCACCAAGTCGAAGTGCGACGCCGTTGCGGCGGCGATCGGTGGCGATCGTGTAAAAACCGCTCAGGTCGATGCCGACAGTGTCCCCGAACTGTGCGAACTGTTCCGTGCCTTCAAACCTGATATCGTCATCAATGTAGCCCTGCCCTATCAGGACCTCACGATCATGGACGCCTGTCTCGAGTGCGGCGTCAATTACCTCGATACGGCCAACTACGAACCCAAGGACGAAGCGCATTTCGAATATTCGTGGCAGTGGGCCTATCAGGATCGTTTCCGCGAAAAGGGTCTCACGGCGATTCTCGGCTGCGGATTCGACCCGGGCGTGACGGCGATCTTCACGGCATACGCCGCCAAGCATCATTTCGACGAGATTCATTACCTCGATATCGTGGACTGCAATGCCGGAAATCACGGCATGGCTTTCGCCACGAACTTCAACCCCGAGATCAACATCCGCGAGGTGACGCAGAAGGGCCGTTACTACGAAAACGGCAAGTGGGTCACCACCGAGCCGCACGAGATTCACAAGGGGCTGAATTACCCCGAGATCGGCGAGCGCGAGTCCTACGTCATCTACCACGAGGAGCTGGAGTCGCTCGTCAAGAACTACCCCACGATCCGCCGCGCCCGTTTCTGGATGACCTTCGGGCAGGAGTATCTTACCCACCTGCGCGTGATTCAGAACATCGGCATGGCGCGTATCGATCCGATTATGTACAACGGTGTGGAGATCGTTCCGATCCAGTTCCTCAAGGCCGTACTGCCCGATCCCAAGTCGCTGGGCGCCAATTATCATGGTCAGACCTCGATCGGCTGCCGCATCCGCGGCGTGAAGGACGGTAAGGAGCGCACCTATTATATCTACAACAACTGCGACCACGAACAGGCTTTCAAGCAGACCGGTACGCAGGCCGTAAGTTTCACGACGGGTGTTCCGGCGGCACTGGGCGCTTCGATGTGGGCCAAAGGACTGTGGCGCGGCGCCGGTGTCTTCAACGTCGAGGAGTTCGATCCCGATCCGTTCCTCGCCGAACTGGGAGAACAGGGACTCCCGTGGCACGAGAAGTTCGACGTCGATCTGGAGGTGTAAGCATCGTCCATCAATTAATAAGGCCCGCTGTATAGCGGGCCTTATTCGTTTCAGGAAATCGGTTATTTGTAGATTCCGTTGAGCAGTTTGGCCAACCGATGACCGCCTTTGACGAACTGCTGTTCGATGAGCGGCGTGAATTTATCCACATAATCGTACGATACGTTCGTCCCTTCGGGTGTCTCCTCGTAGATCGCCTTACTCAGCTCGGCTGTCTCCATGAACCACTCTTTCGGCGTACCGCTCTCGATGAGCGTCGCCTCGTCGTCCGACAGACGGTCTATCTGGTTCTGCCATTCGGTATAACTCCACTTGTGAGCGGCTTCGGGCAGCGACGTATCCCAGATGGAGTGCAGATTCGTCGGGTGGCCGAAGAAGGTCATCGGAATCCTATTTCCGCTCAGGTCGCTCTGGTGTCCCGCATGCATCGGACAGTGCATGTCTCCGACCAAGTGGACCAGCATCTTCAACGCTTCGGTCTCCTTTTCGGGAGAAAGCGCACCGCTTTTGAGCTTGGCGACCAGATCGGTCACGGCCGTTACGACATCGCCGGCCGGTTCTTTGACCATCGTTTCGTAGGTATGCCCCTCGTCGATGTTGGCATAATGCCACGTTCGCGTATAATCGTATTCGGGCGTATGGCTGGCATTGTCCAGCCAATTGGCATAATATACCGGAGAGTGGCCGTTGAGTATGCGGTCCACCTCCTGCGCCGCTTCGGGCGTCAGGTTGCATTCGGCGATATACGCCGTTACGTCGTGTCCCTTTTGTCCCCATCCGAAGACTGCCTGCAAAGAGCCGGCGCAGAGGACGAACAACCAAAGTCTCTTCATTGTATTGCAGTTTATTGGTTCATCGTAGCCAGAAATTCCTCGTTCGAAGCGGTCATGTTCATCTGCTTCTCCAAGAACTCCATCGCCTCGACCGTCGTCATGTCCGACAGATATTTGCGCAGGATCCATGTGCGGGACATCACCTCGCGCTGCAACAGCAAATCCTCGCGCCGCGTACCCGAAGCGGTGACGTTCACGGCCGGATAGATACGCCTGTCGGCCAACTTGCGGTCGAGTTGCAGCTCCATATTGCCCGTACCCTTGAACTCCTCGAAGATCACCTCGTCCATCTTCGAACCGGTGTCGATGAGCGCCGTGGCGATAATGGTCAGCGACCCCTTCTCCTCTGTGTTACGCGCCGCGCCGAAGAACCGCTTGGGTTTATGCAGCGCATTGGCATCCACACCGCCCGACAGCACCTTGCCCGAAGCCGGCTGCACCGAGTTGTAGGCCCGCGCCAGACGGGTGATCGAGTCGAGGAAGATCACTACGTCGTGACCGCATTCGACCATTCGTTTCGCCTTATCGAGCACCATCTCGGCCACCTTGACATGGCGGGAAGCCTGTTCGTCGAAGGTCGACGCCACGACTTCGGCTTTGGCGTTGCGCGCCATTTCGGTCACCTCCTCGGGACGTTCGTCGATCAACAGGACGATGATGTAGACCTCGGGATGATTGTCGGCAATGGCATTGATGAGCGACTGCATGAGCATCGTCTTACCCGTTTTGGGCTGAGCGACGATCAGGCCGCGCTGTCCTTTTCCGATCGGCGAAAAGAGGTCGACCACGCGGTTCGAAAGGCTGTTGTGCCCTTTGCCCGTCAGACAGAACTTCTCGCTCGGGAAGAGCGGCGTCATGAACTCGAACTGCACGCGGTCGCGGATATACTCGGGATCGAGACCGTTGATCTCGTTCACTTTCGTCAGCGGGAAATACTTCTCACCCTCCTTGGGTGGACGGATCAGACCACCCACCGTGTCGCCCGGCTTCAGGCCGAAAAGCTTGATCTGAGAAGGAGATACGTAGACATCGTCGGGCGAATTGAGGTAGTTGTAATCGGCCGACCGGAGGAACCCGTATCCGTCGGGCATGATTTCGAGGACGCCTTCGCCCTCGATTTCACCGATGAAATCGTCTTTGGTAATTACCTCCGTCCGTTCTTCACGGATGCGGGGTGCCGGTTCCGTTACGGGCGGCTCTGCGACGACGCCCGTTTCGACAATCGGTGCTTCCGACTCCTCGGCGCTTTTAGGTTTGCGCCCTCTGCGTTTGGGTACGGCTGCAGCCGGTTCGGCCGGCTCCTCGACAACAGGCCCAGCGGCAGCCGGAATCTCCGTTTCGACCGGAACTTCGGGGGCTTCGGCCGGCGACCGGCCCTCGACCTTTACACCCGACATCCGGGGACGCCGCCCGCGACGCTTAGGCTCCTCTGCCGGAACCGTCTCCGACACCGTATCGTTGTGCTGCTCTGCACCAAGGGCGATTGCCTTGATCTGCTCGAGCAGCTCCCCTTTCTTTAACATCACATTCTCTACTCCCAAGCTTTTGCCGATCTCGCGTAATTCGGCAAGGCTCTTCCCTTCGAGTGCATTAAAATCCTGCATAAATTCTTAACTAATCAATATATCGTTTCTGATGAAATTCCGGTCGGATGACCGGCACTGTGAAATAACGTTGCTTCAACCGTTGTCTCCGGCGTTTGCATGATCCGAATAAATCCGGTTCGATGCACGCATATCGAAAACGTTACAAATATAGTGCATTATTGTGTAACTCAAAAAATAATGCAATAATATTTCAGTACTCGGAGCCGGGATCGAACCGGCACGGCCATTACTGGCCACAGGATTTTAAGTCCGGCGTGTCTACCTATTCCACCATCCGAGCAGCAAGCCTTGCGTAAAAGCAGGGCAAAAGTACGAATTAATATTTTATTCTGCAAAAAAACACTCCTCTTGTTCAGCGCAAAAACAGGCCGCGATGCACGATTCTCCTTCCGTTTGATTCCGCGCCGGTCGAAGCTGCGCCTACCATACGTATAATGGATGCGTGCTGCGTCGAACTTTTGTTTCGGCTTCTCCTTAGCCGCCGGATAACCGATCGGAATGACGCACAGAGGCAGGATGCCTTCCGTCAGGTCGAGGATCGTTCGGACAGCCGACATCCGTTTCGCATAAGGATAGGCAGCCGTCCATACGCCGCCCAAACCGAGGGCGTTGGCGGCCAGCAGGATATTTTCGGCTGCCGCCGAGCAGTCCAGATACCAATAGGAGGAGCGGGCCGGACTCCCGCACACGATCACGGCGCACGGTGCTGCCGTCAGCATTTTTGCATACGGCAGCGCTGCGGCCAGCGAATCGAGAAGCGGCCGTTCGTTTACGACGACGAATTCCCACGGCCGCCGATCCCGCCCCGAAGGCGCCGACATAGCGGCCCGCAGCAGCAAATCGATCTGCTGCGGTTCGATGCTCCGATCCTGATAGGCGCGGACGCTCGTGCGGGAAAATATTGTCTCCAGCGTCGGATTATCTTCCCAAGCTGCTTCTGTCTTCGGCGCCATGCACGCCACAGCAAACAGCGCGGCGGCTCCTGCGGCAAGACACGTTCCGATCTTCGTTTTCCACTCCATGATGAATTCGTTTCGTTTACGAATAAAGATACTTAAAGTCGAGCGCATAATCAAACTAACGTTTGCTTCTGCCGAGACGCCGTATCTTCGGCGCAGCCAAAGATACGAAAAGATTTTACAGAAACAGCAAGGGGCATCGAACTCCGTCCGCTCCTTTTGCTTTTGAGGGTATGCGGGTTTCGGCGCTGTTACAAATAGAGCCTTAAATACGGCTTATTGATTACAATTTAAAATCAATATCAATGAAATAACGGCATTAAAGTTCGAATATGCGTTTTTTTATTCGAATAATAAGCTGATTATAAATAAGATGCCGTAATTTTAAAAGTCGGTTTCAATTAGAAAAATACTCTAAAAAGCCTGCAAAACAGAGAAGAATGGCGTATATGTCAAGTGTTGTATATATAATCGATTGTATATCAATATTATATCAAATGACCCAATTGCGATGTTTTGCAAAAGTCCGGTCGAATCCAATTCCAGTGGAAGTAAAATAACCCTAAAAATATTTTTTTATATAAACTTTTCCCGCTATCTTGTTGCCCGGTTCTGTAATACTTTCGAGAGAAATTACTGCCTGAAAAAGCAGGTCTATTACAGATTGTAACTTATATTGTCGTATTTAAAGATAAATCGGGTTTTTATTCGAATGTTTAATTTTAAATTTTAAGCGTATGAAAAGGTTTTTACTGCCATTCATGTTGATGGCGCTGACAATCAGTTACAGCTGTTCTTCGGATGACGAGGGGGGGGGGCTCGAATCCTCCCGTATGTTCGATCACTGCACCCAAAGACGGAGCCGTACTCGATCTCTATGAAGATGTAGTTATTAAAGGTACTGCATCCGACAGCGATGGCAGTATTGTTAAAGTCGCTTTGACGGTCGATGGAAAAGCTGTTTCGGAAGTCACCAAAGTGCCGTTTGAATACACTGTTCTTGCCAAAGACCTCAAAGAGGGAGTCCTGAAGATCAAGCTCTCCGTAGAGGACAACAGCGGCAACACTGCGACCGACGAGGTTTCGGTATCTATCCAAGATCAGTCCGAAGCCCCCACGTGTAAAATCACCGCTCCTGTTCACGGCAGCGAGCTGAACGTATTCGCTCCGTTCGCGATCAAAGGCGAGGGCGAAGCCGTCTCGGGCGAGATTTCGAAGGTGACGCTGAAACTCAACGACAAGGTCGTTCCCGAGGTTACCGCTCTTCCCTTCGAGCATAACGTAGCAGCCGAAACTTACCCGATCGGCACCTATGTTGTCACACTCGAAGTCGAGAACAGCCGCGGCAAGATCGCCAAGGATATGGTCACGGTCACGCTGGCCGATCTCAACATCGCTCCGACCTGTTCGATCACCGCTCCCGAAGCCGGAGCAAGCTATGAGAAGGAGGATGCAATCGTGATAAAAGGTACGGGTAGCGACGAAGACGGCACCATTGCCGGCGCTGTACTCAAGGTCAACAATAAGGTCGTCGAGTCCGTCATCAACGTTCCTTTCGAGTATACCCTCGCAGAGGAATTCAAGGAGCCGGGCGATGTGAAAATCGTTCTGGAGGTTACCGACAACAACGGCAAAAAGGCTACGAGCGAAGTGAGCATCGAGATTCTCGGACGGTTCCGCGAATTTACCGACACACGCGACAACAAAACCTACAAGACCGTCAAGATCGGAAATCAGCTGTGGTTTGCCGAGAACCTCGCCTATCTTCCGCAGGTGTCTCCGGCATCCGAAGGGGCGTCCGATCATCCTTATTTCTATGTATACGGTTACAATGGCACCGATGTAGCGGAAGCCAAGGCGACGGAGAGCTACAAGAGCAGAGGCGTGTTGTATAACTGGCTGGCCGCCGGCGGCAGTATGGATTCGAAAAACGACGATCTGCCCAGCGGTATTCAAGGTCCGTGTCCGGCCGGCTGGCATGTTCCGAGCGAAGCCGAGTGGGATATTCTGTACAATTACGTCCGCGAACGGATTCCCAAGGAAGAGGAGGCGATCCACTGGGATGGAACGCCTGTCAAGAACGTCAGCGGACATCTCCGCTCGAAAGAGGGCTGGCCGATCGCACCCGACGACGATTTCCCACAGCTGGCTCAGGGCGGATTCGATACGTATGGATTCAACGTTCTCGTTACAGGGTACAGAATCTCCGGTATGTTTTATAAAGGTCCCGACTCCGGCGGAAATGCATGTGCTTTCTGGCTGCCGCATTACGATGCCGTAACTTATCCGAGCAATCCGGGCGCGGTAAATACCTCCATCAGCAACTACAAATATGAAATAGACTACGGACGAGGAACCGATCCCAGCCGTGCTTATTCGATACGTTGTCTTCAGGATTGATAGTTTGAATAACGGTAATATATAAAAAACTGTCATGAAAAAGATATTGTTTTTAGGAGCGGCCTTGGCATTGGCGTTTACGGCATGTAGCGACGACAAGACGGCTGACGAAGGCGAAAATACGGCGCCTTCGTGTAAGATAACCTCTCCGATTGATGGCGATACCTACGACGCGAACCTTCCCCTTGTCATCAAGGGGAGGGTCAGCGATACGGACAATAACATCTCTGTCGTGAAACTGACCGTCGGCAGCGAAGTGATCGATGCGGAACTCTCTCTGCCGTTCTTCGAATACGAGGTCGCGCCCGAAAAGCTGGAGAAGGGATCGCTGACGATAACCCTCTATGCGGAGGATGCCGGCGGCCTGAGCGCGCAGCATCAGGTAACCGTCAAACTTGAAAAGGAGGTCCAATTGATGGTCAGCGACGACGGCAAAGATCAGTTGACCTTCGGCTATTGGACCGAGGAACGGGAAGTGCGCGTTATCGCCGACTCGAAATGGACGGTTACGATTCCCGAGGGCATTTGGTTCGAATCGTTCGATGCCGCAACGCAGAAATGGGTCAAGAAAACGTCCATTTCGGGCGAAGGGAATACGGCCATAAAATTCAAAGCGAGCGCCAACGATCTTTTCGACGATCGCTATGCGGAGTTGAAGATCAATACGCTGGAAGATACCGGTTCGTTCGTCATTACGCAGACGGCAAGTCCCGATATGCTCGGCCTGCTCGAGGACGAGATGCTGAGAATGGCGGCGCAGCTCTCTGCTATCATCTACGGAATGGATACCAACGACGACAGCAAGATCTCGGCGTATGAAGCGGAAATCGTGCCGGCGGACGGTGCGCCCTATGGATTCGACGCCGGAGGGTGGCAGGTGGCTTCTACCAAGGGAATCGAGAATTTCCCGCACCTGCGGCATTTGGATGTCAATTCCTCCGACAATCTGACCGAAATCGATCTCAGCGGAAACACCGAACTGATGAGTATCCATGTGCACAATTGCAACAACCTGAAGAGTCTGGATCTTACGTCCTGCCCCAAACTCATAGAATTGGGTTGCAATTACGACGTTTTCCTCTCGGCGCGTCCGCAGATCGAAAAGATCAAGACGCAGATCCACACCTTGGGTATCTTCAATCGGAAGGCCGACGAAACGCCGTCGCTCGATTTTACGGGATTCAGCAACATGCAGCGCCTCTATGTCAACGACAACGGCATCACCGAGCTCAAACTTACCGGCTGCACGAGCCTGTGGCGACTGGTCGCCAGCGGCAACGCCTTCGAAGAGATCGATCTGAGCGAAGTCGACCGATACCCCGAAAACGACTACCTCATGGAGAATAATCCGAATCTCAAACGGATTTACGTGTGGAAGGGTTTCACGCTGGATTACTACAACAATTTCTCCTACGATAAGGACAACAACGTGGAGATCATCGAAAAGTAATTTCGGGCGCTTTGCGCAGCCGATCTTGACGTAAATCGATTTCAGGAGCGATTTCCTCTGCCGGATTTCCGGGAGGAGGTCGCTCCGTTTTCGTTCGGAGGGCGACGATGAATCCGCCGATAGACTGGGGTGAATCCGAAAAGGGACCGTTTTTGCGCAAAAAGAGTTACCTTTGTTCCATAACTATCTTCGGATCATGAAACGGGCACTCCTCTATTCGCTTTTCCTCATATTGCTGACCGGCTGCGGCCGTAATTCGTCACAACCGATCACGCACTCCGCGCGATACACGCTCAAAGATATCGCAGCAGCCCCTGTGACTCCGATTCGGAACCAAGCGAAATCGGGAACCTGCTGGGCTTTCGGCGGAGTGTCGCTCCTCGAGAGCGAAGCGATCCGCACGCGGCGGTGTACGCTCGATCTTTCGGAGATGTGGGTCGTCCGCCACGCCTATTTCGAAAAAGCGGTCAAGTATGTCCGCACGCGGGGGAACGTCTCCTTCGATCAGGGCGGTGAAATTCAGGACGTATTGCATCTGGTGGGTCGTTACGGCATCGTACCCCAGCCTCTCTACGAAGGCGGAGCTGCCGACGGCGCCTATTCCCATGCTTCGCTGGCCAAAGCGATGAAACGGCTGGCGAAAAAGATCGTCGGAAAAAGACTCTATGAAACGGGAAATTGGCAACGGCTGATCGACGAGGAACTCGACCGGCAGATGGGTGTCCGTCCCGACCGGTTCGAAGTCGACGGTGCGGTCTATACCCCGCTCTCCTACGCCGCAGCACTCGGCTTCCGGCCGGACGACTACATCGCGCTGACTTCATTCACGCACCACCCTTTCTTCGAACCGTTCGTGCTGGAGATCCCCGACAACTGGGCGGCGCACGCGACGGTCAATATTCCGCTCGACTCGTTGATGCAGCTGCTCGATCGCGCCCTCAGGGCCGGTTATACGGCGGCGTGGGACGCCGATGTCTCGGAGCGCGGTTTCGGCCGGCGGGCAGGATTGGCCGTTCTGCCGCAGCAGGAGGGGCGGATCGCACTTCCCGCTCGGGAGATCGACGTAGATCAGCAACTTCGTCAGCAGATGTTCGATACGCAGGCTACGACCGACGACCATATCATGCACATCGTCGGCACGGCAGTCGATTCGCATGGAAACAGGTACTACAAGGTGAAAAATTCGTGGGGAGAACGTGCCGGACGAAAAGGATACTGGTATGCGTCGTCCGCCTATGTCGCAGGCAAAACCGTTGAGTTAGTGCTGCCCCGTGCAGCTTTGGGCGTCGATCCATGCGATGACGGCCTCCGCATCGAACGGTGAGAACCAGCGAATCCCCGCATCGCGGCGGAACCATGTGAGCTGCCGTTTGGCGTATCGGCGTGAATTGCGCTTTATCAGCGACACCGCTTCGTCCCGCGTGATCTGCCCGTCGAAATAGTCGAAGAGTTCCTTATACCCTACCGTTTGCAGCGCATTGAGGTGCCGGTACGGCAGCATCCGCCGTGCTTCCTCCTCCAGCCCTGCCGCCATCATGGCATCGACCCGCCGGTCGATACGGGCATACAACTCCTCACGGGGAAGCGTCACGCCGATCTTCACGATCTCGAACGGCCGTTGCTTGCGCACTCCGGTACGCTGCAATGAAAACGGTTTGCCCGTTTGCAGGCATACTTCTACGGCGCGCAGCACCCGCACAGGATTTTGCCGGTCTACCTCCTCGAAATAAACCGGATCGAGCTTCCTCAGCCGTTCGGCCAGCGCGTCCACTCCTTCGGCCTCCAATTGCCGCATCAGTTCCCGGCGAAGCGCTTCATCGGCCTGCGGCAGATCGTCCATCCCTTCGCACAAGGCCTGGACATAAAGTCCTGAACCGCCCACGGCAACTACGCGCCGCCTTGTCTGAAAAAGCGTTTCAAGCAGCGTCAAAGCGGCCGTTTCGAATGCACCGCAGTTAAACTCCTGCGTTATGTTATGCGATGCAATAAAATGATGTTCAATAGTATGGAGTTGATCCTCGGAAGGTTGCGCCGTGCCGATCGGCAAGCCTCGGTAAATCTGACGGGAGTCGGTCGAAAGGATCGGTGCGCCATAATGACCGGCGACACGGATGCTCAGATCCGTCTTCCCCGCTCCGGTAGGCCCGACAATCACAATCAGCTGCGATCTATTCATCGTCGCAGCTCTCGTCGCCGTCGAACTCACAGAAATCGTCCATCATCTGTTCGAAGATCGAACCGTCGTCTTCGTTCGCTGCAGGATCATATTGATCGGGTGCCGGAGCGTGTTCGAATGCCACGCGCGGATACTCCATCGCGGCATCGGCTTTCTTCGCCTCGGTCAATTCGAGGAAGAGCGCTCGGTTGTTCAACTGATCGAAGAGGTAGATCAGTCTTTCTCTATTATGGTGAAGCAGTTGTCTGAGCGTCACGCTATCCATCAGCATACACTCGGGATCTCCCATATCGAGCAGTGTATACTCCTGCAACTGCTCCCACTCCCCGTCTGCCGTGAAAAACGACGCCATGCACTCCTCATATCCGAGAATCCGCACGAGGAATTCGTGGAAGTCCTGCAACGTCATATCATAAGGTACTTCGAGATCGCGCACGAAATTGTCGTTCTCGTCGCTCAACATACGGAATTTGAATACCATCGACATACTTTCAGAATCTTTATAACACCAGCCGGATGCAACCGAACGATTCGATTGAGCGCGGCACAACTTGTCCAAAATACAGACTTGTCCTTTACAAAGATAGATAAAAATCCGGGACACACAACTTTCCCGATGCGTTTTTTCAAATCAGATCGAACCGAGAAACCGCATCGTATCCACGTCGTCGGCATAATCGGTCAGCTGAGGATGCTGCGCCTGCCCGAACGCGACGAGCCGCGAGTGCCGCACACATTGTGAGACAACGCACTGCAACTGACCGTCGTGCGCCGACAGCCACTCTTCCGCCTCAGACGGCGAATCATAAAACGTATAGTGAATACGGCTGAGCGCCGTCGGGAACGACCGTTCTTCACACATCACCGCCCCATCCAGATCGATAAACGGCACTCGCTGCATACGCAGGACGGCCCTTTGCTGAAGATAATTACGACGATATTTCTCATTAAGTGCCGTACAATGCAGTTCCGGCACATACCCGCGAGGCAGAAACAGCAACGACACATTGCGGCACCCCAGTCCCGAATAGGCGAAAATATCCTCCTCCAGCCCGCTCAGATCCTTTGCGGTTTCCCTGCCCGACAACACGGCGACCGATTGCCGGCTTCCCCGCAGCAGCGACGGAATCCCCTCGAACAACATTCGGAAATAGCGGTTCGAATTATCGCTTCCGGTCGCGATAACCGCATCTGGAGAGCTATCCAATCCTGATAAACGGATCGGAATATTAGAATCTATAGATTTCAGCAGATCAATTATATATCCAATTAGAACTGCATCTTTACTTGAAGTTTTGACCCGACATTCATGTCCGCTCATAAGTACACACAGCAGATCGAAAAAGCCGACCAGCGGAATGTTTCCTGCCATGACCACCAGCACCCGCTTCGGCGTCCGATTCGGAGGATATCCACTCGCCCACCTCTCGAGCTGCTGCGGTTCGAGCATCTCGTCTCGGATCGAATCTACGGATCGAACGATCTCCTGCGGCAGAAACCACGGATTCTCGTCTGCCGCGCGGCGAACGACCTCCGCCGTAGCCGAAGTCCTCCCGAAATCCTCCAGCTGCCGTCCCAATGTTACGAATATGTCGACCATGCGGTTCATACGGGACAAAGATACGAAAAGTCGAGCGCAGCAGCAAACGTCAGTTTGATTCTGCCGAGACGGAGTATCTACGGCGCAGCCAAAGTACGAAAAGCCGAAACTTCATCCACCTTGAATTTGGAAATACGTTTTTTTTGTCTACCTTTGCAAACGCAATCCCGAAAAGGATAGCGCTACAGATTGATTGCGGAAATAGCTCAGTTGGTAGAGCGCAACCTTGCCAAGGTTGAGGTCGCGGGTCCGAGTCCCGTTTTCCGCTCTGAAAATCAGCAACTTACAGAAACGAGGTTGCTGATTTTTTTGTTTACACATGGTAAAAAAGAGGGCTGAAACAGCCTTTTCACGGCTCTGCCTCCCCATTGCCTCTCCATTAAACTCTCCATTGGAAATGTGTTTTCCCTCCTGCATCTAACGATGCAAAACAATGACTTTCAGAGTAATACTCCGCAAGGACGTAATCTATAAGAACAACACCAGCCCTTTATGCCTGCTTTTCTTCCATGATAACCGCAAGAAATCGGTTGGCTTGGGCGTGTCAGTATCCCGTGAATACTGGGATGCGGAAGCGCAAAAGGTAACGGATGACTGCCCCGACAGGGGTGATATTCAGTTTCAGATAACCGCCAAAATCAAAGAGTATGTATTTTACTTTGTTTCACCTTTTTTAACCTGCAAGTATGCTATACGACTTGGTGATCGGATTTAAAATCCGATGCAGGGTATACAGAGGGCGAAGTACATAAAAAAGCCCGCAGCCAAACGACAGCGGGCTATGATTCAAGTAAGCAACCAGAAATTTTAGATCAGCGTCTATATTTCATAGAATGATGATATGCCTGATCCCGCGCCGAAAAATGTTTCTACGTCGATTGAATAAAAGTAATTCACCCCTGTTACGGTCATCAGTAACGGGGGGCTTTTTTATGAGGAATCAGACGGCAGTCTGGTATCCAATTCCAATCGGAGGTTATTTCAGCGACTTTGGTTTGAGTAGATGGCTCTGAATCTGTACAAGAAATGTTCTTATGAGCCCTTCTCGGTAGACGATGCGGTGTTTCCAGCGGTTGGCCCACCAGCGGCGGGTCTTGAACATCAGCGCTTCGGCGAGTCCGCCGCCTTTCGGTGCTTGTACCGAGAATTCGGGTGCAATGATCTCGTTCAGCACCCGTCTCTCCAATGCTTCGTCTCGTTTGAACGGCGGTATTTTGGCGGCATCGAGTCCCAGAAAGTCGATGGAGATGGCATTCAGACAGTGCAGGGACCGGTCCATATTCTGGAATTTCGCCGTACGCTCCAATGCACTCCAATCGATCTGGTCGTAATAACGCCCGACGAACATCGCCCAATCCGCCACGTGGCGCAGTCCGATTTCGATGGCTGCGAAATGCACCGCGGCATGACGCAACAGAAACAGCGCATTGAAGTCAGCGCAGGGGAGGCGGATCGGCGTTCCGTCGAGGTAGATCGTTTCGCCGGACTCCGACTCGGCGTAATGTTTCAGCAGGCGGTCGATCTCCCGATTCGAACGGTGGGAATGGACGTTCAGGAAATCGTAGTGGTTCTCGACCATTACTCCATTTAGATGGAATACCGTATGGTGGTGCTTGTCTTCGTCGACGGCTATTCCGCGTTCCCTGCGGAGCAGGGCATCAGCTTCCTTTTGCCTTCCGTAGAGCCAGATATCTATATCGCCGTAGGGCCGGTGTTGGGGCACGGGATAACAGAGGCTCAATCCGTAACCCTTCAGAAGCATCATACGAATACCGTGTTCTGTAAAGTACGAAGAAAGCTCAGTAATGACCTTGCGTTGCTTCACATACATACGTTCGATTTGCTCGACATTGTAGCACCACTGCAACTTCAGTGCCCGCCGCGGCAGACATTCGGTAGGGATCGCTCCTGCCTCAATCAGTCGTTGCAATCCATCCCATGTGATGGCCAATATCCCCTGCTTTGCGGAGAGCCGGTAGACTGCATTCCATATCTGTTCGGCGTGAGCCTTGTCTAGCGAAATCTTTTGTACAACAGACAAGCCGGCAACATACTTGTTATTGACTTGCTCGATTTGCATTCCCGCGCGCAGCAGGATGATAAGAAGCTTCCCTGAAAGATTCATAAGTAAAGCATATTCTCTGGTTTAAGCGGCATGAAAGGCCGTCTTTGACTTCGAAAATGACCGAGGATTCTTTTATCTCCAGTGTATGCCGCTGATTCTTCGGAATGTGACCACCATAATTGCCTCCTTTCGGATCCAATACAAAACGCAGTACCTCGGCGCCCAAATCGCCGTAGAATATCACATCAATACGTCCGCGCAGCAAAACGTAAGTTTCGGCTGTATGCTGATGACGGAGGATCGGCAGAACCGAGCCAACCACCAGCGCATTGAGTAGCTGCTGCGCTTTGGCTTCCAACGATTCAGTGGAGTTCCTAACTTAGTCCGCACAAAGAGTTAAGATAATTTAATAATTTTAA
>URRP01000024.1 GCA_900550375.1 uncultured Alistipes sp. | reverse complement strand
TCGCAGAGGTGGCCTACGAACTGGGATTCAAATACCCGGCACATTTCACGCGCCTATTCAAGAATAGGGTCGGATGTACCCCGAACGAGTACAGGAGGGTCAACTGAGCGCCACACAATCGTTTGCGCACGCTGCGGAAAGCCGAACGGTAAAAATGGTAAGAATTCCCGGAATCCGTCTATCGTCGCGCACACTCGGCCGCCGTACCTTTGCCTGCGAAACACAAGTCACCGAAAAACCCGCGACACGGCGGAGTTCGGCACACAAATAAACGAAAAACCATGAAGACAAAAACGATTCTTTTAACCCTTACCGCTCTCTTCACTGCCGGCGAGAGCGTCGATGCTCAACCGGCTTCGAGCGGTAAGAAGGTATTGGTAGTTTACTTCTCCCACAGCGGCAATACACGTGCCGTCGCGGAACGGATCGCCGCGGCGACGAGCGCCGACCTCTTCGAGATCGTCCCGCAAACGCCCTATCCCACGGAGTACCGCGCCGTGGTGGATCAGGCCAAAAAGGAGATCGAGGCAGACGTTCGTCCGGCGTTGAAAAACGACCTGTCCGACGTCGGACGATACGACGTGATCTACGTCGGCTCGCCCTGCTGGTGGGCGACCGTCGCACCGCCCGTAGCGACGTTCCTCGCGGCACACGATTTTACGGGCAAAACCCTCATTCCTTTCATGACGCACGAAGGAAGCCGCATGGGACGCAGTGAAGCGGATATTCGACGGCTCTGCCCCGGCGCGAACGTACTCGGCGGAGTACCCATCCGCGGCAGCAGCGCAGCGCACGCCGACCGCGAAGTCGAACAACTGGCGGCGAAAGCCCGATAAACCGCTCAATCCCCGCCCGTCATGCAATACGTAACACTGAACAACGGCGTCAAAATGCCGATCCTCGGCTACGGCGTCTATCAGGTAACGCCCGAGGAGTCGAACGCTGCGTGCTGGAGTCGTGGGGCCCCTTCGCCGAGGGGCGCAACGGATTCTTCGGGAACGAAACGTTAAAACCGCCGGTGCGAAATACGGCAAATCGACGGCGCAGACCGCCCTGCGGCTTCTCATCCAGCGCGGCGTAGCAGGGATCACAAAATCGACCCGTGTCGAGCGGATGCGGGAGAATTTCGACGTCTTCGATTTCGAACTGTCGGCCGACGACATGGCTGCCATAGCAGTGCTGGATCGGGGCGAAAGCCTCTTCTTCTCGCACTACGATCCCGCAACGGCGAAGTTCCTGATCGGACTCGGAAGATAGCTTCCGAACCTGCGGCGAAGGAAAAAACGGTGGCGAAGCGGCTGCACAGATCGAAAAAAGAGGGAATGCGTAGGTCTTCTCCCCGAATTTTTTATCTTTGTCCTGAACAAAAACTATCGAAACAACCAAACTCGAATCGAATGCTACGCAAAATCAGAATCGCAGCAGCAGCCATCTGCTTCACGCTCATCACGCTGTTGTTCCTCGACTTCACGGGAACGCTCCACGCGTGGTTCGGGTGGCTGGCGCGCATCCAGTTCCTGCCGGCCCTGCTGGCCGTGAACGTCGGCGTCGTGACGGCGCTCGTCGTTGCCACGCTGCTCTTCGGCCGCATCTACTGTTCGGTCGTATGCCCGTTGGGCGTGATGCAGGACGGAGTGTCGTGGGCGGCGGGCAAACGCCGGAAGAACCGTTTCCGCTATTCGCCCGCGAAAACGGTGCTGCGCTACACCGCGCTGGCCGTCTTCATCGCCGCACTCGCAGCGGGCATCGGCTCGCTGGCCGCCCTGCTGGCCCCTTACAGCGCCTACGGACGCATCGCGCAGAACCTTCTCGCACCGATCTGGGGCTGGGGCAACAACCTGCTGGCCTACATCGCCGAACGGGCCGACAGTTACGCCTTCTACCGTACCGACGTCTGGATACGCAGCGCGGCGACCTTCGCCGTGGCGGCCGCGACGTTCATCGTCATCGCCGTACTGGCGTGGCGCAACGGACGCACATGGTGCAACACGGTTTGTCCCGTGGGAACGGTGCTGGGCTTCCTGTCGCGCTTTTCACTGCTGCGCCCCGTGATCGACACCGAAAAGTGCGTCGGCTGCAACCTTTGCGCACGTAACTGCAAGGCATCGTGCATCGACGTCGAACACCACCGGATCGATTACAGCCGCTGCGTGGTCTGTCTGGACTGCATCGACCACTGCCACAAAAACGCCATCGTCTATAAACTGCGGCTGAAATCCCATACACCGACGGCGGAAGAGAAGAGAGAGTCGGAAAGGAAGGAGAGCTCCGCCGGCATTTCACGCCGCAGTTTTCTATCGCTTGCGGGACTGTTCGCCGCCCGCACGGCGCTTCATGCACAGGAGAAGATCACCGACGGCGGACTGGCCGCGATCGAACAAAAGAAGATTCCCCACCGTGCCGTACCGATCGTTCCGGCCGGTGCCCGCAGCCTGCGCAACATGGCGCAGCACTGCACGGGCTGCCAGCTGTGCGTGGCCGCATGTCCCAACGGCGTGCTGCGGCCGTCGGAGAAACTGACGACGCTGATGCAGCCCGAAATGTCCTACGAGCGCGGCTACTGCCGGCCCGAATGCACGAAATGTTCCGAGGTGTGCCCCGCAGGAGCGATCCTGCCCGTGACGGCTGCCGAGAAGTCCTCCGTACAGATCGGCCACGCCGTCTGGGTGCGCGAAAACTGCGTGCCGCTGACCGACGGCGTCGACTGCGGCAACTGCGCCCGTCACTGTCCCGCCGAAGCGATCACGATGGTGCCGTCGGAGGCCGCAAACCCCGACTCGCCGAAGATCCCGATCGTCAACACCGAGCGCTGCATCGGCTGCGGAGCCTGTGAAAACCTCTGTCCGGCACGCCCGTTCAGTGCGATCTACGTCGAAGGGCACGAACGCCACCGAACCATTTAATCCCCGAAACCGATGGAGACCAACAATAAGAAAGGCATGGCCCGCCGCGAATTTCTCAAGCGGCTGGGTATCGGTACGGCCGCAACGACCGTTGCACTGGCCGGCTGCAATGCACGGAACAATGCTGCAACGGGCAATCGCAAGGCGCAAGGCGAGATTCCGGCCGACCGGATGACCTACCGCAGCAATCCGAAAACGGGCGAGAAGGTATCGCTGCTGGGCTACGGCTGTATGCGCTGGCCGACCCTGAGCGGCGGCAGCGCGCGCGACGCCGCCGATGAGATCGATCAGGAGGAGGTCAACCGGCTGGTCGACTTCGCCCTTGCTCACGGCGTGAACTATTTCGATACTTCGCCCGCCTACTGCAAGGGCAAGTCCGAGCGCGCTACGGGCATCGCTCTCAAGCGTCACCCGCGCGACAGCTACTACATCGCCACCAAACTCTCGAACTTCGCCCCCTCGACGTGGAGCCGCGAAGCGTCGATCGGCATGTACCGCAATTCGTTCCGAGAATTGCAGGTCGACCGAATCGACTACCTGCTGCTGCACGGCGTGGGTATGGGCAGCGGGATGAAGGAGTTCGAAGCACGCTACATCGACAACGGCGTGCTCGACTTTCTGCTCGCCGAGCGCGAAGCGGGACGTATCGGCAACCTCGGATTCTCCTACCACGGCGACGTCAGGGTCTTCGACCGCCTGCTCGCGGAGCACGACCGCTACCGGTGGGATTTCGTGCAGATTCAGCTGAACTACGTCGACTGGCGGCACGCCAAGGAGGTCAACACGCGCAACACCGACGCCGAATACCTCTACGGAGAGTTGAGCAAACGGGGCATTCCCGCCGTCATCATGGAGCCGCTGCTGGGCGGCCGCCTCTCGAACGTGCACGACCACATCGCCGCCAAGCTCCGCCAGCGCCGTCCCGAACAGAGCGTCGCCTCGTGGGCGTTCCGCTTCGCCGGATCGTTCCCCGACGTGCTGACCGTGCTGAGCGGCATGACCTACATGGAGCACCTGCAGGACAACCTGCGCACCTTCGCGCCGCTCGAAGAGCTGACCGACGCCGACCGCGAATTCCTCGAAGAGACGGCGCAGGCGCTGCTGCGTTACCCGACCATCCCGTGCAACGACTGCAAATACTGTATGCCCTGCCCCTACGGGCTGGACATTCCGGGCATCCTGCTCCACTTCAACAAGTGCATCAACGAAGGCAACATGCCCTCGTCGTCGCGCGACAGCGCCTACCGACAGGCACGGCGCGCCTTTCTGGTGGGCTACGACCGTTCGGTGCCGCGTCTGCGGCAGGCCGACCGCTGCATCGGCTGCAACCAGTGCGTGCCGCACTGCCCGCAGAACATCGCCATCCCTGCCCAGATGCAGCGCATCGACCGTTTCGTCGAAGACCTCAAACAGAACCGGGAGTTTTAACAGCGTATGGAATACCGGACATTGGGACGAACGGGGCTTCGCGTGAGCACCATAGCGCTCGGCTGCGAAGGCTTCATGCACAAGCAGGGAGAGGAGGTGAAGGCCGATTTCGATTTCGCGATCTCCCGCGGCGTCAACTTCGTCGACATCTACTCGTCGAATCCCGACCTGCGCACCCATATCGGCGCGGCGCTCGAAGGACGGCGCAGGGAGTTCATCATTCAGGGACACCTCTGCACGACGTGGGAGGACGATCAGTACCTGCGCACGCGCGATTTGCAAAAGAGCATCGATTCGTTCGAGCTTCAGCTTCGGCAGCTGCGCACCGACTATCTCGACGTGGGGATGATCCACTACATCGACGCCGAATCCGACCTGCGCACGGTCTTCGACGGCCCGATCATCCGGTTCGCCGAACGGCTCAAGGCCGAAGGACGCATCCGTGCGATCGGTCTGAGCAGCCACAACCCCGCCGTGGCGCGCCGCGCCGTCGAGACGGGCCTCATCGACGTACTGATGTTCTCGGTCAACCCCTGCTACGACCTCCAGCCTGCGGGCGAGGATGTCGATGCACTGTGGGCCGACGAGAGCTACGCAAAGGCGCTGCACAACATCGATCCCGAACGCGAACGGCTCTACGAACTGTGCGAGCGCACGGGCGTAGGCATCGACGTGATGAAGGTCTACGGCGGCGGCGACCTGCTCAGCGAGGCGAACTCGCCCTTCGGCCGTGCGCTGACGCCCGTGCAGTGCATCGAGTATGCGTTGACGCGCCCTGCCGTGGCGGCCGTGATGGTCGGCTGCAAGAGCCGCGAAGAGATCGAGGCGGCACTGGCATGGTGCGACGCTCCGGCCGCAGCGCGGGACTATGCCTCGGCGATGGCAGGACTGGAACGCTTCTCGTGGCAGGGGCACTGCATGTACTGCGGCCACTGCGCCCCCTGCTCGGCAGGCATCGACATCGCGGCGGTCAATAAGTTCTACAACCTGACTGCGGCCGAGGACGAAATTCCCGAAACGGTGCGCGAGCACTACAAGGTGCTGACGCATCACGCCTCGGAGTGCATCGGCTGCGGCCTGTGCGAAAGCCGCTGCCCGTTCGGCGTGGAGATCGTCGACGCGATGCGCCGCGCCGCCGAGCGGTTCGGATATTAAACCAAAACGGACTCATGAAACAAAGCGCAAACTGCCTGACCGACGACCAGCGGCTGCAATTGATCGACCTATTGCACGCCGAAGCGTGCTCGTGCGTGATCCACAACGGCTCCGCGACCCGTATCTTCCGCGAGCGGGGCGTGAAGGATCTCTACCGGCTGCTCAACGAAGAGCCGGAGTTTCTCGACGGCGCCTTCATCGCCGACAAGGTGGTCGGCAAGGGCGCGGCAGCGTTGATGATTCTGGGCGGCATCGGCGAATTGTATGCCGACGTCATCAGTCTTCCGGCACGCCGGCTGCTCGCCACGTCGCCCGTGCGTGTAAGCTTCACGCTCGAAGTGCCCTACATCGTCAACCGGACGCGGACGGGACAATGCCCCGTGGAGACGCTCTGCCGGAATTGTGCGACGGCAGCGGAAGCGCTTCCGCTGATCCGTACATTTATCGAAGAACAAAAATGAAAACAATCGAACGAAAAATACTGACGGCAGCTCTGCTGTTCGCGGCTCCGGCCGCTTTTGCGGCCGAAGGACCCGACAGCGTGCGGCAGCGTCCCGCCTACCCCATCGAGGAGGTAGTCGTAACGGGCACGCGCAACGCAACCGATATCCGCCACCTGCCGATGACCGTCTCGGTGGTCGGCCGTACCGAGATCGAACGCAGCGGCCGGCAATCGCTGCTGCCGATCCTCACGGAACAAGTACCGGGACTTTTCACCACCGCGCGGGGTATCATGGGCTACGGCGTCTCGACGGGTGCGGCGGGCGGCATGTCGCTGCGCGGCATCGGCGGCGCACCGCAGGCGGGCCTGCCGACCACGGGCCTGCTGGTGCTTATCGACGGCCATCCGCAATATATGGGACTCATGGGACACCCCATCGCCGACGCCTACCAGTCGATGCTGGCCGAGCGCGTCGAGGTGCTGCGCGGTCCCGCTTCGGTGCTCTACGGCTCCAACGCGATGGGAGGCGTCATCAACATCGTCACGCGCAAACAGCGCGAGGAAGGGGTGCACACTGACCTGCAAGCCGCCTACGGCTCCTACAACACGTTGCAGACCGAACTCTCGAACCGCATCCGCAAGGGGCGTTTCACGAGCGTCGTCACCGGCTCCTACAACCGTACCGACGGCCACCGTGCCGATATGGGTTTCGAACAGTACGGCGGCTATGCCAAGCTGGGATACGGGATCACGAAGGCGTGGAACCTCACGGGCGATGTGAATCTGACCCGCTTCGACGCCTCGAACCCGGGTCCGGTCGACGCGCCGCTCTACGACAACGATTCGCGTATCACACGCGGCATGGCCTCGCTCGCGCTCGAGAACCGTTACGACCGCACCTCGGGCGCCCTGAGTCTCTTCTATAACTGGGGCCGGCACAAGATCGACGACGGTTATGCGGCGGGCGAAGCACCGCTGGACTACCGCTTCAACTCGCGCGATCGGATGCTGGGCGTATCGTGGTACCAGAGCGCGCAGCTCTTCACGGGCAACCGGCTCACGGCAGGCTTCGACTACTTCCACTTCGGCGGCAAGTCGTGGAACCGGTTCCTCGACGGGCACGAACAGATGCAGGTCGACAAAACGCAGGACGAAGTGGCGGGCTACATCGATTTCCGGCAGACGCTCGGCACGTGGCTGACGCTCGACGCAGGGCTTCGCGTCGACCACCACTCGCACGTCGGCACGGAGTGGATTCCGCAGGCGGGCGTGTCGTTCCACCTGCCGCACGACGCCGAAATCAAGCTGTCGGCGGGCAAAGGCTTCCGCTACCCCACGATCCGCGAACTCTATATGTTCCGTCCGGCGAACCCCGACCTGCGCCCCGAACGGCTTTGGAACTACGAACTCTCGTTTTCGCAGCGGCTGCTGGAGGGACGGTTGTCCTATGGCGTCAACCTCTTCTACATCGACGGCGAAAATCTTATCCTGCGTATGCCCGTCGGCGGGCGGCCGATGAACGTCAACACGGGGCGGATCGAAAACGCGGGCGCCGAGGCGCAGGTCGCCTACCGTTTCAATGCGGCATGGAGCGTCGACGCCAATTACAGCTTCCTGCACATGGAGCACCCCGTGCTGGCCGCCCCCGAACACAAACTCTACGCAGGCGTCTCCTTCACGCACGGCCGCTGGTCAGCATCGACCGGCGTGCAGTACGTGGCGGGACTCTATACCTCGATCGCGGTCGGCGGCGAAGGGACGTATGCGCAGGAGAATTTCATACTGTGGAATCTGCGCGGAGGTTTCCGTATCTCGCGCAATTTGCGTATCTTCGTCAGCGGAGAGAACCTGCTGGCACAGCGCTACGAGATCAATGCCGGATTTCCGATGCCGCGCGCAACCGTGCTGAGCGGCGTGAACATGCACTTTTAACCATTCAAAAAAAATTATGCAAACGACTTCCGTAAAACTCTATTCGCTGGAGTACAACGAAGCGAAAACCTATCTCGCGGCCGCACTCTTCCTTGCGGGCAACATCGCCCTGCCGCAACTCTTCCACACGATCCGGTTGGGCGGGCCGACATGGCTGCCGATCTACTTCTTCACACTCATCGCCGCCTACAAATACGGCTGGCGCGCGGGACTGCTCACGGCCCTTGCGTCGCCCGTAGCCAATGCGCTGCTCTTCGGGATGCCCGCCGCAGCGGCGCTGCCCATCATCGTGCTCAAATCGGCACTGCTGGCCGGCGCAGCGGGGTATGCCGCGGCACGTTTCCGCCGCGCGTCGCTTGCGCTGCTCACGGCCGTCGTGCTCTTCTATCAAACGGTCGGAACACTGGGCGAATGGGCGTTCGTCGGTTCGTTCTACACCGCCGTACAGGACTTCCGCATCGGCCTGCCGGGTATGTTGCTGCAAATTTTCGGCGGCTGGGCGTTCATCAACTTCGTAATCCGCAAATAAGATGACACGTAAACTGGGATTCGGCTGTATGCGGCTGCCGCTCGCCGAGTCCGGCAATTTCGCAGCGGTGGACGTCGCCGAGGTCGAACGGATGGTGGACACGTTTCTCGAACGGGGCTTTACCTATTTCGACACGGCCTATATGTACCACGACTTCCGCTCGGAGTGCGTCGTGCGCGAGGCGCTCGTCGAGCGTCACCCCCGCGAGCGCTTCACGCTGGCCACCAAACTCCCGACGATGTTCCTCAAAGCGGAAGGGGATCAGGAGCGGATTTTCGACGAGCAGCTCTCGAAATGCGGCGTCGACTACTTCGACTACTACCTGCTGCACAACCTCAATATCTCGAATTACGAGACCGTCGAGCGCTTCGACAGCTTCGCCTTTGCCGCCCGCATGAAGGCCGAAGGCCGCATCCGACATCTCGGATTTTCGTTCCACGACAGCGCGGAGCTGCTCGACGAGATACTCACGGCGCACCCCGAAACCGAATTCGTGCATTTGCAAATCAACTACCTCGACTGGGACAACGAGAGCATCCAGTCGCGCCGATGCTACGAGGTGGCGCGCCGGCACGGAAAACCGATCGTGGTGATGGAACCGGTCAAGGGCGGATCGCTGGCGAAGGTTCCGGCGGCGGCCGAACGACTCTTCCGCGCCGTGCATCCCGATCGCTCGCCCGCGTCGTGGGCGATCCGCTACGCTGCGAGTCTGGAGGGGGTGATGATGGTGCTGAGCGGGATGTCGTCGATGGAGCAGCTGCTCGACAACACGGCCTACATGCACGATTTCCGGCCGCTCGACGACCGCGAACGCACCGCAGTGGCCGAAGCGGTGAAGATCATCAACGACGCGATCGCCATCCCCTGCACGGCGTGCCGCTACTGCGTGGAAGGGTGCCCGAAACAGATCGCCATTCCCGACTACTTCGCGCTCTACAACGCCGA
This sequence comes from uncultured Alistipes sp., assembly GCA_900550375.1. Taxonomy (GTDB): domain Bacteria; phylum Bacteroidota; class Bacteroidia; order Bacteroidales; family Rikenellaceae; genus Alistipes. The sequence continues at coordinate 31,350 of URRP01000024.1, read as the reverse complement.
CAAGCAGTCGGTGAACCACATCTTTTCGATTCAGCAGACCTACTACGACAACCTGACCAAGACCCACGGCCGCGCGTCGGAGTGCATCGGCTGCCGTAAGTGCGAAAAGAGCTGTCCGCAGCATCTGCCGATCGTCGACGACCTGAAACGGGTCGCCGCGGCGTTCGAAACGGCCGGTTAACGGCATAAAAACCTAACGGATATGGCAAAATTCCTCTTTCTCGGAAACTTGGGCGTCGTGGAGATCGTCCTCATCGTACTGATCGTACTGCTGCTTTTCGGCGGCCGCAAAATTCCCGAACTGATGAAGGGCATCGGCAAGGGTATCCGCTCGTTCAAGGAGGGTGTCAAGGGCGACGACGAGGAGCCGACGAAGGACAAATAACGGCGCAGCAGACCATTCGCCACCGGCGGGAATTCCACTCCGCCGGTTCTTTCGTGAGCCTGTACACAGTCGTTCCGCTTCGAAAAAGATGCAGGAACGAGCTCATCCCGCCCCTGCATCTTCTCCGCCGAGAGAAAAATGCGGCCTTCGTGGATTTCAGATTCTTAAAGTGGGTATGAATCTTGGGATCATAATCCAGAACCAATAAATGTTCATCCTGAAACGACTATTCCCGACTTGTATAGGAATTGATCCGAATACTATCCATTTTGGATTTCGGATATTGCATTAATACACGGATTGTTCTTGGATAAGTACGACTATGCAGCGGGATTTAACAATCCAAATAAAGTAGCTTTCCTGAAGTTAAATCCGGTAAAAAATGGACATCTATTTCAGGGTAAAAACTTTTTGAATAATCGTAGATTTCAATTACGTCTTTAGTAATTGTAATTCCTCTTCTAATGCACGATGTCAGTACTAATCGTGTGATGCAAAGTAATAGAGTATTTTTCATCGGTATCGGTATTTTTACAATTCTCCATTACCATTAGTTGCTTTTATATATGATTCCCAAGTTGAATATACAGAGGTGTTAACGTAATTATGTTCTCCCGACATCGCTTTCCCAACGGTGAGGATCGTACCCATAGCGACACTACATTATTCTTCTCTTGGGAAGATGAATAAACTCTTTCAATTATGTTTCTGCCATTCATCCCATTAATACTCGAAAAATGTTTGCATCAAATTCCTTTTTCCCTCCATCCGCATATTATGTGGAATGATTCCATATTTCTCATTGACAATATCCTGTGTGCCATTTTCAAATGTCACATCATGTCGTCCAGTGGAATATTTACTCGCATATGTACGTTCTTGAATAAGTTGTTGTGTCGGTTCAATGCGATATCCATTTTTACGAGCGAACTCTTCCTTCTTATCCGCTTGGCGCAAAACAGGAGGATAAGAGAGTAACAAACGATACTGAATTTTAGGTTTTCATAATGAGATATTCTTTCCCCGTTGCTTCTTTATTCTTGCTTTGGTATTTATATCGTCTTGACCCAACTGAAAATCAACAGGTATGACGTAATAATTAACTGGTACTGCTTTTGCCCGCTGTCGAGCCGGAACGTCGAATTTTATAAGACGAGCAACTCTCAACGCTTCCTTATCCAGATCTTCACGAATGCTTTTTATGACATGATGCTCCTGTGTTTGCCCTAACGTGTCGATTGCAAACTGAACCACAACACACCCCTCGATAGAATCACGGATTGCTGTTGCCGGATATCGGACGTTTTTCTGGATGAATTTCTTGAGGTCGCCATTGAATGTGGGGCCGCTTGAAATAACCATCATTGTGCAGTTTGAAATAACTTCTTCAGTTTGTGCTTTAAGTGCAAACTGCTGACTGAAAATAAAGATCAGTAGAAATACAATTTGTTTTACCATCGTCTCGGTATTTTATATATCCAGCTGGAGTGGCTTGGAAGAGGTTTAAATGGAATTTCAAACAGCGTCAATTCATCTGTAAATCGATGTACGCTCGTCTCAAACGGGATGGAATGCCCGGAGAACAAGCCTTGTTTTCTATATGCATAATTATATCCATTCATTTCCTCGAGATGCAAATTCATTGATTTAGGAGAACCCGCAGGCATAGCCGTATATTTTTCTCCACTAAGGACTTTTCTCGAATGATATGTCTCCTTTATGTATGTACCTTTCAATGTCGCATAATTTTCAAAAGCGTTATTCCCGTAATTAATTGTTCCGTCAGCTCTTGTAACACCCCAATAATTCCCAGCGCCAGTATCATATCCCGCAGAGATGACATTCGGATTATATTCACCCTTAAATCCAAAATAATCGAGAATATCCTGTTTTCCGGTCCCCCTGCCTATCATTTGATCAAAAACACGACTGTTGGTCTTGAATCCTTCACCTCGAGAAAGATTCGACATGTTTTCAGACGTTACAGTCGTTAAAAGGGCTGTAGCACCAGCTCCGCTTAACATCCCGTTACCGATATTACCACCCCATAGAGCGGCATCCAAAGCTCCGACCGCAGCGCCCTCGGCAATACCCAATCCTAAATTCCCAGCAAAGCTCATTCCGCTGCCGCCGATTACGGACAATCCTGTCGAAGCAAATCCTGTCAGAGCACCTTTCCATGCCCCGCTCCAGAATGAATCTCCCTGAGCAAAAGATCTCATTCCTCCTTACATCGTACTCATATCAATTCCCATGGCGGCAGGAAGTAAAGCCGGACAGAATATAGCGGACAAAATGGTGAGAAAAAACTCTCCGTCCGGATCTACATTTACAATCGGATTGTTTCCACAGAAAGCATAGGGATTAAGCAGTTGCATGGCTGGGTCAGCACAGAACCAACGTCCCAAATAGGGATTGTACATGCGCGCTCCATAGTCTAGCAGACTGAAGATCGTCCCTGTCGGGGCAGTCGTCCGTTATCTTTTGTGCTTGTGCATCCCGTATTCACGGGATACTGATACACCCAAGCCAACCGATTTTTTGCGGTTATCATGGAAGAAAAGCAGGCATAAAGGGCTGGTGTTGTTCTTACAGATTACATCCTTGCGGAGTATTACTCTGAAAATCATTGTTTTGCATCGTTAGATGCAGGAGGAAAAACACATTTCCAATGGGGAGTTTAATGGAGAGGCAATGGGGAGGCAATGGGGAGGCAGAGCCGTGGAAAGGCTGTTTCAGCCCTCTTTTTCTACCGTATGTAAACAAAAAATCAGCAACCTCATTTCTGTAAGTTACTGATTCTCAGAGCGGAAAACGGGACTCGGACCCGCGACCTCAACCTTGGCAAGGTTGCGCTCTACCAACTGAGCTATTTCCGCAATCTGTTACCGATGACCCCGTTCGGGGCTTTTTGCGTCGGCAAAGATAAGTCGAAATTTTTATTCTGCAAAATTTTCAGCAAAAAAAGTCGCTAATCGCAGGACTCCGCAACCAACCGCAGCCCCCGCGCACGAACCGCAGGGGCCGCTACTGAAATTCGATACGCGGATAAAGTTTCCCGTTGTACTTATACTGCCGCTGCACGCCCCATACGATGCGCCAATCGCCGACACGTTCTCCGATCTGCGTACTCTGCTCGGCGGCATATCGGTATCTGAAATCGGCAACCAGATAGTTTCCTCCGGCGGCACTGGGTAAAAAGCTCAGAGCGGTCGTCGCCGAAGCGCAATCGACGCCGTAGGCCCGGTCGATCAGACTCACGGGCGGAACATCGGCGCCTTCCAGATGCAGAAACAGGTATTGCACCGGCGCCGCAGGACGCTCGCCGAGGATATTGGTCGGAAAGAGCAGGCAGCTGCCGCTGGGGTAGTAAAACCGCACGTAGAACGGCTCGACATACTCCTCGCCCTGCTGATGCAGGGGGAAGAGGTTCAAAAACTCCTCGCGCGACAATCCCGGGTCTTCGTCCTTCTTACAAGCGACCAGCGAAAGGGCCAGCAGGAGGTAAAACAGATATTTCATTACAACTCGTCGTTAAATAATCGATCGCATCGTTCGATTCCCGCGAATCTCCCGCAAACAGGATGCGCATCGATGCGCATCCCGTCCGCAGGCGAAACGGTTACTCGTCCTTTCCCTCGAAGAAATAGGTCGCATAGTTGCAACCTGCACTGTCGTACACCTTGCGGAACTGCTGCATACGGCGGCCGAAATCGGCGAAATCCTTGCGGTCGTAAGCCCAGCCCGTCTCGGCGATCGCCGCCAGACGGGGCAGCGCCATATGCTTCACGTGGACAAAATCGGGCATGTACTCGGCCCAGAGGTTGCCCTGCACGCCGAGGATGTACTGCCGCTCGTCGGGAGTCAGCTGCTCGTAAGGATCGAGCGCATAGACCGTGCGCATGGTGAGCACTCGCGTCGGTCCCAGCGGTTCGTACTCCTGCTGTGCCGTCTGGCGATAATCCAAATAGCAATGGGTATTGGGGGCCATGATGACCTTGTTGCCCGCCTTCGCTGCGGCGATACCGCCCTTCGAGCCGCGCCACGACATCACGGTGGCCGTCTTCGAGATTCCGCCCTGCAGGATTTCATCCCAGCCGATAATATTCCGGCCGTGACCGTGCAGCCACTTTTCGATGCGTTGCATGAAATAGCTCTGCAACTCCTCCTCGCTCTGCAATCCGTTCTCCTTCATTCGCTGCTGACAGAGGGGACACTCTTTCCAGCGCACCTTGGGGCACTCGTCGCCGCCGATGTGGATGTATTCCGAGGGGAACAGATCGATCACCTCCGAAAGCACGTTCTGCAAAAAGTCGAAAGTCGAATCCTTTCCGGCGCAGAAAACGTCTTTGCTGATGCCCCAGCGTGTCCACACCTCATAGTTCTCACCGCGGCATCCGAGCCACGGATAGGCGGTCAGCGCACCCATCCCATGCCCGGGCATCTCGATCTCGGGAATCACCTCGATATAGCGGTCGGCAGCGTACTGCACGATGTCGCGGAGCTGCTTCTGCGTATAATAACCGCCATGAGGTATGCCGTCGTACTCGTTCGAATTCCGATTGCTGCCTACGAGCGTCTGCTTGCGAACGGAACCCACACGGGCCAATTCAGGATATTTCTTGATCTCGATGCGCCAACCCTGATCGTCGGTCAGGTGGAAATGGAAGCGGTTGAGTTTATGCATGGCAATGATGTCGATGAAGGCCTTCACATCCTCCACGGGCACGAAGTGCCGTACCACGTCGAGCATCGCGCCGCGATAACCGAAATAGGGTTTGTCCTTCACCGTCACGGCCGGAACCCTACCCTCGCCCTCGATCACCAGCTGACGCAGGCTCTGCAGGCCGTAGAGCACCCCTTTGGGCGAACCGCCGCGTACATCGACACCCGCAGGCGTTACCTGAAGCAGATACTCCTCCTCGCCGAGTGCCGGATCGATCGCAAGGGCGATCTTGCTGCCGTCGGCCGACGCCTTCACCTTGAGCGTACGGGTCATCACAGGTTCGATCATCGCGGCGAACAATTGTCCGACACGGCGCAGTTCGGCGTCCTTGCCGACCACGACGACCGTCGCGGCATCGACCGTAAAGAAACCGTCGCCCGCCTCGACGCTGAGGGGTTTGGGAACGATGTTCACTTCGGGAGCCGCCGAAGCCGCTGCCGCGAGGCTCAGCATACACACAAGCAGAAAAAGTCGTTTCATCTTCGTAGTTTTAAGTTAAGGGTTGAAAGGATCGTATCTTCGTACTGAACAAAGATAGCCTTTTTCCCCAATCGAACAAAACCGGAGGAAAAATTTCTGCGCAGGGACATTGCAATTCGCCGCGAAATTCTATCTTTGTATCGACGAAAAACCCAAACCAATCGAATGGATATGAAAAACTTCTTGTTTTCGCTCGGCACGCTGCTCTGCGTGCTCTGTACCGGCACGGTTTCGGCCGCACCGGCACCCGAACCCAAGTACGTCGACGCGTCGACGCTCACGCTGGTGAACAAGGCGCATCCGACCACGCAGCCCTTCCAGCGCGTCGAGGTGGCCGACTACCCCGATCTGTCGAAGACCGTACGGCGTTATTACACCTATTCTACCGGCGTCGCCGTGGTCTTCCGCACCGACAGCCGCAGCATCTGCGCCCGCTGGACGACGACCGACCGCCAGCTCAGCACCCACATGACGGGACTCTCCCAAAAAGGCATGGACCTCTACATCAAACGCGACGGCGAGTGGGTCTTCGCCGGTGTCGCCCGCCCCGGGATGGGAGCCGAACACAAAGCGACGATCGTCGACCACATGGACGGCGCCGAGAAGGAGTGCCTGCTCTATCTGCCGCTCTTCGACGAAGTGAAAACGCTTGAGATCGGCGTCGACGCCGACGCCCGCATCGAAGCCGTACCCAACCCCTTCCGCCACAAAATCGTAGTGATCGGATCGAGCATCACCCACGGAACGGGACTCAGCCGTCCGGGCATGGCCTATCCCGCGCAGCTGGAGCGTGCCACAGGATTCGAATTCATCAATCTCGGCGCCAGCGGCCAATGCAAGATGGAGCAGTTCTTCGCGCACGTCGCTGCCTCGTACGAAGCCGACGCGTTCCTCTTCGACAGCTTCTCCAACCCCTCGGCACAGCAGATCGAGGAGCGGCTCGAACCCTTCGTGAAGACGATCCGCGCCGCACATCCCACGACGCCGCTGATTTTCCTCCAGACCGAGCTGCGCGAGACCCGTAACTTCAGCGACAAGGTCCGCAAGTTCGAAGACGAGAAACGCGCCGCCTCCGAAGCGGGGATGCAGCGACTGCTCAAACAGGATAAGAACATCTACTTCCTCAATCCGGGAATGCCGCTGGGCGACGACCACGACGCGACCGTCGACGGTACCCATCCCTCCGATCTGGGACACGGCCGTATTTTGGAAGTGATTCAGCCGCAGATCGTCAAGATTCTCAAAAAGTACGACATCCGCTAAACCACCGGTACGAAGGAGGGCTGCAATCTTCAGATTGCAGCCCTCCTTTTCGTTTATCGTTCCGAATCGATCCACCCTGCGTCGTCGGTCACGATGAAATCGACACCGCAGTCACGCACCGCCTCGGCATCCTCGGCCGAGTTGACGTCCCAGACCGCAACCCGCCGGCCGCCTCGGCGCAGCCGTTTTACACCGGCTTTCGATTCGATCCGCGACCTGTGCAGGTACAGGCCCCGCGCACCGGCGGCACACGTACCGTCCGGCGACAGGTAACAGACGGGGACTTTGGACGACCGACCGCCATAACGGGTCAACACCTCCGCGTCGTCGGCGACCAACCAGACCTCGCCCTGCCGGAATCCCGCGTCATAGGCCGTCTGCAACGCTTTTTCGGCCAGTTGCACGCAGCCGCACGCCCCATCTGACACAACGGCAAAGGCCGCACACGCCGCAGAATCGGCCCGTTGCAGAATCAACTCCTGCTCCGCCTGCCGTTCGGGTGTCAATGTCGGGGCGTCAGGCGGACAAAGCTCCAGAAAGAGCCGGAACTCCCGTCGCCGCCAGCACGGCAATACATCGCCCAGCAGCCGAACACCCCGTGCCGCCAGCTCGTCCGCCGACAACGACGCTACCCACTCGCCTTCCGGCAGCCGCGCATCGTAGATGCAGACCGGCACGCCGTCGCACGAAAGCCGTACGGGAACGCAGAGACCGTAAACGTTCTCAGGGACAACGTCGCCGACAGGGCGGATAATCACCTTCGTGCGGGCGCCCAAAACGGGTTCACCCTGCACCGTAAGGAGCAGGGTGAACCATATGAACAGAATCTGTCCCGGTAATCGCATGACCGCCGGAGACTAAAGTTCCTGAGCCAAACCCTCGGGAATGGGTTTGTCGCGGTAGAAGCCCGATTCGAGTTTGTCGCGCACCGACTTGAAGGCTTCGATCGTATAATTGACGTCCTCCAGCGTATGGGCCGCCGTCGGGATGACGCGCAGGATGATCTCGCCGCGCGGAATCACGGGATAGACCACGATCGAGCAGAAGAGGCTGTGATTTTCACGCAGGTCGACGATCAGATTGGTCGCCTCCGTCACGCCGCCCTTCATGTAGACGGGCGTCACGGGCGAATTGGTCGGCCCGATGTCGAAGCCGTTCTCCTTCAGACCGGACTGCAAGGCGCGGGTGATCTCCCACAGCTTCTGCTGATACTCGGGATGGTTGCGGATCAGGTCGAGACGCTTCAACGCGCCGATAACCATCGGCATCGGAAGCGACTTGGCATAGAGCTGCGAACGCATATTGTAACGCAGCAGGTAGATCAGCCATTTCGGGCCGCAGACAAAGGCGCCGATACCGGCCATCGACTTGGCAAAGGTGTTGAAAAGCACATCCACACCGTCCACTACACCATAGTGCGCCGCCGTACCGCGGCCGCCGGGGCCCATCGTGCCGAATCCGTGGGCGTCGTCCACCAGCAGACGGAACGAAAACTCCTTCTTCAGCGCGACGATCTCGTCCAGCTTGCCGCAGTCGCCCTTCATACCGAAGACACCCTCGGTGATGACCAGCACGCCGCCACCCTGCTGCTCGGCCAGCTCCGAAGCGTGTTCCAGCTGGCGGCGCAGCGACTCCATGTCGTTGTGGGCATACACGAAACGCTTGCCCTTGTACAGACGCAGACCGTCCATAATGCAGGCGTGCGCCTCGGCATCGTATACCACCACGTCCAGCGCACGCGGCGAGAGCAGGCAGTCGATGATCGAAATCATGCCCTGATAGCCGAAATTGAGCAGGAAAGCGTCCTCTTTGCCCACGAACTCGGCCAGCTCGCGCTCCAACTGCTCGTGATACTTGGTCTGTCCGCTCATCATGCGGGCACCCATCGGAGCGGCCATGCCGAATTCGGCCGCACCCTTGGCATCGGCCTCGCGCACCTCGGGATGGTTGGCAAGACCCAGATAGTTGTTCAAACTCCAGTTGAGCATCATCTTCCCGCGGAAACGCATGTGCGGCCCCAGCTCACCTTCGAGCTTCGGGAAAGCGAAATAGCCGTGGGCATACTTCATGTACTGACCGATCGGGCCACCCGCATTTTTCTCGAGACGGGTAAAAATATCCACCATATCCTATTTGAATTTTAGTTTATCCCAATTTTTATGGTATACAAAGGTATAAAAAACTCCTAAAAGGCAGGCGGCGAAAAGCTTATTTTTGGCATCCGCCGGCTTGAAATACGTATTTATACTTATTAACACTTACGCAACTTATCAAGGATTTGGAGCGATTTACGGCGCCCGAACGGCGCTGTCACGGCCAAAGGCCGTGGTTACTGGTCTGACCCCACCCCAGACCCCTCCCTCGGGAGGGGCTTTGATATCGCTACAAACCTAACGGTTCGGGATTGTTTTATGGGATTCGGAACGTTTTACGGCGCCCGTTCGGCGCTGTCACAGCCAAAGGCCGTGGTTGCAAGTCTGACCCCGCCCCAGACTGCGGTCGGCAGGCGAGCGCAACCGCTTGCGGATTGCCGAGCCGCCACAGCAGAAGCGGAGCAAAGCTCCGCAACCCCTCCCTCGGGAGGGGCTTTGAATACAGCCGGTCACGAAACAAATTGCGATTCGGGAAATAGGTACTGAGATTCGAGCGATTTGCCATGCCCCCCCCCACCCACCCAAAACGAAGAGGCGAAGCGGCGGCCTTTTCCTATTGTGGCAACATTTATGCGCGCTTAATCTTTAATTCTTAATTTTTAATTCTTAATTTTGTCGTATGACATCACTCTATCGCGATATTATTTTCGGGCCGGTGCACTCGCGGCGGCTCGGCCTTTCGCTGGGCGTCAACCTGCTGCCCACCGAATCGAAACTCTGTTCGTTCGACTGCATCTACTGCGAGTGCGGCTGGAACGCCGACCATTCCGGCGGGCGGCGGTTCAATCCGCGCGAGGAGGTGCGGGCCCGACTCGGCACCGTGCTGCGCCGCATGACGGCCGACGACACCCCGCCCGACGTGATCACCTTCGCCGGCAACGGCGAGCCGACGCTCCACCCCGATTTCGAAGCGATCATCGACGACACGCTGGCGCTGCGCGACGAACTGTGCCCCTCGGCAAAGGTCTCGGTGCTGAGCAACGCCACCCAAATCCACCGCGACGACGTGCGTCGGGCGCTGCTGCGCGTCGACAACAACATCCTGAAACTCGACTCGGCGTTCGACGATACCGTGCGCCTCATGAATAATCCCGCAGGCGGCTACACGGTCGCTCGGACCGTCGAAGGGATGAAGCGTTTCGAAGGCCGCATGATCCTCCAGACGATGTTCCTCGCAGGCGAAATCGACGGGAAGCCGATCAACAACACTACCGAACGGGAGGTTGCGGCATGGCTGCGGCTCGTGGAGGAGATTCGCCCGTCGAAGGTAATGGTCTACTCGCTCGACCGCGATACGCCGTGCCGGACGCTGCGCAAAATTCCCCGCGAGGAACTGCAACGCATCGCCACACGGGTCGAAGCGCTCGGCATCCCCTGTCCCGTAGCTTAAAACCTTATAATTATGAACCGAAAACTACTTCTCTTCGGTGCGGCGCTATTGGCCGCCCTCACCGCCGGAGCGCAGGATCGCGCCGACCGGCAGGAACTCACCGACCCCGACTCCTTCACGATGATCGTGCTGGGCGACCCGCAGGGCTACACCAAGTACGACATTAACCAACCGCTGTTCGACCTCTGCACGGCATGGATCGCCGACAACGTGGAGCACCTGAATATCAAGGCCGTGCTCTGCACGGGCGATCTGGTCGAGCAGAACGAGAATATCGTGATAAACCGCAAGATGCTCAACCAGACCAGCCGAGAAATGTGGGAGGCTGCATCGCACGCCTTGGCGCGGCTCGACGGCAAGGTACCCTACATCGTCTCGCCCGGAAATCACGATTACGGATACCGCAAGGCGGAAAACGCCCGCACCCACTATCCCGACTATTTCCCCTTCGAACGCAACTCGACATGGCGGGACATCTGCGTCGATACGTTCCCCAACCGCAACGGGGCGATTTCGCTGGAAAACGCCGCTTTCGCGTTCAACGATCCGGCATGGGGCGACCTGCTGGTCGTCACCACGGAGTTCGTACCCCGCGACGAAGTGCTCGACTGGGCCGCAAAGCTGATCGACAAACCCGAATATCGCAACCACAAGGTCATCTTCATGACCCACGCTTTCCTGCACGAACGTTCTGCCAAACGAATCGAAAAGAACAGCTATAAACTCACCCCGGGCAACACCGGCGCCGAGATCTGGCAGAAACTGATCGAACCCGCGTCGAACATCCGGCTGGTCGTCTGCGGCCATACCGGCCGCCCGGGCGACTACGAGGACGCCGTGGCCTACCGCGTCGACAAAAACCGCGCGGGGCGCGACGTTCACCAGATGATGTTCAACGTCCAGATCCTCGGCGGCGGATGGGAAGGAAACGGCGGCGACGGATGGCTGCGTATTTTGGAGTTCCTGCCCGACGGCAGGACGATCAAGGTGCGGACCTACTCGCCGTTGTTCGGCATCTCGTCGCTCACGAAGCATCTGGCGCATCGCACCGGCGCGTGCGATCAATTCGATATGGTGATCGAATGATTCCGGTTCGTTGCGGCTACCCGCCGCGACACAAATAAACCCTTCCCTGCCGCTTGTCCCGACGCTGTACCGGCATACAGCGTCGAAGACCCGTTTGGGCCGGCAGCCGTTTACGGCGCGGATTTTGTACCGCTTCGCCGTAAATCTTCGACTGTGATCACACTCTACATTTTAGCTTTTATCATCGCACTCGTCCTCTACCGGCGTCGCCGCCGGCACATCGACATACACACCGTCCGGCGGCTGGAGCTGGAACGCTACATGGGACGCTGGTACGAGATCGCGCATTACGACCGGCCATTCGAACGCCGGCTGCACAATATCGAGGCCCGTTATACGCTGCGTTCCGACGGCGACGTCGAGATGGAGAAGGCCGGTACCGACATCCGCACCGGACGACGGCACACCTCGCGCGAACATGCCAAACAAACGCAGCGGAGCGGACGGCTGCGGGTCAGAACCTTCGTTTTTTTCTACACGGATTACTACATTTTGGAATTGGGCGATCAATACGAATGGGCGCTTGTGGGCAGTACCGCACCCCTTCGTCTGCATATCCTCTCACGGCAACCGCACCTCCGGCGCGATACGCTGCGGCATATCGTGGGATTGGCCGAGCAACGCGGATACCCTCTCGATCGGCTGCGGCTGCTGCGGACGCCGCAATGACAAAGGGGATCGGCCATAGGCCCGATCCCCTTTTCAGTTCTCCAATATCGCCTGCAGGATACCCTCTTCGTCATACCCGCACCGCACATACAACTCCGCCGGCGTGCCGTGCTCTATGAAACAGTCGTCGGGAATTCCCAGCGAACGCACCTCCACCCGATAACCGCGCCGGTCGAAGAAGTCGCGCACGGCACTTCCCACGCCGCCCCGCACAACACCGTCTTCGACGGTCACCACCCGCTTGAAACGGCGCCCCACCTCGTCGAGCAGCTCCTCGTCGAGCGGCCGCGCGAAGCGCAGATCGTAATGCGCGGCCGAAACGCCCGCTTCGGCCGCCCGCTTCACGGCGCGCGCCGCAGTATTACCCACCGGTCCGATCGTCAGCACGGCCATATCATCGCCGGAAGTCAGACAGCGTCCGCGTCCTACCGGCAATTGTTCGAACGCCGCGTCGCGCCATGCGACACCCTCGCCTTTGCCGCGCGGATAGCGCACGACGAACGGCGCACCGCTCAGCAACGCCGTATAGAGCAGGTTACGCAGCTCGCGCTCGTCGAGCGGCGATGCCACGACGAGATTGGGGATGCAGCCGAAATAGGCCAGATCGAACGCCCCGTGGTGCGTCGCACCGTCTTCGCCCACCAGACCGCCCCGATCCAGACAGAGTACGACGGGCAGCTTCTGGATCGCCACGTCGTGAATCACGTTGTCGAAGGCGCGCTGCATGAAGGTCGAATAGATGTTGCAGAAAGGGACGATCCCCGCAGCGGCCAGACCGGCCGAGAAGGTCACGGCATGGCCTTCGGCAATCCCGACATCGAAACAGCGTTCCGGCATCGCACGCAGCAGCAGATTCATCGAACAGCCCGAAGGCATCGCAGGCGTAATCCCCACCACACGCCGGTCGAGCCGTGCCAGATCGACGAGCGTCTGCCCGAAGACATCCTGATAGCGGTCGCGGCCGTCGGCCGAAGCGATCCGCTCGCCGGTTTCGGGATTGAACCGCCCGGGCGCATGCCACTCGCACTGGTTATGCTCGGCAGGCGAGTAGCCCTTGCCCTTGACCGTCATCACGTGCAGCAGCTTCGGGCCGTCGATCTCCTTCAGCGCACGGAGCACCGTGACCAGCGCCTGCACGTCGTGACCGTCCACCGGTCCGAAATAACGGAAATTGAAGCTCTCGAAGAAGTTACTCTTCTGCAACAGGCCGTGCTTGACCGCATTCCCCGCGCGGCGGCAGAGCGTCAGCAACGGCGGCACATGGGCGAACCAGCGCCACAGCCGGTTTTTGAACGCATTGTACCGTTTCGACGTAGAGATATGCAGCAAATAGCTCTTCAGGGCGCCGGTGGCCTGATCGATGGCCATATTGTTATCGTTGAGAATGACCAGCATATTGGTCTTTCGGCTCGCGCCGGCGTTGTTCATCCCCTCGAAAGCCAGCCCGCCCGTCATGGCTCCGTCGCCGATCACGGCGATCACCTGCCGTTTTTCTCCCCACAGTTCGGCTGCCTTGGCCATGCCGAAAGCCGCCGAGATCGAGACCGACGAGTGCCCCCCTCCGAAAGCATCGTAGGGGCTTTCACTGATGCGCGGGAAGCCGCTGATACCGCCCAGCTTGCGGTTGGTTCGGAACGCTTCGCGGCGGCCCGTGATGATCTTGTGCGCGTATGCCTGATGGCCGACATCCCATACCAGACGGTCGTAGGGCGTATCGAAGACGTAGTGGATCGCCGCCGTCAGTTCCACCGCTCCGAGACTCGACGCCAGATGGCCGGGATTGACCGCGCACTGTTCGATGATATAGTGCCGCAGCTCGTCGCAGTAAATGCGCAGTTCATCCACCGAGAGCTTTTTCAGATCTCGGGGCGAATCCACACGATCGAGCCAGTTGTATTCCCGCCTTTTCATGAACTACAAAGGTAACACTTTCTGCGGTAAAGTGAAAACATCGTCGAAAATTTCTCGGACGCCGCCGATCGGGTGTCCGAGACGGCAACGTGCAAAAACAGCGCCTTTCGGGCCTCCGCCGCCTTTGCGGTTCCGCCTTCGGCTGCAAGTCTTTGCAACGGAACCGTGCGCAATACCGTCGCGGCACCTCGGCTTCCGTTTCACAGAAAGAGAACGGACGAATGATCGTAATTTCGGATTTTTTCGTATCTTCGCATAACAGATAACCGATAAAAATACGTAATACGATGAAATACAACCGAATCCTTTTGAAGCTCAGCGGCGAATCGTTGCAGGGCGCACAAGGTTACGGTCTCTCGACCGACGTTCTCCACACCTATGCCGTGCAGATCAAACAAGCGGTCGGAGCGGGCGTCCAGATCGCCGTCGTCATCGGCGGAGGCAACATTTTTCGCGGTCTGCAAGGCGCCAAGCGGGGATTCGACCGCGTAAAGGGCGACCAGATGGGAATGCTGGCGACGATCATCAATTCGCTGGCTCTGCAATCGGCACTCGAAGACAACGGCGTGAAGGCCCGCGTGCTGACTTCGATCCGCATGGAGCCGATCGGCGAGTATTACGCCAAGGCACGCGCTTTGGAGTATCTCGCAGCAGGCGAGGTGGTCATCATCGGCGGCGGTACGTCGAATCCCTTCTTCACGACCGACTCGGCGGCAGCGCTGCGCGCCGTGGAGATCGAAGCCGACATCCTGCTCAAGGGAACCCGTGTCGACGGTATCTACACGGCCGACCCCGAGAAAGACCCGTCAGCCGTGAAGTTCGATACGATCTCGTTCGACGAGGTGTACAGCCGCGGCCTGAAAGTGATGGACCTGACCGCCTTCACGCTCTGCAAGGAGAACGGAATGCCGATCGAAGTCTTCGATATGGACACCGAAGGCAATCTCATGCGGCTGCTCGCGGGCGAGAAGACCGGTACGCTGGTACACCTCTGATCTGATTTCGAAAACATACTATTAAAATATGGCACGTAAGAGAGCAAACAACCGCATACTGATTATCCTGCTGGTACTGATCGTCTTAGTATGCATCGGCCTGTGGTATGCCGACAAAGTCGAGCGGGAGGGACTTGCCGGCCAAGCCGCCGCAACCGAGCAGCCGGCCGAACTTTCCGACGAAGCGGCCGAAGCGGCCGCCGCGACACTCGCCAACGAGGGTGCCGAGGCCCCCGATTTCACGGTCGAGATGACCGACGGCAGCACCGTCACGCTCAGCAGCCTGCGCGGGAAGGTGGTGCTGCTCAATTTCTGGGCTACGTGGTGCCCGCCCTGCCGTGAGGAACTGAGCCACGTACAGCAGCAGATCATCGACCGCTTCGCTGCTCAGGAGTTCGTGTTCCTGCCGATCTCGCGGGGCGAACAGCGCGCGGCGGTCGAGGCATTCCGCGCCAAGACGGGCTACGCCTTCCCGATGGGCCTCGACCCCGACGAGACGATCTACAAGCGTTACGCGACCCGCTTCATCCCCCGCAACTTTCTCATCGACCGCACGGGGCGCGTGGTGAAGGTCTCGGTAGGATACGACGAAACGGAGTTTGCCGAACTGGTGCAGGCGATCGACGCGGAGATTCAGCAGAAATAACTCAACAAACGACAAGGATATGGCAGATACAAAGACGATTATGACCGATGTCGAAGGCCGCATGAAGCGTGCCGTCGACCACCTCGAAGAGGAGTTGACCAACGTCCGCGCCGGCAAGGCGACGACAAACGTTCTGAACGGCGTCATGGTGGACTACTACGGCTCGATGACCCCTGTCTCGGGCGTTGCGAGCGTCACCGTACCCGATGCGAAAACGATCCTTATTCAGCCGTGGGACAAGAAGATGATCAAACCGATCGAAAAAGCCATCATCGATTCGAATATCGGACTCACCCCCTCGAACAACGGCGAACAGATTCTGCTGTCGATCCCGCCGCTTACCGAAGAGCGCCGTAAACTGCTCGTAAAGCAGATCCGTCAGGAGGCCGAAACGGCCCGCGTCAGCCTGCGAAACGCACGCCGCGATGCGGTCGAAGCCTTCAAGAAGGCGCAGAAGGAGGGAATGCCCGAGGATGAGTCGAAGGACGGCGAAACACAAGTGCAGAAGCTGCTGGAGAAGTTCTCGAAGACGCTCGAAGCCGCGCTCGAACGCAAGGAGAAGGAGATCATGACGGTCTGACGCCGCACCACCGTCGGCAATACGATCGCAGCGGGTTCCGTTTATCGGAATCCGCTGCTCTTTCTATAAACTTATCCGCAAAAGCACCTACAATCTTTCGTGTCTCTGTTTCGACATCGTAAAACGATGTCGGCAGTTCACCGAGACCCACGCGGCGGAAGGATTGCACGCACCGAAGATCGTTATCGTTCCACAGACGGGCAGCAGGCCACAAACCTCTCGGTAAAAACAGGTTATCCGCCTATCGAGATTATGAATTCGCGCAAAAAAAACGGCTCTGGATCAAAAATAATTCCGTATATTTGTTTTCGGATTCATCAAACACCTAATTGAATATGAAGAAACTCCTCATTCCGATCATTGTGATTTTGGGGCTGATGATGATCGTATCGCTGTTTATCCTGCCGTTTTTCAATGATGCCACACTCGCTTACGGCGGATTCTGGGACAGACACCCCAAGATCAGTCTCTTGCTCTCACTCCTGTTCATGCCCGCGGCGGCTTTCATGGTCTACCTGTTCCACACCTTCTACGAAGAGGAAAACTCTGGAAAATGCATCGTGAAGTATCTGATGCTCTACGTCTCGGCCGTGCTGCTCAGCCAATCCGTCCAACTCGGTATGCCAGCGCTGAAATTCATAGGCGAACCCGGCAACCACACTTTCCCCATCGTCGGTTGGGCATCGGCCGTCCTCTACTACATCGCACTCGACATCCTCGTGCTCCTGCCCCTGCTGCACATCGCACTCGAAGGGGTCTTGGACTCCGACGGCTGGCTCCGAAAGATCGGAAGCCTCCTCGCAGGAGTGGTTTTGCTGGGGGCCGTATTTCCCCTCGCGTGGTTTACGATCTCAAACCTGTGGTGGATCGCCGTGGCAGCCGTAGGGATCTTGATGCTGATCGGGTTCTTCTCTTCGGACGGGCCTTCGAGAAGTTACAATTCTGCGGGTAGCGGAGGTTCCGGCCAGAACAAGCTGGGCGAAAAAAGGCAGATTTACGTGGACGAAGTCGGCAACAGATACGTGAGCGCCCACATTACGGCTTGGGACGAAGGCTGGCGCGACTGCGACACGAGCAGAAAATATTACTTCCAAGGCAAGGCCTATTACCGATTGAAACGCTAAACCGGACCGGCGACGGTACGGCCATTCGGTTCCCGACAATCGCAGGACCGATTCCGGCATTTCTCTATTTCGTAATTCAATTACAATACGCACAAAACAGTTTTACTAAAATTATCACTATGAAAAGACTGCTTCCCCTTCTCACCGGCCTATGCGCAATGCTGCTGGTCAGCTGCAACGACGAGTACGACGATTCGGCGCTCGTGAATCGAATGGACGACTTCGAGCAACGGCTCGAACGACTCGAACGGCTCTGCAACGACATGAACACCAATATCGGTTCGATGCAGACGATCGTAACGGCGCTCGACCGCGGCGACTACATCACCTCCGTCGATCCGATCTCGGAAAACGGCGCCGTAGTGGGATACACGATCAAGTTCGCAAAGGGAAAACCCATCGTCATCTACCACGGAAAGAAGGGCGAGGCCGGCACGGCGCCCGTCATCGCCGTGAAGAAGGATACCGACGGCATCTATTACTGGACGCTCGACGGAGAGTGGATCACGGGCACCGACGGCAAGAAACTGCCGGTATCCGGCACCGACGGCATAGACGGCATGAACGGTACGATGCCCGAACTGAGAATCGAGGAGGGATATTGGTACATCTCCTATGACGAGGGTGCGACGTGGACGAAACTCGGCAAAGCCACCGGCGAAAAGGGAGACGACGGAGCGGGCATCCTCGTCGATATGGACGAGAACTACGTCTATTTCACCCTGCCCGACGGATCGAAAGTCACCGTTCCGAGAGTCGGAGGAGGCTCTGATCCCAAACCTTCGGTTCCGCACATCCTCTACGCCGCAGGTCAGGAGAAGGTACCCGGGAAGGACTATTATTATGCCACGATCTGGCGGGACGGCAAACCGTTCCGATTGAGCGACGGCACGGCCGACGGATTCTGCAACGCCATCTGCGCCGCCGGCGAAGAGATCTATGTCGTCGGTTGCGAAGCGGTCGGCAAGCTCATCGAAGACGGATATTACGAACCTTACCGGCAGAACGTCGGCGTGCTCTGGCACTTCAAGGCGGGAGAGGAGACGAGCCCTGTCCGAACGGAGTTGAGCGACGGTGAATACCCCACCTCGCCGGTAGCGGTCGCAGCGAGCGGCGGCAACGTCTATGCCGCCGGATTCGAGACTCCCGCCTTCAACCGCAAGGCCGTCTGGTGGAAGAACGGACAGATGGAGTATCTGAGCGACGGCTCGACCGACGCACTGGCCTACTGCGTGCTGGCCGACGGCAGCGATGTCTATGTCGGAGGCTATGTCCAGCCCGCCGACAACAAGAGCGGCGGCATCGCACGCATCTGGAAGAACGGCGTGGCGCAGGATCTGACCGACGGCACGACGCTCGCAAAGATCAACGCGCTGTGCATCGACAACGGCGTACTCTATGCGGCCGGTGCAGAGAAGGTGTCGGGAGGCCGCTGGAAGGGCGTGCTGTGGAAGGACGGTCAGCCCACCTACTTCACCGAAGAGGTCGGAACCGAGGTGACGGGGCTCTACGTCAAGGACGGAAAATACATCATCGAAGGCAATATGACCGACGACTCCGGCAACATCATCGTCTGCATCTGGACGGAGGAAGGCGTTCAGACGATCTCCGAAGGCATGAAGATGTGTCAGGGAGCGGGTCTGGCCATAGCCGGCAGCGACATCTATGTCGCCGGTAACGAACCCGCAGGCTTCGATCCGAATACCTATGAGGAGCTGAATCGCGCACACATCTGGAAAAACGGCGAAGCCCAGACGCTCGAAACGATCAGCCCCGACAATTTCAGCCTGTGGGGACTCGCCTGCGCCTTCGTCGACGCGAAGGAGTAACCATCGGGACGGCGGCAGATACAGCCGAACGCCCCTGAATGCAACGAGCCGGTACGGGATTCCGTACCGGCTCGTTCGTTATCGCATTCCGCTATTCGTTTCGATCGACCGGAATGACCGTCACGTCGACGCCCGACTCCTGCAACCGTTCGATGACCGAAACGGGCGCTCTATCGTCGGTAATGATCTGATCTACAGCGTTCATATCGCAAATCTTGCTGAATCCTCGACGGCCGAACTTCGAAGAGTCGGCCAGCACGATCACCTTCTGCACCGAAGCGATCATCTGCTTGTGCAGGCTCGCCTCGATATGATTGGTCGTCGTCACGCCGTAATCCAGATCGACACCGTCGACGCCCATGAAGAGTTTGCTGCACGAAAGACTCCCCAGCATCTGTTCGGCGAAAGGCCCCAGCACCGACAGCGAACTGCGCCGCACCATGCCGCCCAGCTGGATGACGTCCACCGAGCGACGCGTAGAGAGTTCCGAGGCGACGCTGAAGGCCGACGTGATGACCGTCAGACGGTCATTCTGGCCGATCTCGCGCACCATCGCCAGCGTCGTCGTACCCGAAGCGACCATGATCGTATCGTCGGGACCGATCAGCCGCGCGGCATAAGCACCGATGGCGTGTTTCTCGTCGGCATAGAGCTTCTCCTTTTCGGCCACCGACCGGTCGTTGATATACCGGTTCACGAGAATCGCCGATCCGTGAACGCGATAGAGCATATGCTGCTCCTCGAGCATCGTGAGATCCTTGCGGATCGTCACCTCCGATACCTTCATCAGCGAGGACAACGTCGCGACCGACACGGCGTTCTGCTGGCGCATGATCTCCATAATGCGATTCTGGCGTTCGTTCAGATGAATTACCTTATCCGTATCTTTCATCGTTCGTCGTGTGTTTGGGTTCGTTTTAGCCGACAGCCGCATCCGAAAAACCGGCAGCAGCGGCGTATCATTACAAAAATAATGAAAATTATCGGATTCGGAACGCTGCGACCTCTTTTTCCCGTCCGATTTCACAATAAAGTACCGCCGGCATCCACAAGCAGCCCTTACATAACGGCTGGAATCCGGTACGGACACACCGCATTGTCAATAGCAGTTGATTCCCGCGCTTCACTTCGTTACACTCGGAATGACAACGCAACTGTCATCCTGAGGAGGAATCCCTGAATGATTCCGACACGAGGATCGGCCGCTTGGAACCGTCGACAATAGCAGCGGACAGCGGTAGATTCCCACGCTTCGTTTCACTCCGCTCGGAATGACCATTGTGTTTGTCATGCTGAGCGAGACCGTAGGTCGAGCGTAAGCATCTGCCGCTTTATCGTTCCCGCCAGCCGTCTTTCCCGGCGGATGATTCCTGCGCTTCACTTCGTTACGACCGGAACGACAGACTGTCATCCTGAGGAGGATGCACCCCAGCCCTGACCCTCTCACAAAAAACAGTCGGGCGATCCGTCATGGATCGCCCGACTGAATTCGGTCGAATAAGATTACATCTTCTTGCCGACGTTGGTCTTCTTCGCAACCTTCGCAGCGCCGACCTTCGTCGCGCCGCCGGCCTTGGCAGCAACCTTCTTAGGCTTTGCCTCGACCACCTTGGCGTCTTCGACGGCATCCACCTTCTTGGCGGCGGGCTTGCGCGAACGACGGGTCTTGGGCTTCGCCTCGGCAGCCTGTGCGGCCGGCGTTACACCCAGCGTATAGGCTTCGTTGAAGTCCACGAACTCGATGATGCACATATCGGCAGCATCGCCCAGACGGAAACCGGTCTTCAGAATGCGGGTATAACCTCCCGGACGCTCGGCGATCTTCGGTGCGATCGTACGGAACAACTCCGTCACGGCCTCCTTCTGCTTGAGGTACGAGAATACCATACGACGCTGATGCGTAGTGTCCTCCTTCGACTTGGTCACCAGCGGCTCGATGAACTGACGCAGCGCCTTGGCTTTGGCTACCGTCGTCTCGATGCGCTTGTGCAGGATGAGCGACGATGCCATGTTCGACATCAGGGCCTTGCGGTGTCCCGCCTGACGCCCGAGGTGATTGAAATTCTTATTATGTCTCATTGTTAGTCTTTATCAAGTTTGTAAATAGATACGTCCATTCCGAACTTCAAATTGAGCGAAGCGAGCAGCTCGTCCAGCTCCGTCAGCGACTTCTTGCCGAAGTTGCGGAACTTCAGCATATCGTTGCGATTCAGACGCACCAGATCGCCCACCGTATCGACGTCGGCCGCCTTCAGGCAGTTGAGCGCGCGAACGCTCAAATCCTGATCCGACAGCTTGGTCTTCAACAGCTGGCGCATATGCAGTACATCCTCGTCGAACTCTTCGGTTCCGTTGCTGTCCTCCATGTTGAGCGTGATCTTCTCGTCGGAGAAGAGCATGAAATGCTGGATGAGAATCTTGGCCGCCTCCTTCAGAGCGTCTTTCGGATGAATCGAACCGTCGGTAGTAATCTCCAAATTCAATTTCTCGTAGTCGGTCTTCTGCTCCACGCGGTAGTTCTCGATCGAATACTTCACGTTCTTGATCGGCGTGAAGATCGAATCGATAGGAAGCGTACCGAATTCGCACTCGGCAGGGGTGTTCTCCTCTGCGGGAACGTAGCCGCGGCCCTTACCGATCGTAAGGGTGATCTGCATCTTGGTTCCGGGTGCGAGATGGCAAATGACCAACTCGGGGTTCAACACCTTGAAGAATGAAAGATAGTTCGAAATGTATCCTGCGGTCAGCTCCGTCACCCCCGCCACGTTGACCGATACCTTCTCGGCATCTTGATTGTCGACCGTGCGGACGAAGCGGATCTTTTTGATATTCAGGATAATATCGATCATACCCTCCATCACCCCGGGGATAGCGGCAAACTCGTGGTCTACACCGGCTACTTTGACCGTCGTAATCGCATAACCCTCCAGCGAAGAGAGCAGGATACGGCGCAAAGCGTTGCCGATGGTCATTCCGAATCCCGGCTCCAGCGGTCGGAACTCGAACTTTCCGAACGATGAAGTGGACTCAAGCATGATAACCTTTTCAGGTTTCTGGAATGCTAATATTGCCATAATGAATTTGTTGTTAAATTACTACTTAGAGTACAACTCGACGATCAGCTGCTCTTTGATGTTCTCGGGAATCTCCTCGCGTTCGGGCTTCTGGAGGAACTTGCCACTCATCGTGGCACCATCCCACTCGAGCCATGCGTAACGGCTCTTCGAAGCTCCCGATAACGACTCGGCGATCACCTCCAAACTCTTCGACTTCTCGCGAACCGACACTACGTCGCCCACACGGAGCGAATACGACGGAATGTTCACAACATTGCCGTTGACGCAGATGTGACGGTGCGATACGAGCTGACGCGCAGCAGCGCGGGTCGGAGCGATACCTAAGCGGTAAACAACATTATCCAGACGGCACTCCAGCAACTTGAGCAGGTTCTCACCCGTGATGCCGCCCATGCGGGCCGCAGCCTCGTAGGTACGTGCGAACTGCTTCTCCAGCAGGCCGTAGGTGTACTTCGCCTTCTGCTTCTCGCTCAGCTGCTCACCGTACTCGGACACCTTCTTGCGCTTGCGCATCAGACCGTGCTGGCCGGGAGGGAAGTTACGCTTCTCGAGCACTTTGTCCGCACCATAAATAGCCTCGCCGAAACGACGCGAGATCTTTGATTTAGGTCCTATATATTTAGCCATTGTTTTAACTTTTTAAAAATCCTTAGATAGAAGTTACTTCACGCAGGTCCTACTTACACGCGGCGGCGGTTGGGAGCGCGGCAGCCGTTGTGCGGCATCGGCGTCACGTCGATGATCTCCGTCACTTCGATGCCTGCACCGTGAATGGTACGCACGGCCGACTCGCGGCCGGCACCCGGGCCTTTCACATAGACCTTCACCTTGCGCAAACCCATATCATAGGCAACCTTCGTGCAATCGGAGGCTGCGGTCTGAGCAGCATAGGGAGTATTCTTCTTCGAGCCGCGGAAACCCATCTTACCGGCCGAAGACCAGCTGATAACCTCACCCACCTCGTTCGTGAGGGTGATGATTACGTTGTTGAAGGTCGAGTGGACAAAAGCCATGCCCTGAGCACCCACCTTGACAACCTTCTTCTTAACTGTTCCAGTTTTCTTTGCCATAACTCTCTTCTGCTATTACTTAGTTGCCTTTTTCTTGTTTGCGACAGTCTTCTTGCGGCCCTTGCGGGTACGCGCATTGTTCTTGGTGCTCTGACCGCGAACGGGAAGACCCAGACGGTGACGGATACCGCGATAGCAACCGATGTCCATCAGACGTTTGATGTTGAGCTGAACCAGCGAGCGGCATTCGCCCTCGACCTTGATACCCAGCTCGGCAATCGTCGAACGAATGGCACCGATCTGCTCGTCGTTCCAGTCCTGAACCTTCACATCGTAGCCGATACCTGCCTCGTCGAGAATTTTGCGGGAAGTCGAACGACCTACACCATAGATATAGGTCAGGCCGATCTCACCGCGCTTGTTTTTTGGTAAATCTACACCAACTATACGTGCCATAAATTACTTTCTTTCTGATTAATCGTTTAATACTACCCCTGGCGCATTTTGAATTTGGGATTCTTCTTGCAAATCACGTAGAGCTTGCCCTTACGCTTCACAATCTTGCAATCCTCGCTACGCTTCTTGATCGATGCTTTTACTTTCATAATTTTCAAGCAATCTTTTGGTTATTTGTACCGAAAAGAGATCCGCCCCTTCGATAAATCATAGGGGGTCATCTCCACTTTTACTTTATCTCCCGGAAGAATTTTGATGTAGTGCATCCGCATCTTCCCCGAGATATGAGCCGTGATTACGTGGCCGTTGTCCAACTCGACGCGGAACATCGCGTTCGACAGCGCCTCGATAATCGTACCGTCTCGTTCAATCGCAGTCTGTTTTGCCATAGAGTCTTTTCTTGCTTACTTGTTAATTGCTTCCTCGATAATACTGAAGTCGGTCAGGACGTCCGCACCGCTCTTGCGTATAGCCACCGCAAACTCGTAATGAGCCGCCGGCTTGCGATCGCGCGTGCGCACCGTCCATCCGTCGGGTTCGAATACCACCGCTTTGGTTCCCATGTTGATCATGGGTTCGATACAGATGACCATGCCCTCACGGAGCAGGGGTCCTCTGCCGCGTGCGCCATAGTTCGGAACACCCGGGTCTTCGTGCATCTTCCGACCCAAACCGTGTCCTTCCAACTCGCGCACTACGCCGTAGCCGAATTTTTCGGCATACTCCTGCACAGCCGCCGAGATATCGCCTATGCGATTTCCCGCCTTGGCCTGTGCCGTACCTTTATAAAGAGCCTCTTTGGTGACCTCCATGAGCTGTTTTACCTCGTCGGAAACCGCTCCTACGGCAAACGTATATGCCGAATCACCAACAAACCCCTTCATAAATGTACCGCAATCCACCGAAACGATGTCGCCCTCTTTGAGAACCTGCGACGTTGACGGAATACCGTGAACCACCTGTTCGTTGACCGAAATGCACAACGATGCCGGATAGCCCTGATACCCCAGAAAAGCCGGAACTGCTCCGTGGGAACGGATAAACTCCTCGCCGATGCGATCCAACTCCTTAGTCGTGACGCCCGGCCGAATGTGGCGACCCACTTCGGCCAGCGTACGGCTCACGAGAAGGTTGTTCTCACGGAGCAGTTCGATCTCTTCTTCGTTCTTTAAGTATATCATTCAGTTCAAAAACTCCAACGAACAAACATTAGTGGCGCCCCTGAATGCGTCCGGTCTTCATCAGACCATCGTAGTGACGCATCAAGAGGTAGCTCTCTATCTGCTTAAGAGTGTCGAGAATCACACCGACCATAATCAGCAGCGACGTACCGCCGTAGAAATAGGCGAAGGCCTGCTGTACGTTCAGGAACTTCATCGCCAGCGCGGGCAGAATCGCCACGATGGCCAGGAAGAACGAACCCGGCAGCGTGATCCGCGTCATGATGGTGTCGATGTAGTTCACCGTCTGCTTACCCGGCTTGACACCCGGGATAAAGCCGCCGTTGCGCTTCATGTCGTCCGCCATCATTTGAGGATTGACGATGATCGCCGTATAGAAATAGGTGAAGGCGATCACCAGCACTGCAAGCGTAATGTTGTACCAGAAGCCGCGCATGTCGGCATAAGCGCCGGCAAAACCCGGAGCGATCTTGGTAAAGAGCATCGGAATAAACATCAATGCCTGCGCGAAGATGATGGGCATCACATTCGCGGCATTCATCTTCAGGGGGATGTACTGACGTACGCCTCCGTACTGTTTGTTGCCGATGATACGCTTTGCATACTGTACAGGCACCTTGCGGACAGCCTGCACCAGTGCGATTGTTGCCATAAATACCAAGAAAAGCAGCACCAGCTCCAGAATAATCATGATGGCGCTGCCGTCCGACGTCTGGAAACGCGCGTTGACCTCGGCCAACAGTGCGTGCGGCAGACGGGCGACGATACCGATCATGATAATGAGCGAAATACCGTTTCCGATACCCTTGTCGGTAATCTTCTCTCCGAGCCACATGATGAACATGGTGCCGGCGATCAGAATCACCGTGGCGTAGACCACGAACAGGAACGAATGTCCGTAGATGAACGCCGTGGCAGGTAATGTATGGAACAAGTTAGCGACATACGCCGGTCCTTGGATTGCGAGGACGACAATCGTAAGGAAGCGTGTCCACTGATTCATTTTGCGGCGCCCGCTCTCCCCCTCCTTCTGCATCTTCTGGAAGTAGGGAATCATGATTCCCATCAACTGGATGATGATCGAAGCGGTGATGTAGGGCATTACTCCGAGTGCGAAAATAGCGGCATTGCCAAATGCACCGCCAGAGAATACGTCCAACAGACCCAGCAGGCTGTTGTCATCCATCTGGCTGGCCAATGCCGATCCCTCGCCCAAGGCGTTGGGATTGATACCCGGAATAACCACAAAACTACCCAAGCGATATACAAGAAGGAGTCCCAGCGTGTAGAGAATACGTTTACGCAGCTCCTCGATCTTATATATGTTCTTGAGGGTTTCGACTAACTTTTTGTTGGTCGCCATGAACGCCACGATGACGATCAGAACGATACCAACAGCGATGTAGTGATTCATAAATATAGGTTTAGGAGGGTTTCACTAGATCTTCTCCACGCTGCCGCCCGCAGCGACGATAGCCGCTTCGGCGCTCTTGGAGAACGCATGTGCCTTCACCGCTAACCCCTTCGACAGCGTACCGTTACCCAGAATCTTCACTTTGTCGTTCGACGATACGAAACCGGCCGATACCAGCGTCTCGAAATCAACGGCCGAAAGCTCCTTCTTCGCAGCCAGTTCCTCGAGCGTCGAGAGGTTGATAGCTTTGTACTCCACACGCTTCAGGTTCGTGAAACCGAACTTCGGCAGACGACGCTGCAACGGCATCTGACCGCCCTCGAAACCGAGCTTCGACTTGTAGCCCGAACGCGACTGAGCACCCTTGTTACCGCGGCCCGAATAGCCGCCGTGACCCGAACCGGCACCGCGGCCCACGCGCTTGTCGTGGTGCGTAGCGCCTTTTGCGGGTTTGAGATTATGTAATTCCATTGTTGTGAATTCGAATGTGTTAAACTTATTTTACCTCCTCGATCTTCACGAGGTGCTTTACGCGCTCGAGCATTCCTTTGATGATGATCGAATCGCTGTGTTCCACGCTCTGGTTAATCTTCTTCAGACCCAAAGCATCGAGGTTCTTGCGCTGCTGTGCCGTAGCACCGATGCGGCTCTTGACCTGAGTGATCTTCAATGTTGCCATGACTTGCGTTTTCAAATTAACCGTTAAACACCTTGCTCATCGAGATCCCGCGCACCTGAGCCACACTGTACGCGTCACGCAGCTCGCACAGAGCGGCGATGGTCGCCTTCACGAGGTTGTGGGGGTTCGACGAACCCTTGCTCTTGGCCAGCACGTTCTTCACGCCCACCGACTCCAGCACGGCACGCATGGCACCGCCGGCGATGATACCCGTACCGGGAGCGGCCGGACGAATCATCACGACCGAACCGCCGAAGCGCATCTCCTGCTTGTGGGGAATCGTACCGTTGATGACCGGCACCTTGATGAGGTTTTTCTTGGCATCCTCGACACCCTTGGCGATAGCCGCCTGCACCTCCGAAGCCTTACCCAGACCGTAGCCCACGACGCCGTTTTCGTTCCCTACGACGACGATTGCCGAGAAGCTGAATGTACGACCACCCTTCGTCACCTTGGTAACACGCTGGATGCTTACGAGCCGGTCTTTAAGCTCGAGGTCGCTTGTACGCACTTTCTTTATGTTCGTATTTGACATATCGCTTAGAATTTAAGACCGCCTTCACGTGCGGCATCCGCTAACACTTTAACTCGTCCGTGATACAGATATCCGTTGCGATCGAACGCGACGGTCGAGATACCCTTTTCGACGGCACGCTGCGCGGCCAGTTTCCCGACCAGCGCCGCAACTTCACTCTTGTTCTTGCCTGCTGCTGCTTCGGCGACCTCCTTGTCCAGCGAGGAAGCCGTCGCCAGCGTAGTGCCTGCGAGGTCATCAATGAGCTGCACGTAGATCTGCTTGTTGCTACGATACACAGTCATACGAGGCTGAGCCTGCGTACCGCTCACGATCTTGCGGATACGCATCTTGATACGCTCTCTTCTTTCGATTTTATTCAATGACATAGCTGATTTCGGTTTTTACTATTTAGCACCTGCAGACTTACCTGCCTTACGACGCAGAACCTCGCCTACGAACTTGATACCCTTGCCCTTGTACGGCTCCGGCTTGCGCAGCGAGCGAATCTTGGCAGCCACCTGACCGATAAGCTGCTTGTCGATGCTCTTGAGTGTGACGATCGGGTTTCCTTTCTTCTCCGTAACGGCCGTTGCGGTCACTTCGGGCGGCAGCATGAGAAAGGTGTCGTGCGAGTAGCCCAAGCTCATCTCGAGGACGTTGCCCTTGACCTCGGCCTTGAAACCGACGCCCACGAGCTCCTGCTTGATTTCATACCCCTTCGATACGCCGACCACCATATTGTTGATCAGCGCACGATACAGACCGTGCAACGAACGGTGACGCGGCTGGTTGGTCGGACGCGATACGAGCACGGCGGGAACTTCGTTGCCGCTGTGTACCTCGGTGTGAGTGCCTACCTCGACCTTGATGTCCGAATCAACCTTCTGACTCAGTGTCCCAAGTGGCCCTTTCACGCTTACCACATTGTCGGGCGATACCGTAACGGTCACGCCTGCGGGCAAGTTTACAGGTAATTTACCAATTCTTGACATTTGTACTAAGTTGTTTAATTAAAAATTTCAGTTTTCGATTGCGCCGCCGTTAGAAGATGTAGCACAACACCTCGCCGCCGACGTTCTCCTTGCGTGCCTTCGAATCGGTCATAATGCCCTTCGACGTCGAGAGGATGGCGATGCCCAAGCCGTTGAGTACGCGGGGCATTTCGTCCACCGAAACGTACTTGCGCAGACCCGGACGGCTCACACGCTTGAGGTCCTTGATGGCGTTGCATTTGTTCTGGGCGTTCCACTTCAGTGCGATCTTGATCGAAGGATGACCCTTCTCATCGGTGTCGAACTTGTAAGCGAGGATGTAGCCCTGCTCGTGGAGAATCTTGGTGATCTCCTGCTTAATTTTGGAACCGGGAGCTTCAACCACCTTGTGGTTGGCTTTCACCGCGTTTCTAATTCTGGTCAGAAAGTCCGCAATAGGATCAGTCATGATAATTAGAAGTTAAAATTAAAAAATAGTTATTTGTTAAAATTTGTGATTCAACCTCTTACGGCGACAAGCCGTCTTCCGCATCCTCGTTTTTCGCCTTCGCGCACACACATACCGCGCACGATAAGCGTGCAAATATACGCAATAAATCCAGAATAACCTAAGAATCAGCCCGTTTTTTAGCCGATTTTCGTCCGCGGCATTATCTGGAACCGCTCCCGCACACCGGAACAGACGCCTGCGTCCCGCAATCTGCAAGCCGCCGATTCATACGGACAATGTTAGTACACCCACCGTGAACTAACATATCCGTACAGAATCGCCTGCCGTAGAACCGCTTTCGGGCGGTCCGTACATTGCAGAGAGCGTTTCTTTTCGACGCCGGAATCCGAAGGCCGCCGGGGCATTCACCCCGTCCTTCCGGTTCATTCCGACCTCTCCGAGCGCCTCCGCACGGGATTCCGTAACCTGATGCCGAATCTTTCGGCGAGGTCCGCCACCGCGAAGTTACCGTCATCGGACAGCACTTTCCCCGGTCTTGCGACCTCTCCTACTCGGATTCCGCACCCGTATAAGGTTCAACACTTCCGAAACCGGACGGAGAATCGATGAAAACAACCTCTTCACCCATCCCCTCCTCTGTTTCACAGGCTACGGCACCCTCGGTGCATGAACCTCGTTTATCAGTAACATCCGATCCGTCGCAGAAGTTTCTGCGACGGATCGGATACTGTACTACCAGCTTGCCTTCGTCACGCCGGGGATCAGACCCGCCGAAGCCATTTCGCGGAACTGGATACGGCTGACACCGAACAGGCGGATATATCCCTTCGGACGGCCGGTCAGCTTGCAACGGTTGTGCTGGCGGATGGGATTCGAGTTACGCGGCAGTTTCGACAGCGCGATCCATGCCTCTTCATGGTCCATCTCGCCGCTCTTGACCTTCGCTGCGATCTCCTCGCGCTTGTGGGCGTAACGCTTTGCAAGTTTCTCACGCTTTACCTCGCGTGCCTTCATTGATTCCTTTGCCATAACCCTTAGTTGTTCTTTTTAGCGTTCTTGAAAGGCAGACCGAAGCCGCGCAGCAGCGCATAGGCCTCTTCGTCGGTCTTGGCCGTAGTTACGAAGGTGATCTCCATACCGAAAATCTTGGTGATCTTATCGATGTCGATCTCCGGGAAGATGATCTGCTCAGTGATGCCGAGGGTGTAGTTGCCCTGACCGTCGAACTTCTCGTTGATACCCTTGAAGTCGCGAATACGGGGAAGCGCTACGGCGATCAGACGCTCCAGAAACTCGTACATCTTGGTGTCACGCAGCGTGACCCGCACGCCGATAGGCATTCCCTTACGAAGTTTGAAGTTCGAGATGTCCTTGCGCGACTTGGTCTGAACGGCTTTCTGACCCGTGATCTGCGTCAACTCCGCCTGTGCGACGTCGATGAGCTTCTTGTCGGCCACGGCCTGTCCCATACCTTGGTTGATGACGATCTTTTCGAGTTTCGGGCACTGCATCACGCTCGTGTAACCGAACTCCTTCATAAGGGCGGCAATGATCTGCTCCTTATACTGTGTCTTGAGTGTAGGTACGTGTGCCATTATTTGATCTCCTCCCCTGATTTTTTAGCGTAACGAACTAATTTTCCTTTTGCATCGGCCCGACGACCTACGCGAGTGGGTTTGCCGCTCTTGGGGTCGAGAACCTGCAAGTTAGAGATATGGATGGGAGCCTCTTTTTCGACGATTCCTCCCTGCGGATTCTTCGCATTGGGCTTCTCGGCCTTCTTGCACATGTTCACGCCCTCGACGATGGCACGCTGCTTTTCGGGATCGACTGCAAGCACTTTCCCCTGCTGGCCGCGGCTGTCGCCTGCGATGACATAAACCATGTCGCCTTTCTTGATATGTAATTTGACTGACATAACTGTTCTGTGATTTTTTGATTACAATACTTCAGGTGCCAGCGAGATGATCTTCATGTACTGGTCGCGCAGCTCACGAGCCACCGGACCGAAGATACGCGTACCGCGGATTTCACCCTGATTGTTGAGCAGCACCACGGCGTTGTCGTCGAACCGGATGTACGAACCGTTGGCACGGCGAATCTCCTTGGTGGTACGCACCACGACAGCTTTCGATACAGCGCCCTTCTTAACGTCACCCGAAGGCGAGGCGCTCTTGACAGCCACCACGATCTTATCGCCGATCGATGCATAGCGACGCTTCGTGCCGCCAAGCACACGGATACAAAGGACCTCCTTCGCACCGCTGTTATCAGCTACTACGAGTCTACTTTCTTGTTGTATCATAACTACTTCGCTCTTTCAATGATTTGTACTA
>URRP01000023.1 GCA_900550375.1 uncultured Alistipes sp. | reverse complement strand
GATTTCGTAGTAGAGGTTCGGGCGGTTGAACGACGACTTGAAGACCGAAGCGTCGTTCATCCCGAGATTCTTCTGAATGTCCATCTGCACCTTCGGCGTCGCCGTCGCCGTCAGGGCGATCAGCGGCGCCGTACCGATCTCGTTGATGATCGGACGGATACGGCGGTACTCGGGACGGAAATCGTGTCCCCACTCCGAGATGCAGTGCGCCTCGTCGATGGCATAGAACGATATCTTGATTTTGCGCAGGAAGGCGACGTTGTCCTCTTTGGTGAGCGACTCGGGGGCGAAATAGAGCAACTTGGTCTTACCCTCGAGCACGTCGGCACGCACCTGCGCCACAGCGGTTTTATTAAGCGATGAATTGAGGAAATGAGCGATGCCCGACTCCGAAGAGAAGGTGCGCATCGCGTCCACCTGATTTTTCATCAGGGCGATCAGCGGCGAAATGATGATCGCCACACCGTCCATCAGCAGCGCCGGCAGCTGGTAACAGAGCGACTTGCCGCCGCCCGTGGGCATCAGCACGAACGTATCTCTCCCAGCAAGCACATTGCGGATCACAGCCTCTTGATTGCCTTTGAACGACGAAAAGCCGAAGTACTCTTTAAGTTTCTCGTGTAACAAAGTATCTTCAATTTGCTTCATTGTGCTTACAGACTCCTTAGTGAAATGAAATTTTATGTAAAGATAAAAAATATTTCGGAAAAAAACATAACTTTGTAAAAATTTATCAAAAGAAATGCGCCTTTTCACAAGCGAACTCGTCAAGAAATACAAAGCCCGTACCGTCGTCGACCATGTCTCGATCGACGTCAGTCAGGGAGAGATCGTCGGACTGCTGGGACCCAACGGCGCGGGAAAGACCACCACGTTCTATATGATCGTAGGTCTGATCAAGCCCAACGAGGGAAAAATCTTCCTCGAAGACAACGAGGGCCACATTACCGAGCTGACCAACGAACCGGTTTACCGCCGCGCGCAGATGGGTGTGGGCTATCTGGCGCAGGAGGCTTCGGTCTTCCGCCGGCTGAGCGTCGAGGACAACATCCGCGCGGTGCTGGAAATGACCGATTTTTCGAAGGAGTATCAGGCCGAACGCGTCGAAGCGCTCATCAAGGAGTTCCGGCTGGAGAAGGTACGTAAGAGTATGGGTATCCAGCTCTCGGGCGGCGAGCGACGCCGTACGGAGATCGCCCGCGCCGTGGCGATCAATCCGGCGTTCATCCTGCTCGACGAACCGTTCGCCGGCGTAGACCCCATTGCCGTGGAGGACATCCAGTCGATCGTCGCCACGCTCAAGAGCAAGAACATCGGTGTAATCATCACCGACCACAACGTCGACGAGACGCTGGCCATCACCGACCGCGCCTACCTGCTTTACGAAGGTAAGGTGCTCAAGGCGGGATCACCCGAGGATTTGGCCTCCGATCCCGAAGTGCGCAAACGATATCTCGGCAAGCACTTCGAACTGCGCCGCAGCCCTACGATCGACCGCCTGCGACAGCAGGGCGCCGGCGTACAACCCGCCGCTTCGAAGCCGGAAACCGAGCCTGAAGCGACGCACGAGTAACCCGAAACGACACCGAAACCATTCGGAGCGGCTTCACGATCCGCCCCGCGATAAGGATATAAACCACTGCGAACGATCTTATGGATAAATCCGTCCCGTCGGGGGAGATACAAGGAGAGCTTACTCCCCCCTGCTCAAAAAGTTACGCACAGCGCGCCCTCGCGGCAGCGCTTCTGGCAGAGGGAGAATCCACGCTGCGTAACATCGAATTGTGCGACGACACCCGCTCGGCCATGCGCTGCATCGAAGCGCTGGGCGCCGACATCACGGTCGTCGACACCCATACGCTGAAAATTAGGGGCGGTCTGGCGCCGCGCGGCCGCACGCTCTGCGTAGGCGAATCGGGCCTTTCGACCCGACTATTCACCCCGATCGCCGCACTCGCGGGCGTCCCGCTGCGCATCGAAGGCGTGGGGACGCTCCTGCGCCGACCGATGACGATGATGATCGCCCCGCTCAGGCAGTTGGGCGTCGATGTACGCCACCGCGACGGCTTTCTGCCCTTCGATATCTGCGGCCCGCTGCACGGCGCGACGGTCGAGGTCGACGGGTCGGTCTCGTCGCAGTTCATCACCGGACTGCTGCTCGCGCTGCCCGCGGCTCACGGCGAGTTCACGCTCGAAGTGCAGCGCGCCGTCTCGACGCCCTACATCGATATGACGGTCGAAGCGGCCCGCCTTTTCGGCGTGGAGATTCTCCACAACGGATACACCCAGTTCTACATCGAAGGCGGCCAGCAGTACAAACCGACCGATTACAGCATCGAAGGCGACTGGAGTGCCGCCGCCACGCTGCTCGTGGCGGGCGCCGTGGCCGGCGAAGTGACGCTGCGCAACGTCCCGATCCTCTCGAAACAGGCCGACACGGCCATCTGCACCGCATTGGAACGGGCCGGCGCGGAGCTGATCCACGAAATGGACCGCATCACCGTCGGACGGCGCCCGCTCCGAGCCTTCGAATTCGACGCCACGCAATGTCCCGACCTCTTCCCGCCGCTGGCGGCATTGGCCGCGGCCTGTGAAGGCGAGAGCGTCATCACCGGAACGTCGCGTCTGCAACACAAGGAGAGTGACCGCGCCGAGACGCTGCGCGAGGAGTACGCCAAGGTCGGCATCTCCATCGACCTCTCGACACCCGACGTCATGCGCATCCGCGGCGGCGCGATCCATCCGGCGAGGGTCTTCAGCCACGGCGACCACCGCATCGCCATGTCGATGGCCATCTCGGCGCTGCGTTCGTCGGGCACCGTCACCATCGAAGGGGCCGAAGCGGTGGCCAAGAGCTACCCCCGTTTCTTCGAAGATCTGGAATCGCTGCGTGTAAACTAAAAAGAATCGACTTATGAACAGCTTCGGCACACTTTTCCGCATCACCCTTTGGGGCGAGTCCCACGGGCCGCAGGTCGGCGTCACACTCGACGGCATCACGCCCGGACTGCCGCTCGATCCCGCCGATTTCGAGTCCGACCTCGCGCGACGCCGCAGCGGCGCCAAGGGAACGACCCCGCGCATCGAAAACGACCTGCCGCAGATCGTGGCGGGACTCTACGAGGGACACACCACGGGCGCGCCGCTGACGCTTGTCTTCGAAAGCACCAATACCCGTTCGGGCGACTACGACAATCTGCGGACACAGCCCCGCCCCTCGCACGCCGATCGCACGGCGGCCGTCAAGTTCGAAGGGTGGAACGATCCGCGCGGCGGAGGTCACTTCTCGGGACGGCTGACGCTGGCGCTGGTCGCCGCAGGCGTCGTAGCGAAGAAGATGCTCGCCGGCGCCACCTTCTCGACGCGGCTCGCCGCCATCGGCGGGGAGAGCGATCCCGCACGGTTCGACGCCGTACTCGACGCCGCACTGCGTGACGAAGACTCCGTGGGCGGTATCGTCGAATGCCGCGTCGGAGGCATTCCGGCAGGCTGGGGCGAACCCTTCTTCGATTCGGTCGAGAGCACGGCGGCGCATCTCCTGTTCGCCATACCGGCCATCAAGGGGGTGGAGTTCGGCGACGGATTCGCCGCGGCCGCCCTGCGCGGTTCCGCGCACAACGACCCGATCGTCGACGCCGAGGGCCGCACGGCGACCAACCACGCGGGCGGCATCGCGGGCGGTATCACCAACGGCAACGAACTCACGGTGCGGGTCGCCGTGAAACCGACGGCCAGCATCGCCCGCGAACAGCAGACCTTCGACTTCGAAGCCGGCCGCGTCGCTCCGCTCCGCATCCGGGGACGGCACGACGCCTGCATCGCCCTGCGCGCAGCCGTCGTCGTCGAAGCGGTCATGGCCGTCGCCTTGGCAGATCTTCAACTCCGCGACCGATGCCGACGCGACGCGAAGTGATCGGCCGTATCCGCTGCGCCCTCACGCCGCTCTACGGACCGCGCGAAGCCGAGCAGATCGCCCGCCGCTTCGCCTTCGAAAGGGGCGGTTTCACCCTGACGCACTATGTCGTCCGCCCCGACGAGGAGCTTCCGATTCCCGATCTGGAGGAGTCGATCCGCCAGTTGGCCGCCGGACGGCCCGTACAATATGTCTTGGGATATACGGAATTTTGCGGCATGACCTTCGC
Source organism: uncultured Alistipes sp. (assembly GCA_900550375.1). Taxonomy (GTDB): domain Bacteria; phylum Bacteroidota; class Bacteroidia; order Bacteroidales; family Rikenellaceae; genus Alistipes. The sequence continues at coordinate 36,835 of URRP01000023.1, read as the reverse complement.
GGTCGGCGAAGGGGTGTTGATACCCCGTCCCGAAACCGAAGAGCTGGTCGCCGCCGTCGCCGCAGAAACGCCCGCCGGAACCACTGTACTCGACGTGGGAACCGGCAGCGGCTGCATCGCCGTGAGTCTTGCGCGGCTGATTCCCCATGCGTGCGTGACGGCCGTCGACTTGTCGCCGCAGGCGCTCGACGTCGCGCGCCGCAACGCCGAACGGCTGGGTGCAGAGGTGCGCTTCGTGCAGGCCGACGCACTGACGGGGCTGTCCGAACTGACGGAGGACTCCTTCGATCTCGTCGTCTCCAACCCGCCCTACGTACCGCAGAGCGACCGCGCGGCGATGCACATCAACGTGCGCGGCTACGAACCTCGCGAAGCGCTCTTCGTCCCCGACGACGATCCGCTGCGTTTCTACCGCTCGATCGCCCGCACCGCCCGCCGACTGCTGCGATCCGACGGACGGCTCTGGTTCGAAATCTACGAACGGCTGGCCGACGAAACGGCGCAGCTGCTCGCCGACGAAAAGTTCGCCGACATCGTCGTGCGCCGCGACATCAACGACAAACCGCGTATGCTATGCTGTACGGTAAAAAAATAACGTCGACACCCCGCTCCAAGACACCCGAGCAGGCGCTCGCCGCGCTGATGCGGCTCTGTGCCCGCGCCGAACGCGCCGAGGAGGATGCACGACGGCTGATGACGCGCTGGGGCGTGGCGCCGGCCGACCGAGAACGGGTGCTCGAACGTTTGCGCCGCGACCGTTTCATCGACGACAACCGCTACGCCGAAGCCTTCGTGCGCGAAAAGATCAACCTCAGCGGCTGGGGCGCGCGCAAGATCGCCGATGCCCTGCGCCGCAAACGGATCGCCCGCGAGACGATCGAGCGGGCACTCGCGGCGCTCGACGGCGACACGGCACACCGGCGGCTCGTCGAACTGCTGCGCCGCAAGATGAAGAACACCCGCGCCGCAACGCCTTACGAACTGAAAAACAAACTGATCCGCTACGGACTCGCCCAAGGCTACGACTACGAAGCCGTGCGCGACGCGGTGGACGAACTCATCGCAACACCCGACGATTCATGCGACGTCTTCTTTTAATGCTGCTGTTCTCGGGCGGATTATCCACCGCCCCGGCACAGGATCTCCAATCCGGCGACTACCGTTTTCCTGTCCGCAACGTGGCGGGACTTTACTCGGCCAACTTCGGTGAAATGCGCCCCAACCACTTCCATTCGGGCGTGGACATCAAGACCGACGGCGTGGTGGGAAAACCCGTCGTAGCTGCTGCCGACGGCTACATCGTGCGGATCGCCGTCTCGCCCGGCGGCTACGGACGAGCGCTCTACATCGCTCACCCCAACGGCACGACGACCGTTTACGGCCACCTCCAGCGCTTCCGCACCGACATCGAGTCCTACCTGCGCTACAAACGTTACGAGCAGGGGCGCAGCAACGTCGATTTCACCTGTAAGCCCCTGCTTTTCCCCGTCCGTGCGGGCGATACGGTCGCCCTGTCGGGCAATTCGGGCATGTCGTTCGGGCCGCACCTCCACTTCGAGGTGCGCCGCACTGCCGATCAGCAGACACTCAACACACTGGCCTCGGGCCTGCTGCCCGTGCGCGACTGCACGCCGCCCCGCATCCTGCGGCTGCACTACGTCGAGGTCGACTCGCTCGGCGGCGTACCCGTCCACAGCCGCCCCCGCGCCTACGACGTGGTACGCAGCAGCGAAGGAGTTTATGCATTGCGGCAGATGCAGCCCGTCGCGGTCGGCCGCCGCGGCTACTTCATCGTCGAGTGCTCGGACCGCAAGGACGGGGTTTACAACACCTTCGGCGTCTACCGTCTCACGGAGGAGGTCGACGGCGAGGTGTGTTACGAATACCGCATGGAGAGATTCCGGTTCGATGATACGCGCTACTGCAACGCCGTGAGCTACTACCCCATGCAGCTCACGTCGCGCAACGAGGTGATCCGTCTCACGCAGCTGGCCGGCTGCCCGGATCGCTTCTACCCCGTGATGAAAAACCGCGCGCTGCTCTCGACGCCGGCAGGCGAGCGGCAGCAGGTGCGCATCACAGCCGAGGACGACTGCGGCAACCGTTCGATACTCGCCTTCACGGTCGAGGGCAAGGCCGATGTACGCTCGTTCCGCGCGACAGCGTGCGACTCGCTGCCTGTGGTCCGCTACGACCGCGATTTCCACCGCGAGGTCGACGGCGTGCGGATCGAGATTCCCGCCGGAACGCTCTACGAATCGTGTTTCTACACGCAGCAGCCCTACGATAAACCGCTGCCGAAGGACTCGACGCTGCTGTTCCTGTCGCGCGGCGTCGAGATACTCGACGTGCGGCTGCCGATGCACCGCTATGCGACGCTGTGGGTCGATGCGCCGCAGGTTCCGGCCGAGCTGCAACGTCACGTCGTGCTGGCATCGCTCTCGCCCAAAGAGAAGCTGCGCTACGAAGGCGGCAAGTGGAGCGACGGGCGCATACGTTTGCGCACCCGTTCGCTGGGGACCTTCTTCGTCGTGGCCGACACCGTGCGTCCTACGATCCGCCCGCACTTCTCCGCACACGACCTGAGCGGACAACGCAGCGTCTCGTTCTCCGTCGACGACAATTTCTCGGGAGTAAGCGTCATCAGCTGCCATATCGACGGCCGCATGGCCATCTTGGAGGAGAACCGAGTGAAGGGAACCGTCACCCACCATTTCGACGACGAGATTTTCGGCCGCCATAAGGAACACACGCTGCGCCTCACAGCCGCCGACGGCGCCGGTAACAGCTGCGTGTGGGAGGGAAGCTATTACCGGTAACGCGTCGAAGGACAACGCAGCAATTGTTCGGGGATTGCATTCATTTCCAGAGCTATAAAACGAAACTTAAGATCAACCGGAAATCGTTGCCGGCACCTATTTCACTCACACAATTTTACGAGTCTGTAAAATTTTCAGATCGGGATTTGAGTAAAAAGCGGTTGGTCCTTACCATGTCACTCATTGCGACCTTCTCAAAATGAGAATATAACTTTACCCTGCTAATTCGTGCCCTCAATAGGAGCGTTCCATTTTACCATCGGGATCGTAGTATGTGCTCCGAAATCGACGAGATAAGTGCAATACAATCCACAACCTCCTTCCATACAGATTTCTGACGACAGGATAACAAAAAGATTTCAAACTGGGAGCCTATTAGAGCAGTCTTCGACGGATGAACAGATAAAAATAAAGACGCTTAACTTCAAAAGCTAAGCGTCTTATCAGTTAGAATTACGAAATACATCGAGCGGCACAGATCAAGGATACGAATGTTAGAATTACATAGATGACCACTACCGTATTCCCAATTCTTCGAGACTGTTCCGTTTCTTGAGAATATTTGGCTAAGATACTATCCCTCTCGAATAAAATATAATGAATTGATAAATGAAACGACAAGAAAAACAGCCGTAATGGATCGACTGATCTCGCAACTGCTGCTGCTCCTTGCCCGAGAAAGTGTACCGGTTGTCCGATGTCGGCATCCCTGATTGCGTCCACTCTTTGCCGAACGGATAATAGTCCTTACGATCCAAATCGATGCGTCCCGTCGGCGTAACTTTCGCCACCACGCGCGTACTGCCCAGATGATCCGTCTGGAAATAATGTACCTCTGATCCATCGCCCGTTCCTATAATACGTCCGCCACCGAACGACATCGTCGGTGCCGATTCGTATTCATATACCAAAGAACCTCGGTAGTCGTCCCGCTGGCCGTCTAAATACTCGTGTCGAATCTTCGTTCCGTCTGCCAGATACTCGTAATAATCCGAATAGTCGCCGTAACGGTAGATACTTGTAGACAAGTTAAGAAAATTATAGGAGATTTCCAAACCGAGCTAAAAGTAACGGCAACCCTTTAAGGTTGCCGTTAACAATGATTCTGTCTCATTGCATCCTATTTATAATACAATCTACCTAATAATCAACATATTAATACGTATTGCAACAACTAACTTGAACCATATAATGGTCTTATACTTTCACTTATGAGGAACAATTGGCGCTCCATTCTTCCGACTTTGATTGAATTGGTAATTCTTTAAGATTTCCTGAAAAATATAGTATTCGTCTTCTGGAGATAGATTAAGAATTTCACACAAAGCTATACCTTGTGCCATTACTGATGGTAAAGATTCTGCTACATTGATTATCTTCCAAACCCCATTTTTTACAAAAAGCAGATAACGAGTCGCATGTGGGCTTAATCCGCTAAATTTATATAGAGATAGCGTATCTTGTAACGGAATAGTATATTTGGGATCTAAAATAGCCTGGTTATCTTGAGAAAGATAAAATGATATCTTGGTTCCATTTTTAGATTTTACAGGTAATACGTTCTGGTCAGGAGCTATTTCACCTCTATCAATCAAATATGTACTTGTCACCTGCCATATATTATCAGTTTGTGCAGAAACTTTGATAACACTCAAACAAGTCATTATCAATACAATTATTATCGTTTTCATATTACTTATTGTTTAATTCTTTTAGGTATTGATTCTGGACTTTTATAGGTTCTATCTCTAAATTATGTGTTGTTTCTCTCGTCGTATTTTCATAATTCTGCTGTACATTTTTTGGTGTCGTATGAATCCCTTCATGTACCCCTACCGAACCTATTGCCCCGTCTACGGCTATTTCCGAAGGTAATGATTTTATTAAACTCGATGTCTCATCCGAAGTTTGAACAGTTCCACTTAATTCCGCGTTTATGGAACCTTCGAATATAGTAATCTTCGCATCTAAAAGGTTGACATCCCCATACTCAGATACAGTAGCCTTACCCGGTTCCATATCTCCTCGAATTAAAGATGTTCCATCGTCTCCAAATTTCACTTCTGGACTAATTTCTATCTGAATTTTAGTTGAACTATTGGCCATATCATTAAAAACTGAAGCCCCCGTTGGAGTCGCCATCATAGAAATCCCGACCCGCATTGCATCTGTTCCGCTTGCAGCCTTTGTCCATTGTCCATTTCGATATAAAATTTGCCCTTTCACATCGACAATTTTCCGGCCATCTTCATCTGCAAATCGTATTGGATTTCCCGCACAGTAACTATACTGCCCAATACGATAGTACTTCACCATTAACGGGTCTTGCTGGATGAAGATCACGCCGGTGGGATCATAGTACCGCGCACCGAAATCGGCGTAATGGATCGACTGATCTCGCAACTGCTGCTGCTCCTTGCCCGAGAAAGTGTACCGGTTGTCCGATGTCGGCATCCCTGATTGCGTCCACTCTTTGCCGAACGGATAATAGTCCTTACGATCCAAATCGATGCGTCCCGTCGGCGTAACTTTCGCCACCACGCGCGTACTGCCCAGATGATCCGTCTGGAAATAATGTACCTCCGAGCCAGTGCTCGTCCCCACGATTCGCCCGCCGCCGAACGATGCGCTTTCGAAACTCTCGTCGTCGTATACCAAAGAACCTGCATACCTCACCGGATACAACTCGGCATAAGATGCCGCCGCGAACTTTGTTCCGTCGGCAAGGTGGGCATAATACAAGCCCATATCACCTTCGGTATAGATAACTGACGGTAAGTTAAGAAGATTGTACGAGATTTCCAAGCCGCTCAATGCATCCGACGAAATATTGCCATTGGCGTCATAAGAGTAGGTCGAATTACCGTTCGTCTCATTATATCGCTTATTTCCAATATAATATAAGCTAAAATTACGTGTATTGCCGACGGATAGGCCCGACCTATCTATATTACCATAAATAAGTAATATCGCGTAACAAAATGGCGGGATCGATGATCCCGCCATTATTCTCGTCCGGCACGCCGGCTATGCATTGAAGATACTGTGCAGAATAATTCCCGTAGCGCCCTGATTGCGGGCGGTGTAGTCCTTGGCCGTGCGGCTGGCGCGATGGAGCGCCTCCTCGTCGTCGCGCAGCGGCGCGAACCATGCCGCCAGTTCGTCGGCCGTATGAACGGATGCGGCGCAGCCGAGCGACACCATGTCGCGCGCCTCCTTGAACTTGCTGTAATTGGGGCCGAAAGCGATCGGCAGACCGAAGGTCGCGGCCTCGAGCGTATTGTGGATGCCGACGCCGAACCCGCCGCCGATGTAGGCCCACGTCGCCGATCCGTAGACCGACGAAAGTATCCCCATCGTGTCGAGGATGAGCACCTGCACATCGTCGAACCGCGTCGCGGCATCGCACTGCGTATAACGCACAGCGCCGCCCTTCACCTCCCGCATAAGACGCGCGATGCGCCCCTCGTCCATCTCGTGGGGCGCAATGACGAACTTCACTTCGGGATTGGCATTTACAAGCGGCAGGAGAATCTCCTCATCGGGTCCCCATGTCGATCCGGCCACGAAAAGACGTACGTCGCCCCGAAAACGTTCGATCGTCTCCACCCGCTGCGCCGCTGCGGCGATCTGGGCCACACGGTCGAAACGCGTATCGCCCGCGACGACGACATTGTCGAACCCGATCTCGGCGAGCAGTTTTTTCGACTCGGTATTCTGCACGAACAGCGTGTCGAAGGTCTCCAGCGCCTGACGCCACATAGTGCCGTAAGGGCGGAAAAAGACCGAATTACGACGGAAGATCGCCGAGACGATATACGACCGCACCTTTCGGCGGCGCAGCTCGGTCAGCAGATTGATCCAGAATTCGTATTTGATGAAGATGGCGATCTCGGGATGGACGATGTCCAGAAAACGGCGGGCATTGGAAGGGGTGTCGGCAGGAAGATAGAAGACATAATCGGCACCCTCGTAATTTTTGCGAATCTCATACCCCGACGGGGAGAAGAACGTAAGCAGGATCTTGTATTCGGGATATTCGGCCCGCAGGCGTTCGATGATCGGACGGGCCTGTTCGAACTCTCCCAGCGAAGCGGCATGGACCCAGACAATCCGGTCGGAGGGACGGACGGCGGCCTCCATACGCTTGAATATATTCCGTCGGCCTTCGCTCCACAGTCGGGCTTTCCCGTGCCACGGAGCGGCTAAACGGATGCCTCCTGCATAGAGCGAAATACCCAAATTATACAACCACATGCGCTGTTATCGAAAGTTGAGTCCGGCAAAGGTAACTATTTTTGTATTAAAACCAAAATTACCAGTTGCATTCCATCGCCCGCTCCGCAAAGCGCACCCTCAGCGTCCCGTCCGCAAACACGTCGACTGCCGCCAGATCGAACTGCGGTTCGAGCCGCACGCGATGCTGCGCCATATAAGCTTCGGCAGCGCGGCGCAGTGCGGCGAACTTCCGGGACGTGAGCGCCTCCTCGGGAGTCGTCAGGCCGCCCGCACGGCGGGTCTTGACCTCGACGAAGTGCAGTTCGTCCCACCGCCGCGCGACGATATCCAGTTCGTAACGCCCCGACCGCCAGTTGCGTTCGAGAATCACGAATCCAGCCCGACGGAGATAATCGACCGCCGCCTGTTCGCCCCGACGGCCCGTATCGGCGGACGGAAGAGCGTTCACGGCAGAATCTTCTGAATGGTATTGGCGCGCTGCATGGCTGCCGACAGTCCTTCGACGTCGTCGCGCTCGATCATGCGCCGCAGAATCTGCAACTGGTGGATATGCTCGCGCAACACGTCGAGCACATTGTACTTGTTGCGCAGCAGAATCGGCACCCACGTGCGCGGCGCACTCTTGGCCAGTCGCACCGTCGACTCGAAACCGCCGCCCGCCAGATCGAAGATATGCTGCTCCTCGCGCTCCTTCTCCAGCACGGTGAGCGCCAGCGCAAACGACGTGATATGCGAGATATGAGAGACGTAAGCCGTATGCAGGTCGTGCTCCTCCGGCTCCATCGCCGCAAGCGGCATTCCCAGCGTGCGGTAGATGCGCTCGACCGTTTCGACCGCATCCCGATCGCTGCGTTCCCGCTCGCAGATCACGGCCGTCCGGCCCGCGAAAGCTCCCGTACTGGCGGCGTCGGGACCGCTGTATTCGGTACCCCACATCGGATGCGTGGCCACGAATCTTCCGCGATGCGCGTGCATCCCGACCACTTCGCACAACTCGCCCTTGATCGAACCGGTATCCATCACGATCTGATGGGGCGCGATGCGGTTGAGAATCTTCACCGTCAGCAGCGGGATCGTATCGACGGGCGTCGCAAGCACGATAAGATCGGACGCGGGAAGCCCTTCGTCGAGTGTCACGATCCGATCGACCAATCCCCGTTCGAGCGCCCGCCGAGCATGTTCCTCCGACGACTCCACGCCGTCGATGCGTGCCGCAAGCCCATGTTCGCGCAAAGCCAGCGCAAACGATCCTCCGATCAGGCCGACACCTATGATTAATACATTCATCGTCTATTCTTTTTCAGGAGTCACCTCCAATTCCATTACATAATCGTCCATCACATACCCGCCGCCGATTTCGGTCACCTGCGTGTGCGCCTCGTAAAAGCCGGCACGGCGATAGACGCCGATCGCCCGCTCGTTGTGGCGGTTGACCGTCAAATAGATCGTCCGCGCGCCGTTTTCCCGACACAAGCAGATCAAGCAGTCCAGCATCAGCCGGAAAAACCCTTGCCCCCGCACCTCCTGCAAGAGGTAGATTTTACTCAGAAACATCCGCCCGTCGCGCAGCTGCACGCCGCAATAGCCGACGGCCCGGCCTTCGTTCTCCATCAGAAAATAACGGTAGCCGTCGAGCGCCAGCTGCTCGGTAATCGCCCGTACGGACTGGAACTTCTCGATCATGTAGGCGATCTGCTCGCGCGAGATAATCCCGCGATAGGTCTCGTGCCAGATCAATCCCGCCAGCCGGTTCACCTCCATGATGTCGTGCCCCGACTCGATTTCGCGAATCGTCATACCTATTATAATAAAAAAGAGAGATCGTCGCCCGGCTGCACCTCATAGGGGGTCACGCCCTTTTTGAAAATCCGCATCGGGCGGCTGCCCAGCAGCTCCAGACGTCCGTTCTCGTACCTCAGCATACAGCCCTCGCGCAGCCCCACGGCATAGCGGCGGGGATTGGCGGCAATGTACTCCAGCAGGCGCGTCTCGCGCGTCTCGCCGGCATGACCCTCGGGATTGGCGTCGAGGTAGTGGGGATTGATCTGGAACTTCACCGCACCCACCGCCCGGAACGACTCCGGTTCGACGATGGGCATATCGTTGGTCGTCGAGATCATAGGGCAGGCCACATTGCTGCCGGCCGACCATCCTACGTATGGAACACCGGCCTCGATCCGGCTGCGGATCGCACGCATCAGCCCCTGCTCCTGCATCTTCTTGGCCAGCGCAAAGGTATTTCCGCCGCCGACGCAGATCGCCTCGGCGCGGCGGATCATCGCTGCGGGATTATCGGCGCGGTGCACCGAGCGGACACGGATGCCGAGCGCAGCGAAACGCTCCTGCACGCGCCGCTCGTACTCGGCATAGGAAAACGTGACGGCGGCATAGGGAACGAACACCACCTCCTGCACCCCGCACAGAAACTCCCCGATACGCGGCATGGGATATGTGAGGTAAGGTTCCCCTGCATTGGTCGAGTTGGAAATCAGCAATAATCTCATAAAACGCTACTATTCAAACTTTTAAATAAAACGGCGCACGATTTGTGGACAATCGTGTTGATAAAATCTTTTACAAGTATGACAAATGTAACAAAAAAAGTGTTATTTTTGCGAAAAATTCTGCGTGAAAATAAAAGTATTTTCAACAATATTTTGTTTAACTAAAAAATTACAATTATGTCAGAAGTTCAACAGAAAGTCGTCGAGATCATCGTAGACAAGCTGGGAGTCAAAGAGTCGGAAGTCGTGCCCGAAGCAAGCTTCACCAACCACCTCGGTGCGGATTCGCTCGACACCGTAGAGCTCATCATGGAGTTCGAGAAGGCCTTCGATATCCAGATTCCCGACGAGGACGCCGAGAAGATCGCGACCGTCGGAGATGCCATCAAGTACATCGAAGAGCACAAGAAATAATTCTGCCATAACTTTACTCTTCACAGCAATTCGTTTCATTTCAACCAATCCGATTTCATATGACAGCAAGACGTGTAGTGGTGACAGGTGTCGGCACGATTAACCCCCTCGGCAATACTATTCAGGAATATTTTTCGAATCTCGAGAAAGGTGTCAGCGGAGCCGCCCCCATCACGCATTTCGACACGGAGAAATTCAAAACGAAATTCGCTTGTGAAGTAAAGAACTACGATCCGGCCCAGCATTTCGACCGCAAGGAGGTCCGCAAGTACGACCTCTTTACCCAGTATGCCCTGATCGCCGCCACGCAGGCCGTGGAGGATGCAGGGTTCGATCTGGAGAAGCTCGACAAGGAGCAGGTGGGCGTTATCTGGAGTTCGGGCATCGGAGGACTCAAGTCGTTCTTCGACGAATGTGTGGGCTATGCCGAGGGAGGTAACATCCCACGGTTTAGCCCATTCTTCATTCCTCGCATGATCGCCGACATCGCTGCCGGCTTTATCTCGATGAAGTACGGATTCATGGGTCCCAACTACTGTATCGTTTCGGCCTGCGCTTCGTCGAACCACGGCATGATCGACGCTTTTAACCAGATTCGCTGGGGCAAGGCCGACGTGATGGTTACCGGCGGTTCGGAGGCTTCGGTCAACGAGCCGGGCGTGGGCGGATTCTCGTCGATGCAGGCCATTTCGACCCGTAACGACGATCCTCAGCACGCTTCGCGTCCGTTCGACGTACACCGCGACGGATTCGTGATCGGCGAGGGCGCCGGCGCACTGATCTTCGAGGAGTACGAGCACGCAAAAGCTCGCGGAGCGAAAATCTACTGCGAAGTCGTAGGCGGCGGCGCATCGGCCGACGCACATCACTTCACGGCTCCCCATCCCGAGGGGAAGGGCGCCATCCTGTCGATGAAAGCCGCGCTGAAGGATGCCGGTATGCAGCCCGAAGAGATCGATTACGTAAATGTTCACGGCACCTCGACCCCGCTGGGCGACATCGCCGAGCTGAAGGCCGTCGCAGGCGTTTTCGGCGAGCATATCTACGATCTGAACATCTCCTCGACAAAATCGATGACGGGTCACCTGCTGGGTGCCACCGGCGCCGTAGAAGCACTGGCCTGCATTCTCGCACTCACCCAAGGCATCGTGCCTCCCACGATCAACGTGGAGGAGCTGGATCCCGAGATCGACCCCAAACTGAACCTCACGCTGAACAAGGCGCAGCATCGCGACGTGAAGGCCGCGATGAGCAACACGTTCGGTTTCGGCGGTCACAACTCGACGGTCATTTTCCGCAAGTTCTAACTCCCGACGGCCGTGATCGATTTTCTGTTACGCCCATGGCGGCGCAATTTCGGCCCGGACAAGGAGTTTTACCGCACGATCGACGATCTGTTCGGATTCGTTCCGCACAACATCGAACTCTACAAGCTGGCTTTGATTCACAAGTCAGCTTCTTTGGTCTTGGAAGACGGGCGGCAGATCAACAACGAACGGCTCGAATATCTGGGCGACGCCGTGATCGAAGCCGTCACGTCGGACTACCTCTACATCGAATTTCCCGACCGTGACGAGGGATTCATGACCAAACTCCGGTCGAAGATCGTGTCGCGCCAGTCGCTCAACGCGATCGCCCGTGAAATCGGCCTCGACCGGTGCGTCATCCTCGACGGGAGCAGCAACACGCTGGCACAGAAGCATATCTTCGGCGACGCGTTCGAAGCGATGATGGGCGCAATCTATCTCGATCAGGGATACAACTTCGTCAACCGGCTGCTCATCAACCGCCTCTACTACGAACACCTCTCGCTCGAAGAGCTGACCGAGTCGGAAAATGACTTCAAAAGCCGGCTGATCGAATGGTCTCAGAAGAATCACCATGCGATTCGTTTCCGCACCTCCCGACAGGAGAACTCGGCGGCGAACCATCCGCTCTTCCGCTCGACGGTGCTGATCGACAACATAGAGGTGGGACACGGCAGCGGCGAATCGAAAAAGGAGGCGGAGCAGCAGGCGGCGTTCTCCGTATCGCAAAGTTTCACCGACGAAGCCTGCGCTGCACTGCTCGACAAAGCCGACCAGTTCCAGCTCGGCGAAGAGAAGCGCTGATGCGGGTTACCTTATTCCCTCTATCTCCATGAAACAACTGCTCGACAAACTCACGTCACGAGGTTCCATGTCGCTCGACGACACGGAGCTGTTGACCTTGCTGCTGGGTGAAGGCGGCGAGCAGGCTCCGGCGCGCCAGCTGGCAGAACGGCTGTTGGAGTACTACGACGGATCGCTGACCCGTCTGGGACACGATCCTCTGCCGCGTCTGCGCATGGTCGAAGGCGTGGGACAACGCCGCGCCGCACGCATCGTCGCCGCTGCGGAACTGGGACGGCGCATCTTGCAGGCGCAGGCTGCCGAAACGACGACGCTCGTTACGAGCGACGACGTGATCCGCCTCTTTCGTCCCGAATTGGAACCGCTGAATCATGAAGAGTGCTGGGCGGTCTATCTCTCGTCGTCGAATCGGATCATCGAGCGGCAGCGCATCAGCCAAGGCGGCGTACAGGGGACGGTGGTCGACCACCGGCTCATCGTCAAACGGGCGCTCGAACTGCTCGCCACGCAGCTGATTCTGGTCCATAACCACCCTTCGGGCAGTGCCGAAGCAAGCGAACCCGACCGGCAGCTCACCGCCCGCATCGCTCAGGCGGCCGCGCTGTTCGACATCCGGCTGCTCGACCACATCATCGTCGCCCGCGCGGGCAGCTTCTCTTTCCGTTCGGCCGGACTGCTCTGAAACGGCACACAGAGACTTCTCGACGCGCTCGCGATCTCTGCGGAGCGGCCGCCCTCCTATTTCAAACGTCGGAAACGCACAACGGTCGGATACTCCAATTCGTACTGATCGTGATCCATCAGCCACATCTCCTCCTCGTCGAGACGCATGACGAGCATCCGTCCCTCGGGGAGCACCAACTCTCCGCTGCGCCGGTTGAACCGATACTCCATATAATCCGAGTACTCCCGACGCACCGAAAGCAGACCGGACTCGCCCACTTCATAGTAGCTGTCGGTCGCCGCATCGTGCTGCACAGCCAGCGCTCCGGCTGCATAGGGTAATTTTTTCAAATCGGGGATTTCGTTCAGATCGATGTCGGGAACGATCGCATAACGTCGTTTCCCGGACGGAACTTCGGTGCGAACCAGTCTGTTACGATCTTTGAAATCGAGCAGCCAGACGGAAAAATCGGGGTCTATCCGCGAATTACGCGCCCTTCGCCACGTACCGTCACCCCGACGGTCTTCATACGATCCGATTTCCAGCCAACGGCCGACGATCGAAGCCCGAATATCGAGCTGTTTCTTCGCTTCGAGATAAGGTACAAAAAACTTGATGTCCATACAATGTGTAAGATTAAGTATCTTTCATAACGGACGAAGCATTTTCCCGTATCCACCGGCGAATAACCTCCCGTCCGAAGCCGCAACCGCCGCCGGAAGGAACTTCGTTCCCGATCGGCAGCCTGCCACACACAAGTTTTTTTGTACGTACGATTCGGACGGACCGAGATCCGGCGTCCCTCCCAAGAAGACGAATCCTGTCCGCAGTTCCCGAAGCCGAAGGTCGATGCGGGATGTCCCAAAACACACATCGCAAATCATCTTCGACTCCGCTCGGTCGAAGCCGTCCCTCCGAACACAAATGTGCGGAAGGCACGGACTTAACCCATGTGTAGATGAAGTAGTGGAATTTACTCTAAAAGACAGACGGGCAAGCCCATGCCTAACGCACAAGGGCAAACACGAACTTTCCGTCTACCTGTCATAATCCTAACAAAAATTCCACTTTTCATCTACACATAACAGGTTCGAGCCGGTTTCCATATGCAAAACGTGCGGAAACCGTACTCAAATGTATGAAAAAACGCAAATCTATGCAAGTTTTTATATGAAAAATAAGCGATAACCCGCACCGCAGATTCCAGCAGAACCTACCGATAGAGGCATTTTAGTCGGTTTTTCAACGGTTGCCGGCGCCCTGTGAAACGAGCTATTATACACAGAATTACAATATTACGTTGCCAATCCATGCACAAAGCATCCGTCCGATCGTCCATTCGGTTTCGCCGCAGAATTTTTACGATTCTAATCGAAACGATTAACGATATTATTTCGTACCTTTGGCTACGCCTTAGATACTCCGTCTCGGCAAAATCAAACGAAACGTTTGCTTCTGCGCTCGACTTTTCGTATCTTTGTCGATTGGAATCATCTGCAAAACAAAATACGATATACGACTATGACTCAGGACGAACTTTTCAAGAAACTCGTGGCCCACTGCAAGGAGTACGGGTTCATCTTCCCGTCGAGCGAGATTTACGACGGTCTGGGCGCCGTTTACGACTACGGTCAGAACGGCGTCGAGCTGAAGAACAACGTCAAGCGCTACTGGTGGGATTCGATGGTCAAGCTCCACGAAAATATCGTGGGTATCGACGCCGCGATCTTCATGCACCCCAAAACGTGGGAGGCTTCGGGACACGTCTCGGCTTTCAACGATCCGCTGATCGACAACAAGGATTCGAAGAAGCGGTATCGTGCCGACGTGCTGATCGAGGAGTGGATCGCCAAGCAGGACGATAAGATCGAAAAAGAGGTCGAAAAGGCCCGCAAACGCTTCGGTGATTCGTTCGACGAAGAGAAATACCGCGCGACGTCGCCCCGTGTCGTAGAGACGGCCGCCAAACGCGACGAGGTGCACCGACGTTTCGCCGAGACGATGAACGCCAACGATCTGACCGGACTGCGGCAGATCATTCTCGACTGCGAGATCGCCTGCCCCATCTCGGGCACGCGCAACTGGACCGAGGTGCGGCAGTTCAACCTGATGTTCTCCACGCAGATGGGGTCGACGGCCGAAGGTGCCAATACGATCTACCTGCGGCCCGAAACGGCACAGGGCATCTTCGTCAACTTCCTCAACGTCCAGAAGACGGGCCGCATGAAACTCCCGTTCGGCATCGCGCAGATCGGCAAAGCGTTCCGCAACGAGATCGTCGCGCGGCAGTTCATCTTCCGTATGCGCGAATTCGAGCAGATGGAGATGCAGTTCTTCGTCCGCCCGGGCGAAGAGATGAAGTGGTGGAACCAGTGGAAGGAGACCCGCATGGCTTGGCACCGCGCGCTGGGCTTCGGCGACGACCAGTATCGTTTCCACGACCATGAGAAGCTGGCGCACTACGCCAACGCCGCCACCGACATCGAGTATAATTTCCCCTTCGGCTTCAAGGAGGTGGAGGGCATCCACTCGCGCACGGACTTCGATCTGGGCAGCCATCAGAAATTCTCGGGCAAGAAGATACAGTACTTCGATCCCGAGACGGGCGAAAGCTACGTACCCTACGTCGTCGAGACCTCGATCGGCGTAGACCGAATGGTGCTTCAGGTGCTTTCGGCCGCCTACAAGGAAGAGCAGCTCGAAAACGGCGAGAGCCGCGTCGTGCTGGCCTTCCCGCCCGCACTGGCGCCGGTCAAGGTCGCCGTGATGCCGCTGGTGAAGAAGGACGGGCTGCCCGACGTGGCGCAGCAGATCATCGACCTGCTGAAGTACGATTTCAATGTGGTGTACGATGAAAAGGACTCGATCGGCAAGCGTTACCGCCGTCAGGATGCCGTCGGCACGCCGTTCTGCGTGACGGTCGACCACCAGACGCTCGAAGACCGCACCGTCACCGTGCGTCACCGCGACACGATGCAGCAGGAGCGCGTGGCCATCGACGATCTCTACCGAATGGTGGACGACGAAGTCTCCTACCGCAAGCTCTTCAGAAAGCTGAACCTGTAATCTATGGCTCGCATACTTGCCATAGACTATGGCACACGCCGCACGGGAATTGCCGTAAGCGATCCGCTGCAATTGATTGCTGGAGGGCTTGCTACGGTCGAAACGCGCGAGCTGGAGCGCTTTCTGGCACAATATATCGCCCGAGAAGACGTTTCGATCATCGTAGTGGGCAAGCCCACGAAGATGAACGGCGCTCCGTCGGAAACGATGCGTTTCGTCCTGCCGCTCGTAGCGCGGCTGCATCGTACCTACCCCTCGATCGACGTCATCCTCTACGACGAACGGTTCACGTCGGTGATCGCCCACCGCGCCATGCTCGACGGCGGCCTGCGGAAGATGGCACGCCGCAACCGTGCCTTGGTAGACAAAATCTCGGCGACGATCATCCTCGAGGATTTCATGTCGAGTCAGGGCGCAGAACAGAGAAGATAAACCGCCGTACGGCCTCGGCGCCGCTGCGGACGAAGCATATTGAACGAATATATATGATTTACCCGATTGTCATCTACGGTTCGCAGGTACTGCGCAACCCTTGTGAAACCATCGCTCCCGATTATCCCGAACTGGAAAAGCTGATCGAGGATATGTTTCTCACGCTCGGCGAGGCCGACGGCGTGGGACTCGCCGCACCGCAAATCGGCAAGAACATCCGTCTGTTCATCGTCGACTGTACGCCGTGGGGCGAAGATCATCCCGAGCTGGCCGACTACCGCCGAGCCTTCCTCAACGCCGAAATCTACGAGCGGTCGGAGCAGACCTCGCTCTTCAACGAGGGATGTCTCTCGCTGCCGGGACTGCACGAGGACGTGCGGCGGCCCGTTTCGATCCGTATGCGTTATATGGACGAGAAGTTCGTGGAACACGACGAGGAGTTCACCGGCCTGCCCGCCCGCGTGATCCAGCATGAATACGATCACATCGAAGGCAAGGTCTTTACCGACCGGCTTGCACCGCTGCGCCGCAATCTGCTGAGAAGCAAGTTGCAAAAACTCGCAGGCGGAAAATACAGCTGTTCGTACAAAACGAAATAGGCGCGGATTGCGCCTTCCGAACGCCGCCGCGGACTCCGCGGCGGCGTTTTTTCATCCTGCCGCAACAATCCGCAGGCGGATTCACGCGTAAAAAGAGAGCTCGAAACGGCTGTTTTTAGCTATCTTTGCACAAGAAAACTCCGCTTGGAGAGATCCGCCCGAGCAGATCGGCTGCGTCCGATTCCCTCCTCGGCTGATCCGATTTTCGCGGAGGCAAAACAAACGACCTTATGATCGGTTACATCTGGTTAACGGTGGCGATCGCCGCAGAACTGGCAGGAACGACCCTGCTCAAATACACCGAAGGATTCACGCGGCTATGGCCGTCGCTGGGGTGCGTCGCTGCGTACGTATTCTGTTTTTACAGCCTGTCGAAAGCCCTGCATTTCATGCCGCTGAGCATCGCCTATGCCACATGGTGCGCACTGGGAATCGTCGCCGCGACGTTGCTTTCGATCCTGCTGTTTCGCGAGCATCTGACTCCGGCAGGCATTGCCGGCATCGCCTTGGTGGTCGTCGGCGTCGTCATTCTGAATCTCTGGGGCGGCGCGGGACACTGACCCCGATACGAACGGCGTCCTTCAGCGCGACACCGTATTCATAAGCTTCAGCACTCCGCCGATTTCTTATGCGTCATAATGTCGAGCACCAGCCGGTCGGTCGCCGTCATCCCGTCGCGGCCGATGGCTGTGAGGTTGCGGATGCTGTGATCCACATCGTCGTCGATGATTCCCTCGACCGAGGTGACGCACTTCCCTTCGATGGCCAGCAAGGCCGACATCACCGCCGTCGAAACACCGCTCGACACCTTGAGCGCACAACTGGGCTTCGCACCGTCGCAGATCATACCGGTCAGATTGGCGATCATATTCTGCACGGCATAGGCCACCTCGCGGTAACCGCCGCCCATCAGGTAGGTGATGCCGCAGCTCGACCCCGTAGCCGCCACGACACAGCCGCACAAGGCCGACAACCGACCCAAACTCTGCTTGATATAGACAGCCGTCAGATGGCTCAGCACCAGCGCACGGAGCGTCTGCTCCTCCGAAGCGGCCGTCTGCTCGGCATAGACCGCCACCGGCACCGTCGCCGCAATTCCCTGATTGCCGCTGCCGGAGTTACTCATCACCGGCACCATCGCACCCGCCATACGGGCATCGCAGGCCGCCGAGGTATAGGCCAGCATACGGGAAAAGAGGCTATCGCCCATCACGTGCAGCTCTTTTTCGCCGCGGAGTGTCCGCCCCAGCGAATGGCCGTACTCGCCGCCGAGCGCCAGCTCGGCAGCAGCCATATTGAGCCGGCGCGCCTCGCCGATGAAGGCCAGTTCGTCGATCGGCGCCGTCGTGGCATAGTCGAAAACCCGTTGCAGCGTCAACGACACGCACTCCCCCTCCGCACAGGACGACGATCCCGTCCGCCGGTCGAGCGCAACCTCGCCGTCCTTAGCCAGATAGACGAACTGCGTATGGGTTTCGGCGATCACCGCTTCCGAGACATGACCGCCCGCCGAACAGCGTACCTCGACATAGAGCACCTCGGAGATCCCCTCCTTGAGCGCGACCGATACGGCGTCCGCCGCCAGATAGTCGCGCGCACGCGCCACCGCCTCGGGCGTCACGTCGCGCAGCACCTCCAGTCCGTATTCCGACCGGCCGATCTGCGCACCGAGCGCCACGGCGATCGGCAGCCCGATCATCCCCGTACCGGGAATTCCGACACCCATCGCATTCTTGAGGATATTGGCGCTCAACAGCACCTCGACGCGCTCGGGCATACAGCCCAACAGTTCCCGGGCACGCGCCGTACACAATGCCACGGCCATCGGTTCGGTACATCCGATTGCCGGCACGACCTCGCGCCGAAGCAGGTCGGCAATGGCTTTTCGCTGCGAAGATGGAATCATTACACTCTCCATAATTTAATAGGAACAAAGATAACGAAAATATCTCTTTCGAACGGCAAGAAAATGGCTCCGTTTTGCGATTTATGCGTATCTTTTCTCGCGAAATCGCCGTGTAGACAGGTGCCTCCCGAATCGGTTCGGGCGATGCTCACGCTCGCCTTACGGCTCGCTCAGCATGACAGTTGTCATTTGCTTTTGCACTCGGCTTGCACGACTTTGCGGCGGACGAGCCGCCGCGTAGATAGGCGGCGCCTCGGCAAAACGCAAACAAGTTTGCTTTTGCACTCGGCTTGCACTATCTTTGTCGCAAAGCAAACTCCATGAAACAACCGGAACACCGACCTTGGAAGGTCCTGAGCAGCGAATATCTGGCTCACGAAGCGTGGTTCACCGTGCGGCGCGAAGCCGTCGAACTACCCAACGGCGCACGCATTCCCTCCTATTACGTCCTCGAATACCCCGACTGGATAAACGTCATCGCACGCACGTGCGACGGGCGGTTTCTCTTCATCGACCAGTACCGTCACGCACTCGGGAGTACCTCCTACGAAATCGTCGCCGGCGTGCGCGATCCGCAAGATGCGACGCCGCTCGACGCCGCCCGCCGTGAACTCTACGAAGAGACCGGATACGGCGGCGGAGAATGGGAGCAGTACATGGTGCTCTCAGCCAACCCCGCCACCCACACGAATCTCACCTACACGTTTCTCGCCACCGGCGTCTGTCCGCTTTCGACACAGCATCTCGAAGCGAGCGAGGATATTCGCACCCATCTGTTCACCTTCGACGAGGTGCGCCGGCTGCTCGAAGAGAACCGGATCGCACAGGCATTGATGGCCGCACCCCTGTGGCGTTACATCGCCGAGCACAGGGCATGAAACGGCCTCCCGCAGGCAGGGAAACGGGCAGTCTGCAACAGACTGCCCGTTCGTTTTCAGAGGAGAGAGGGAGGGGCTTCGGCCGAAACAAAACAAAACCCTTCAAACGGAGAACAGCCCCGCCAAGACCGCCGGCTGCTTAGCGCCGGAGGTACAAAAGCCGATAAGGCTGCCGCCGGTCCGTCCCTCGAAGAATACCCCGAAAGTCGATTCGAGGGATTAGGAACGGCTTTTGCATCGGTCGCGGATAAAATGCTTCAAGAGACAATTATGGAGAAAATCATTCATCGGGCCGTCACACGCGGTTACTTCGACCACGGCTGGTTGCAGACCTATCATACATTCAGCTTCGCGGATTACTACAACCCGCAACGGATGCACTTCGGCGCGCTGCGCGTATTGAACGACGATACGGTTGCGGGCGGAGAGGGCTTCGGGCAGCATCCGCACAACAATATGGAGATCGTCTCGATTCCCCTGTCGGGCGAACTGCGCCATGAGGACAGCATGGGACACGGAGAAATACTGCGGACGGGCGAGATACAGGTGATGTCGGCCGGTACGGGAGTCGTCCACAGCGAATTCGACAACCTTCCCGATCGGGAAGTGAAATTCCTGCAAATCTGGATCTTCCCCGACCATGACGAGGTGACACCCCGCTACGAGCAGATCCGCCTTGCAAAGGCCGAACCCAACCGGCTGCGGCCGATCGTTGCACCCGAGGGGCACGGCAGCGAACACGTGGGATGGATTCACCAAAAGGCATGGCTCTCTACGCTCGACCTGACGCCCGATGTCGAAACAGACTATGAACTCCACAGTCCCGGCCACGGCGTCTATCTCTTCGTGCTGGAGGGTACCGTCGAGGCCGCCGGAGAGACGCTCCGAACACGGGACGGCATGGGCATCCGCCAGACGGACCGCCTTACGCTGCGCAGCGGCGGAAATTCACGTCTTTTGCTGATCGAAGTGCCGATGTAATGCAAGGGATCGACGCAAAATAGCTATCTTTGTTTCGGAGAAATCTCCGCGAAAACGAAGAAAGATATTCACCGTTTTCGATCAGCGAGGACAGAGACTGCTCGCAGGCTATGCCGAACGCAGAAAACGAAAAAAGGAATTCGACCATGCAAAACGAAACCCCCGACTCCGCGACACGGCTCGACACCTGCGTCCGACAGCTCCGCCGTCACGGGTTCGAAGCCGTATGCGCTGCCGACCTCGCCGAAGCGGGCCGGTTGCTGCACGACGAAATTGCCCGCTGCGCCCCGCAATCGATCTCCTACGGCGATTCGATGACCTTGCGCGCGACAGGCATCATCGACGAGCTGCGCCGCGGCGAACGCTACGAATTCATCGACGGATTCGATCCCCGCTCTGCCGCGTCCCGAGCAGCTCGAAGTGCGGCGAAAAGGGCTTCTCGCCGACTTTTTCATGACGGGCGTCAACGCCGTCACGCTCGACGGATCGCTCTACTGGGTCGATATGGTGGGTAACCGCGTGGCCCCCGTGCTCTTCGGGCCGCGCAGGGTCGTACTGCTGGCCGGCCGTAACAAGCTCGTCGACACGCAGGCCGATGCCGAGCGGCGCGTCCGTGAAATCGCCGGTCCGAAGAACGTCGCACGCCACCCGGGATTCCGCACGCCCTGCGCCGTGACGGGCCGCTGCTCCGACTGCAACTCACCGCAGCGCATCTGCAATGCACGCGTATCGCTCGAGAGGTGTTACCCCGCCGGACGGATTCTCGTGCTGCTGATCGACGAAGATTTAGGACTTTAGACACCCTTGCTGCGGCGCAGCGACGCGGGCAGTGCCAGCGAGATGCGGGTACTGCTGGCCAGCGCGCCGACGAAGGCCAGCGAGGCGGAGACATAAAGCGCCAGATGGGTGCTGTTCGACGGGAAGATATGGAAGAAGAGCGCCATGAGCGCCGCACCCGTCGTCTGGCCGACGAGCCGCGCCGTAGCGAGCATTCCGCTGGCCGAACCGCTGCGGTAGGCGGGCGCCGAGGCGATGAGAATGCTGTTGTTGGGCGACTGGAACAGCCCGAAACCGGCGCCGCACACCACCAGCCGCCAGATGATCGCTCCGTCGGTCGGATGATCGGGCAGCAGGGCCAGCAGCAGCAAACCGGCCGCCATGACCGCCAGTCCTATGCCGCCCAGAATTCCCGCATGAACACGTTCCACCAGCATCCCGGCCACGGGAGCCACGACGACGATCACGGCAGGCCACGCCGTGAGCAGCAGTCCGGTCTGGACATCGCTGTAACCCAACTCCTTCTGTAAGAAGAACGGCAGCGCGACCATCGCCAGCATCTGCGCCACGAAGGAGCAGATCGAGGTAAAGATCGAAAGCGAGAAGATCGGGATGCGCAGCAGATCGAACGGCAGCAGCGGAAAGGGCTTCCGAAGCTGGCTGCGCACGAAGAGATACCCCACGACGCAGAAGGCCGCCGCACCGCAGGCTACGACACGCGGATCGAGTCCGTGCGAAAAGCCCTCGACCGAAGCGATCAGCAGACCGAAGGTCAGGGCATTCATCACGCCGTCGCGCCAGTCGAAACGACGGTCGGAGAGTTGAACGGGATTGTGCGGCAGAAAACGGGCGCTGAGCCAGATCGCCGCAATGCCGATGGGGATATTGATGGCGAACAACCTGTGCCACGACGCCATCGAAAGGATGGCGGCGGCAAGTGTCGGCCCCGCCACCGAGGCGATGGCCACGACCGTAGCGTTGATGCCCATACCGCGCCCCAATTGGTCGCGCGGATAGATGATGCGGATGATCGACATATTGATGCTCATCACCGCCGCACCGCCGAAACCCTGAATCACCCGCATGGCGATCAGCATTTCGAGCGAGTCGGCAAAGACGCAGCCTACCGACGCGAGGGTGAAAAGCGCCAGACCGCCGATATAGACGCGGCGATAACCCACGACATCGCCCAGCGTCGAGAAACTCAGCAGCGAGACGACGATGGCCAGCTGATAGGCATTGACCACCCAGATCGAATTGGCCGACGAGACGCCCAGTTCGTGGGCGATGGTCGGCAGTGCGACGTTGGCGATCGTACCGTCCAGAACCGACAGGGCCACACCGAACGTAACGGCCAGAATCGCCCACAGACGATGCGGCATCGGCAGCCCGTTCCACTCGGTATCTCCTACGATCTGTCCTGTCATGATTTTTGTACTCGATTTTCCGTCGACAAAAATACAACTTTTCATCGGGAGCGCCCTCTCGAAAGAGGAAAATTCCTATATTTGCTCAGACGGCCGTTTTCGTCGGGCGAAGGCAGACTCCGTCTGCGTTTATGCCGGACCCGAAAACGACGGCCGAAAACAAACTCTTTTCCTGCCAAAACCATGCAAGCCATGAAAAACGTTCTCTTCGCCGCAGCAGCTCTTCTGGGAGCGTGCGCGACACAGCCGCCCAAGCCGGCGGCCACACCTGTCATCATGACCGAGACCATCGCACTCGCCGCGCCAGCGGCCAAAGGCGGCGCGACGATCAACGAAGCGCTCGCCGCACGACGTTCGTGGCGGGAGTTCGGCCCCGAAAAACTGACCCTCGAAGAGCTTTCGGGCGTGTTGTGGGCCGCAGCGGGCGAGAACCGCGCGGACGGACGACTGACGGCGCCTTCGGCGCTGGCGCTCTATCCCATTACGGTCTATGCCGTTTTCGAAGAGGGAATCTACCGTTACGACGGCCGCAAAAAGACGCTGACCCGCGTAGCCGAAGGAGACCACCGAGCCGCCGCCGGACGTCAGCCCTTCGTAGCGACCGCACCACTCAATCTGGTCTACATCGCCGACCTTCAAACCTACGAAAGCAAGGGCATTCCAGAAGAGAACGTCTTGAACCTCTGCGCAATGGATGCCGCAGGATATGCCGAGAACGTCAACCTCTACACCGCCGGCCATGCGCTGCGATCGATCACGCGCGGCAGTGCGGCAGCCGACGAACTGCTCGCCCTGATGCAGCTCGATCCGGCGCGGTACCGCTTCATTCTGGCGCAATCGGTCGGGAAATAGCGGAACGGGAATCATGCAAAAAAGGCCGCGGGAATCCCGCGGCCTTGCTTTTTTGAGCTCTCTTCTTAGAAGCGATAGGAAGCGCCTACCGAGATAATCAGCGGATTGCTCCAGTTCTTGTGGGTCTCGATCATGTACTTCAGGCCAGCGGTAACGTCCCACCGGTCGGCAACCGAATAGTCGAAACCGGCACCGAGGTTGATACCGGCCGACCAGTCGCCGAAATCATTGACGCTGAGACCTGCCAGCGGATAGAGATTCCAACGGTCGGCCACGGGGAAGAGATACTGCACGTCGCAATTCAGGTCGATCGAGCAGCCGTCGTGGCAGAGCAACGTCAACGCCGGTTCCAGACGCAGCTGATCGAGTACGTTGTAACGTGCGGCGGCTCCGATACCGAAGACCGTGTCCGCATCCCACGCCGTGTAGATGTTTACGCGAGGCATAATCGCCCAGTCGCCCTTATCCTGCGCCGAAGCCGTCGTAGAGATGCAAACGGCAGCCGCAAGTAACAAAAACAATTTTTTCATCTTTCTAATCAGATTTTAAATTCCGGTTTTCAAAAATAGAAAAAATTTTGCCAAGTTGTCAATTTTTTCAATAGAATTCCTCTTTTTAACCACGAACAGCCCGTTTTAGACGGGCTGTTCGTTTTTCAAGCACTATCCTACTTCTCGCACAGCGCTGCGTGAGCGGCCGCCAGACGGGCGATCGGCACGCGGAACGGCGAGCAGCTGACGTAGTTCAGACCGGCATAGTGGCAGAACTCCACCGACGAAGGTTCGCCGCCGTGTTCGCCGCAGATGCCGCACTTGAGCTGCGGACGGGTGCTGCGGCCCTTGAAGACCGCCTCGCGGATCAACTGCCCCACGCCGTTGCGGTCGAGGATCTGGAACGGGTCGTTCTTCAGGATACCCTTCTCCAGATAGACCGGCAGGAACTTGGCGATGTCGTCGCGCGAGAAACCGAGCGTCATCTGCGTCAGGTCGTTCGTACCGAACGAGAAGAACTCCGCCACCTCGGCGATCTGGTTGGCCGTCACGGCCGCACGCGGCACCTCGATCATCGTGCCGACCATATAGTCGATCTTGTCGTTGCGCTCGGCGAAGACCTCTTCGGCCGTGCGGTCGATGATATTCTTCTGATAACGCAGCTCCTTGTGATTACCCACCAGCGGAACCATAATCTCCACATGCACAGGAATACCCGCCGCACGGACGTTCATCGCAGCCTCGATGATGGCGCGCGTCTGCATCTCCGTAATCTCGGGATAGGTATTGCCCAGACGGCAGCCGCGGTGGCCCAGCATGGGGTTCACCTCGCTCAGCGCTTCGACCTTGGCCACGATCTTCTCGTAGGGCACGCCCATCTCCTTGGCCAGCTCGCGCTGCTCCTTCTCGAAATGGGGCACGAACTCGTGCAGAGGGGGATCCAGCAGACGCACCGTCACAGGATAGCCCTTCATCACCTTGAACAGACCCTCGAAGTCGCCGCGCTGGATAGGCAGCAGCTTCGCCAGCGCCACGCGGCGGCCCGACTCGTCGTCGGCGAGAATCATCTCGCGCACGGCCTTGATGCGGTCGCCCTCGAAGAACATATGCTCCGTGCGGCAGAGACCGATACCCTCCGCGCCGAATGCGAACGCCTGTTCGGCATCCTTCGGCGAGTCGGCGTTGGCACGTACCTTCAGCACCGAATACTTGCCGGCCAGCTCCATCAACTTGCCGAAGTCGCCGCTCAGATCGGCATCACGCGTAGCCACCTGTCCGAGGTAAACCTCGCCGGTCGAACCGTTGAGCGAAATCCAGTCGCCCTCCTTGATCGTATATCCGTTGACCGCGATCGTACGCGTCTTGTAATCGATTTTCAACTCGCCGGCGCCCGATACGCAGCACTTGCCCATACCGCGCGCCACGACGGCTGCGTGCGAGGTCATACCGCCGCGTGCGGTGAGAATACCCGCAGCGTCGAGCATACCTTTCAAATCTTCGGGCGACGTCTCGATACGCACCAGCACCGCCTTCTGACCCGTCTTGGCCAGTACCTTCTCGGCATCGTCGGCAAAGAAGACCACCGGTCCCGTCGCAGCGCCCGGCGATGCGGGCAGACCCTTGACGATCACCTCGGCGTGCTTGATGGCCGTCTTGTCGAAGACGGGGTGCAGCAATTCGTCCAACTTCGCAGGCTCGCAACGCAGCACGGCCGTCTTTTCGTCGATCAGCCCCTCGCGCAGCATATCCATGGCGATTTTGACCATCGCGGCGCCCGTACGTTTGCCGTTGCGGCATTGCAGCATCCACAACTTGCCGTCCTGAATGGTGAACTCGATGTCCTGCATATCGGTGAAGTACTTCTCCAGATGGTGCTGGATCTCGTCGAGCTCCTTGTAAACGGCCGGCATCACCTCCTCCAGCGAGGGGTATTTCGTGCGGCGGTCCTCCTCGGAGATATTCTGCGCCTTAGCCCAGCGCTTCGACCCCTCGAGGGTGATCTGCTGCGGCGTGCGGATACCCGCTACCACGTCCTCGCCCTGTGCGTTGATGAGGTACTCGCCGTTAAAGAGGTTCTCGCCGGTGGCGGCATCGCGCGAGAAAGCGACGCCGGTGGCCGAGTTGGCTCCCATATTACCGAAGACCATCGCCTGTACCGACACGGCCGTACCCCACTCGGCGGGGATGTTGTTGAGCTTGCGGTAGAGAATGGCGCGGTCGTTCATCCAAGAACCGAAAACGGCGCAGACGGCGCCCCACAGCTGATCCCACGGATTGGTCGGGAAGTCCTCGCCCGTCTGCTTCTTGACGGCGGCCTTGAACGCTGCGACCAGCTCCTTCAGGTCGTCGGCCGTCAGGTCGGTATCCTGCTTCACGCCGCGTTTGGCCTTCTGGGCCTCGATCAGCTCCTCGAAGGGATCGTGATCCTCCTTCGACTGGGGTTTCATGCCCAGCACCACGTCGCCGTACATCTGTACGAAACGGCGGTAGGAATCCCATGCAAAACGCGGATTGCCCGTGCGCTTGGCTACGGCTTCGACGGCGACGTCGTTCATACCGAGATTCAGAATCGTATCCATCATGCCCGGCATCGAAGCACGGGCACCCGAACGCACCGATACCAGCAACGGCATGGTCTTGTCGCCGAAGCGCATGTTCGTGAGCTGCTCGACGTATTTCACCGCACGCTCCACTTCGGGGCGCAGCAACTCGATGACCTTATCTTTTCCGTGAGCGTAATACTCCCTACATACATCCGTCGTAATCGTAAAGCCCGGGGGAACGGGAATGCCGATGAGATTCATCTCGGCCAGATTGGCACCCTTACCACCCAGCAGCTCGCGCATCTTACCATTGCCCTCGGCGGCCTTGTTGCCGAAGGTATAAACACGTTTTACATCTGCCATAATTCCTAAAAATTTTAACTATCCTAAAGGTTCTTTATTTTATTTTTAACTTATTCTTCTAAATGGATTGCGAATATAGTTATTTTTTTCTATTCTTCCAAAAAATAGAGCAGCAATAATAACAAATCGATCAACGGAAATAACAGAATACCGGCAAATTAGCACCCGGCCCGCCTTCGTACCGCCGGCGGGTATAGGTCGCCCACGGCGCTTCGCCCGACGCAGAGAACAGCCAGCGGCGGGCGTAGACATCTCCGCGCACGATATGGAACGCCGTATCGATCAGCACATTGCTGCGCATCTCCCACTTGTTGCCCACACGTCGCGTACCCCGTCCGGCCCGTTGCGCCGCCGCAAGAGGCTCGGACAACCCGCTGCGCTGCGGTTCGACACCCGCCGTGCGGCCCAGCACCAACAGCCGTTCATCGGGACGAAGCCGGCGATGCTCTTCGACCTTGTACCCGATATAACGGTCGCTGGAGCTCATCAGCAGACACACGCGGCCCGCACCGCGCAATTCGCCCGCCGCCGTCATCCAGAAATGACCGGCATCGACGCGGTCGGGGAAGAAGCGGTCGCCGAAGTAAAGCAGGGCGAAATCCAGCCCGTTGTAGCTGTCGGTCGTGCGGAACAGATAGGCGTAATCGCCCTTGCAGGCCCCGACCACATCGCGGACGACCGACTCGTTCTCGACGCCGTACAGACAGACGAGTGGCAGGCCGAGCGAATCGATCACAGCGGCCGTCTGCGCCACTTTGCGGCCATAGCGCTCGTCCGTCCAGCGCATCTGGCCGCGCGGCAGAAACCGCGTATCGTTGCCGAACGGCGACGGGACGGTATCGTAGAGACCGTCGACATCATAGAAGGCCACGCCATGCAGCGGCTGCGCGCGGGCAGTGAACCCCGCGATCAGCAGGCACAGGCCCGCGATCCACCCCGTTATGACCCGTAACTTCGGCACGTAAGACGAATTAGCGTATGTAAAGATAGTAAAAAACGGGAATCCGCCAAGCGGCGAATCAGAAATTTCGAGCGAATATCGAACGTCGATCGATGCCGTTCCCTTCATTTTCGCAAAACAGAACCCTTGCAGCCCTGCGGACACCTTCTCATCCCGCTTTCCCGCAGTGCAGAGGAGTCGCAGCCCGGCATATGTTATCCCGAAGAGGCTGCAGCAGACGGCCGGAGAATCGAAAAAAAGCGTTACCGGTCGATCACCCCCGATCCGACCAGCGCCGCGCCGTCGTACCAAGCAGCGAACTGACCGGCCGTGACACCCCGCTGCGGCTCGTCGAAGAGCAGATACCCGCCCTCGTCGCGTACGATCAGTTCGGCGCCCTGCAACGGCTGACGGTAACGGATGCGCACCGAAAAACGCCGCCGCTCGCCCACCCGCATCCGTTCGGCGGGATCGATCCAATGCAGCTCGTCGGTCTTGATGAAGAGCGCCCTGCGGTAGAGTCCCGGATGGGCGTCGCCCTCGCCGACATAGATCACGTTCTGCCCGACGTCGGTGGCCAGCACGAACAACGACTCGCGGCGGCCGCCGATCCCCAGCCCCTTGCGCTGACCGATCGTATAGAAATGCGCCCCGTTATGCTCGCCGATCTTCTTGCCGTCGCGCACGGTATACCGCCACGGCTCGGCCAGCGCCGGCAAGTCGTCGGGTGCGGCGGCACGGGTATATTTCGGCCATTCGGCCTTGATCTCGTGGACATTGCCCCGCTTGGAGGCAAGCTTCTGCTGCAAGAAAACGGGCAGATCGACCTTGCCCACGAAACAGATGCCCTGCGAATCCTTGCGCTTGGCCGTGGCCAGATGCTGTTCGTCGGCAATGCGCCGCACTTCGGGTTTGGTAAGGTCCCCGACAGGAAAAAGGGCCCGCGACAACTGCTCCTGCGACAGCTGACAGAGAAAATAGCTCTGATCCTTGTTGCCGTCGACGCCCGCCAGCAAGCGGTAATGTTCGGTGCCGTCGGCCGCCGTGACGCACTCCCGCCGGCAGTAGTGCCCCGTGGCCACGAAATCGGCTCCCAGTTTGAGCGCCTCCTTCAGAAAGACGTCGAACTTGATCTCGCGGTTGCACAGCACGTCGGGATTGGGTGTACGCCCCTGCTCGTACTCCGCGAACATATAGTCGACCACCCGCCGCCGATACTCCTCCGAAAGGTCGACCACGTGAAAGGGAATATCGAGCCGTTTGGCTACCAGTTCGGCGAACACGCGGTCGTCGTGCCACGGGCAGTCGCCCTCGAGCGTGCCCGTCGTATCGTGCCAGTTAATCATGAAAAGCCCCACCACGTCGTAGCCCTGCTCCTTGAGCAGATAGGCCGCCACCGAGGAGTCGACGCCTCCCGAAAGTCCTATGACAACACGCTGCATGGTCCTTAAATCAAGCTTTTCAATCGTTCAACGACAATAACCCATCCGGCAGCGTCATCCGCAGACGGCGCCCCTCGAAATCGATCTGCACGATAAACTCCTCGACAGCCGGCACGAGGTATTCGCGCCCGTCGATCGTCACGCCCAGCAGCGGGTTGGCCTCGCTGTCGTAATAATCCGTCACCTCGCCCCGAAGGCCGTCTACATCTGCGGCGAATCCGATCAGATCCTCCATATAGAATTCATCGTCGGGCGCCGCGTCCTCCGCCTCGGCAAAGAGTTCGTGCCCCACCAGTTCAGCGGCTCGCCGCGCCGTATCCCAGTCGGCGAACTCCGCCAGCGCACCTGTGGCACCGCGGCGTTCGAACCGCTCGCACCACAACGGCACATCGAGCGAATCGATACGGACGAACAACGGCTCCGCGTCCGGCGCAAACTCCTCCGGGAATTCGGCATAGAGCGACAGCACGACGCCCCCGCCCCGCTCGGCGCCGAACAACTTGGTTACTTTGGCCACTGGCTGCAACATAAAATCAAGAATTAAAAATCAAGAATTACCGAGACGCCATATTATAATTACGAAAGAATTCCCTCCGACACCCTCACAGGGTATCAGAGGGAATTCCCTATCTAATAATGTATACGGCTTATTCAGCGGCAGCCTCGCCCTCGACGGGAGCTTCGGCGGCTTCGCCCTCGGCGGCAGCCCCTTCGGCTTCAGCGGCAGCGGCAGCTTCGGCGGCCTTCTTCTCGGCAATCGCCTTCGCACGCTCCTCCTTCACCTTGGCCTCGGCAGCCAGACGAGCCTTCTCGGCCGACTTGGCGTCGGTAGCGAGCTTCGTCTCCTTGGAAGCGATCTTGCCCTGCTTCTCCTCCATCCACTTGTTGAACTTGGCCTCGGCGTCCGACTCCGAGAAAGCGCCCTTGGCGACACCGCCCAGCAGGTGCTTCTTGTAGAGAACGCCCTTGTACGACAGAATCGCACGGCAGGTATCGGTGGGTTGTGCGCCTTTCATCAACCAATCCAAAGCCCGTTCGAAATTGAGCTCGATTGTAGCAGGATTCGTAATCGGGTTGTAGGTACCCAATTTCTCGATGAACTTACCATCACGTGGCGCTCTGCTATCTGCGGCAACGATATGATAGAAAGGCGCAGCTTTCTTTCCGTGACGTGCCAAACGAATTTTAACAGCCATTTGCTTGTAAAAATTTAATTGTTAGTTATTAAAAGCGCAAACCCTTCGCGGATTTTGCAGCGGGGACAAAGATAGGGAGAATTTTCCATGCGGCCAAATTTCTGCCGCTCAAAAACGCCGCCCGACCGAAACGCACACCCGAAATCGGCATTTCAACATACGTTCCGCGTCGACAAACATCTCTCGGAACCGCAGCTTTTTGCAGCCGCAGCCCGCACAGAGCATTCAGCGGGCTTCCCCGAGCGGCAGCCCGTGCGGGGCAAACGCCGCAGATGAACGGTTCGATGCAACCCCGCGTACCGCGCACCCGCCCGCCGGTGGCAGGTTCAATATTCGACTTTGTCGCTCTTCTGTTCCCACAGGCGGAAAGCCTCCAGCGCCTCGGCGCGCATCATCTCCTCGGAGGGGACGGTGCGCTGCGACGGAGCCAGCGGAATCTGATCGTAGATGAACGAGTCGTCGAAGCCGATCCGCTTCGCATCCTCGCGCGTATTGGCGAAATAAATCTTGCGGATACCGGCCCAGTAGATCGCGCTCAGGCACATCGGACACGGCTCGCAGGAGGAGTAGATTTCGCATTCCTCCAGTTTGAAATCCTTCACGGCGGCGCAGGCGGCGCGGATGGCCGACACTTCGGCGTGCGCCGTGGGATCGTTGAGCAGCGTAACGGAGTTCGTCCCCGTAGCCACCACCTCGCCGCGGCGCACGACGACGGCTCCGAACGGGCCGCCGCCCTCGGCGACGCTCTTTTCAGAGAGTTCGATGGCCAGCCTCATGAATTTATTTTCCGAATTCTTCATGCTTTCAATAAAAACAACCGATACAAATATAGGGATTTTTGCTATATTTGCAAAAAGAAGCGCGCTATGCATATTTCGGATATTATCGGCACGATCGCCGCCATCGCCATGGTCTTCGGCTATCTACCCCAGACCGTGCGTACCATTCGTACCCGTTCCACCGACGACATCGCCATGGGAACCTTTCTGATGATGGGACTCGGCTCGGCCTGCTTTGCCATTCAGGGTATTCTGACCCACAACGTCCCGCTCTTCGTCACCAACCTCCTCACGACGATCATGAGTTCGATCGTCTTCGGGATCAAGATCCACAACGACTATTTCAAAAAGAGACGGTAGATACCCGTCGCACGACATCGATGAAAACCTACGATTTCGACCGGATCGTCGACCGGCGCGGCACGAACGCCGTGAAGTACGATGCGCTGACCGAAGTGTTCGGCCGCGAGGAACTGCTGCCCCTGTGGGTGGCGGATATGGATTTCGCGACGCCGGATTTCATCCTCGACGCCCTCCGGCAGCGGCTCGACCACCCCGTGCTGGGCTACACGCAACTGCCCGACGGATACTGGCCGCAGGTGGCCGCATGGATCGAAGCCCGTCACGGCTGGCGTCCCGATCCGGCATGGATGCGATTCATCCCCGGCATCGTCAAAGGCATCGGCATGGCGACACTGGCGCTGACCCGTCCGGGCGACAAAGTGATCGTCCAGCCACCCGTCTACCACCCCTTCCGGTTGATTCCCGAACAGATGGGACGCCGCGTAGTCTACAATCCGCTGCGGCGCACGGGCGACCGCTACGAAATGGACTTCGAACAGCTCGAAGCCGTGCTCGACGACGACTGCCGGCTGCTGATCCTCTCCAACCCGCACAATCCCGCAGGCATCGTATGGCCGGCAGAGACGCTGCGCCGGCTGGCCGCAATCTGCGACCGGCACGGCATTACGGTCGTCTCGGACGAGATTCACTGCGACATACCGCTCAACGGACACCGCCACCATCCATTCGCTTCGGTCAGCGATGCGGCGGCGCATTGCAGCATCACCTTCGGCGCCCCGACCAAAACCTTCAATATCGCCGGTGTGGTCAGCTCCTATGCCATCGTACCCGACGAAGCGTTGCGCGACCGGTTCTTCGGCTGGCTCGAAGCGGGCGAATTTCACGAAGCGCCCCTGCTCTCGGCCGTCGCGACGATGGCGGCCTTCACGCCCGAAGGCGACGCTTGGCGGCGGCAGATGCTGCGGTACATCGAAGCGAACGTCGATTTCACCGACGATTTCCTGCGGCGGCATATCCCCTCCATCCGGGTGATCCGTCCCGAAGCGTCGTTCCTCGTCTGGCTCGACTGCCGGGGCTTGGGACTGGCGCACGATGCACTCGTCGACCTCTTCGTCGCACGCGCCGGACTGGCACTCAACGACGGCGAGCTGTTCGGCCCCGGCGGCGAAGGCCACATGCGCCTCAACGTCGGGCTGCCGCGCGCCCGACTCGCCGAAGCGCTCGAACGGCTGCGGAGGGCGGTCGACGCACGCTGAAGCCCGTTCCGGCAGATCCCCGACCTGCGTTCCGACAGGCGCCCCGCTACCGCTCCACTGCACCGCGATTCTCCGCCCCGAAGGTTTGGAAAGTCGGTGGATTTGTATTACTTTTGTGCCGCAAAACATATTGCGCAAATACGTTTGCCGTAGGTTCCGTAGCTCAGTTGGATAGAGCAACAGCCTTCTAAGCTGTGGGTCATGCGTTCGAACCGCATCGGAATCACGAAAAGGAAAAACCGCCTCTAATTACTCTCAGAGGCGGTTTTTATTATTTTTCACGCACTTTTACGGTGAAATATTTCGCATTACACAAATACACTTTTAACACTTTTTGTATATATTTGTCTGCAATTGTTGTTCTAATGTTGTTCAAGTATGGCTACGTTCCGAACCTGCATCTTTTCGCACCAACGACGAGCAGATGGTACATATAATATCAAGCTGCGTATAACCCATCATAGAAAAAGTCGCTGGATCAGCACAACACTCTATGCAATGCCTGATGATTTGACGCGCGGATTGAAAATTAAGAATGAAAAAATAAATCGTAAATGCCGCGATTTGGTCGAAGATTGCATCGATCTATGTAACGAGATGGGTTACGCTATTGAAGAAATGGGAATCGATGAGCTTGTATCTCGCATTAAATTTGGATTGAAAGGCGGAGATCGGTTCCGACTCGATTTCCTTGAGTATATGAGACAGGAAGCGGCACAAATGAGTTCCGGCACAGCATCGATCTATATCACTGCCCATAACGCATTGAAGAGGTATATTGGACGTGAAACGCTCGACATCGGCGAGATCACGGTGCCGTTCATCAAAGGATTCGTCCAATTCATCGAATCGGAACCCTCACAACGCGGATCAAACCGAAAACAAAAAATCGGAGATACCGTTCGACGCAAAGGTAACAGAGCGCTGTCCCTATACATTTCGCGTATTAAAACAATATATAATAGGGCGAAAGAAGAGTTTAACGACGAAGAACTCGGCCAAATGAATATTCTCGGCAACCCCTTCAGGAATTTGCGCCTCGAAACACCTGCGTCGACGGCAAAAAGAGCCATTTCTGCGGAGTCTATACAGCAGATAATCGACTTGCCGCCACTCGCTAACGAACGCTCTCGGATGGCGCGAGATTGCTTCCTTCTATCGTTCGCACTGATGGGTATGAACAGCGCCGATCTGCTGACCTGCCCGCCGGCCAAGAAGGACGAGATCGTGTATTTCCGGCAAAAAACCGAATCCCGCCGCACGGATCGAGCAGAAATGCACGTTCGGGTAGAGCCATGCGTTAATCCTTTGATCGCTCGCTACTCGGATAAGACGGGGAAGCGACTGCTTCACTTCTACCTTCGATACAAAGATCGCGTATCATTCAATAAGGCGATTAACAGAGGCTTGAAAGATGTCGGCGAGGCGATAGGCGTCGATGGACTGACATTCTATGCTGCGCGGCATTCTTGGGCGACCATAGCGCGGACTCCCCGAGAGGAGGGCGGAGCCGGACTGGACAAATACGTGATTCATGAGGCGCTGAATCACGTCGATGCATCCATGAAAGTCACAGACATATACCTTGTGAAAAACTGGCGCATTATCTTCGATGCACACAAATCCGTACTGGCTCTTTTTGATTGGCGCGGAATCGGTAACTAATCAACAAGCTATCTGAACTCCCGCCGAGATTCGGCGGTTTTTTTATTCGATTCTCAATTCTTCAGCCCAGTTGTTTATCAGTTGTTGACGGCTTTTCCCTGTCCGTTCGGCCGTTCTTCTGAGTTTCTCGTCAGCTGCAAAGACGGGTTCAAAATCCCCACAACAAATTATCGGAACACCGCCCAGCAAATTTTCCCTGCTACATATTGCCTATCTCGGATTGGGTCGTATCCTACCGTCATCTCGGCGCTCCAGCGGTTCTTTGTATAGCGGCCGTAGACGCCGCCCCATTGACTATACGGATCAATGGCCGCCGACAACCCGACCTCCCACCGCGGCGGTCGTATGACGGTTTCGGTGATCGTTCGCACCTGCGTCACTTCACGGAACAGCGGCCGCACGACTGCCGAGGCCTGCAACAGCCTATTCTCTCCCACCGTCGCGTCGACGAGGAACGTTCCGGTAGAATCGGCCGAGAAATCCAGCCGATAGTCCCGCTCACGCAGATAGTCCGCGATGATCGCGCCGGTGTCTACTTTCATATACTGATACACCGTATCGGCCGGTTCGCGCACGGCGACCAGATAGGGTTCCCGAATAGTGTCGTACAGGGTTACCGGCCACGGCACCCATCGTGTAATGGTTGTGTCACGCACGACGACGGAGGCCGCCCCTCGGCGGTACCCCCAGCCGAAGAGCAGCGCCCCGAAGCAGAGTGCGGCCAGCAGGTATGCGAATATCCGTTTCATAGGTGCAGCACCTGCCTTCGGTTCTTCCCGTCGGCCCTGTATGAAATATGAATCCAGCGGCCCCGATTCTCGTCGATGAGCTGGTCGAAGGGGATCGCGCTGGCTGCGATGCGTTCGAACAATTGCAGGTTGTCGGCGACGCTGCCGGTCGTGATGTCGGCCGCCTCGCCTTTCATGTGCTGGCTCGACGCCGCGCCGCCTACGGCTGCGTTGAGCGCCAACGACCGGTAGCCGCTGTTCACGCCGATCGGGCGGCCCCACAGCTCGCGCGCAGGGTCGAGGCAGTCATCCATCAAAGCGTTCAACCGTCGTGTGACATCGTGCGACGGCGTGTTATCGATTCTGCGCACGGCGGCCGTCTCGGAGCGAATCATCTCAGAAATAGAGAAGTATTTTGCCATATTACCCGTTCATTTTGTGATAAAACTCCAGTTTGATGTTGTCGAATATCGCCTTGATGTTCGTCCTCGCCCGCGCGGCGTTCGGCCCCGACTCATTGTATATCTCACATTCCACGACCTCGGCGACCTGCTCGATCCACTCCGGCGACGTGTATTCCGAGAGCTTGCGTCCTCGAAATACGAAGCAGTCCAGACGGGTGTTCCGATCGTCGTGCATGATGCGCAGCAGGGTTCGAATCTTGTCGGCCGTCGCTGCGTGGTCGGCGATGTGGTTCTCCCGTCGCACCTGCTCGATCATCTGGCAGGTCTTCTCGAACGACAGATCGAAGAAGGCATTGGAGAGAGTCTTGATCCGCAACTTCGTTTCGGGGATCAACCCTTCGGAGATGTCGGTCAGCTTCTCGTTTTGCGCCCTCGTCTCGGCCAGCAGCTCGTCCATCGTCTTCTTGTTCTGCCCGATAAGATTGTTTATCATGGTCTTAAACCATGCGAAGATGCCGAGCCACAACGCCGCGGAGAGAAGTATGAACGTGCTGGCAGCGATGAGCAGCAGTCCGAGGTCGCTGATACCTCGTGCGACAGTCGTAATCTGTTCCGCGTCGATGTTCATGCGAAGAGTAGGATTACGAGGGTTACTATCCACACCACCGCTCCGCCCGCGAGCGTCGCAAGAATATCCTGCATATCCTCCGCAGGGTCGATCTCGTGCTCTTTGACCCACGCTGCGGCAAATACCACCGTCACGGAGGCGATCAGCGCCAGCCACCACGGCAGGCCGAAGCATACGGGGAGGATCTGGAAGATCGCCGCCAGAACAGCGCCAACGGCGAAGTGCTGATACTTATCCTTCGGAACCGCATCCAGCCAATTCAGAAGGGTGTCGATCAGGTTTTTCATGGCTGCTACTCGACAATTTCAGGTTCAACTATCTCGGCCTGCTCCGCGTCGATCGGGGATTCGGGATCGATCACATCTGGTGCGGGCGGTGCGGGATACCGCTCGGCCATGCGGGCGTCGTACTGTGCCTTCTCGTCGGCC
>URRP01000022.1 GCA_900550375.1 uncultured Alistipes sp. | reverse complement strand
CCTGATGGGCCACCTCTGTCTCGTAGGTGGGAGCCTCCACGTCGCGGATCACGCCCACGGCAACCGGCATATCGGGGTATTTCATCGCTGCAAGCATGAGGTGCAGCGAGGTGTCGTGCTCGTGTGCGTCGTGCGTGAGGATTTTGTCGAGCGTGTAGCCCCCTTCGCCGACGGTTACCGCCTTCAGTTTGCCGTTCTCGCGCACGAGTCCCTTCTCGCGATTTGCGCCGAAAAGCATCTTTTCGCCGTGACGCAGCACGATGGTGTGTTCGGCGCGCGTGGCTTTGTCGCCGGCAAAATCTGCATGGGTCTTATTGTTGAAGATCACGCAGTTGACCAAACATTCGACCACCGACATCCCCTTGTGGCGGGCGGCGGCTATCAGACAGTTCTTCGTTTGCTCCACGTCGGCGTCGATCGTGCGGGCGAAGAAGGTCGCTTTGGCGCCGATGGCCAGT
Source organism: uncultured Alistipes sp. (assembly GCA_900550375.1). Classification (GTDB taxonomy): domain Bacteria; phylum Bacteroidota; class Bacteroidia; order Bacteroidales; family Rikenellaceae; genus Alistipes. The sequence continues at coordinate 41,991 of URRP01000022.1, read as the reverse complement.
TCACCCGGGTTGAACGGCTTCTCGATCGTGCCGTAGGGCGAGGTCTTGGTGACTTTGCCCAGCTTGGTCGTAGGCGAGTACTGTCCTTTGGTCAGACCGTAGATCTCGTTGTTGAAGAGGATGCAGTTGAGGTCGACGTTGCGCCGGATGGCGTGGATGAAGTGATTGCCGCCGATGGCCAGCGAGTCGCCGTCGCCCGTGCAGACCCAGACGCTCAGGTCGGGATTGGCTACCTTGACGCCTGTCGCCACAGCGTTGGCACGGCCGTGAACGGTGTGAAATCCGAAGGTCTTCATGTAGTAGATGAAACGCGACGAGCAGCCGATGCCCGAGACGAAGACGAATCGGTTGTGCGGTGTGTCGAGCGCGTCGGCGATTTCGGGCATGGCGCGCTGTACGGCATTCAGCACGGCGTGGTCGCCGCAGCCGGGGCACCATTTGACCTCCTGATCCGATTTGAAATCGGCGGGTGTATAATTGTATGTTGCCATGATCTATTCCTCGTTTAAGATCCGATTGAATTCGTTTTTCAGCTCCACGACGGTGAAGGGCAGACCTTCGCATTTGTTGTACTGCTCGAAGCGGAACTCCTGAAATTGCTGGCGCAGGTAATTTGCAAACTGCCCCTCGTTCAACTCGCAGACGACGATACGGCGGAATCCCCGAAGGATTTCGCGCACGCCGCGCGGCATCGGGTTGATGTAGTTGAAATGGCAGAGCGATATGCACTTGCCCTCCTCCCGCAGCTGCTCGACGGCGCTCTGCACGTGTCCGCGCGTACCGCCCCAGCTGACCACCAGCAGATCGCCTTCCGTGGCGCCGGTGACCTCCTGACGGGGCAGGTCGTCCACCACGGCGGCGACTTTGGCGGCGCGGGTGCGTACCATCTCCTGATGGTTCGACGGCTCGTAGGAGATACACCCTTTCAGGCAGTGTTTCTCGAGGCCGCCGATACGGTGTTCGAGTCCCGCCTTGCCGGGGAAGGCCCAGCCGCGGATGTGGCGGGCGTCGCGTGCATAAGGCATGAACGCTTCGTCGTCGTCGTGCGCTTCGACCACGGGCGGGCAGATGGCGGGGTAGTCGCTCATCTGCGGGATGCGCCACGGCTGCGAGCCGTTGGCGATGAATCCGTCGGTGAGCAGGATCACGGGCGTCATGTGTTCCATGGCGATCTTGCTCGCCTCGAAGGCGAAACGAAAGCAGTCGCCGGGCGTCGATGCGGCCAGCACCACCACGGGACACTCGCCGTTACGGCCGTAGAGGGCCTGCATCAGGTCGCTCTGCTCGGTCTTGGTCGGCAGACCCGTCGAAGGGCCGCCGCGCTGAACGTTGACCACCACCAGCGGCAGCTCGGCCATGACGGCCAGTCCCAGCGCCTCGCTCTTGAGCGAGAGACCCGGGCCGGAGGTCGTCGTGACGGCGAAGTTGCCGGCGAAAGCGGCGCCGATGGCCGTACAGATGCCGGCGATTTCGTCCTCGGCCTGCACGGTCTTCACGCCCAACTCCTTGTGTTTGGCCAGCTCTTCGAGGATCACCGTGGCCGGCGTGATGGGGTAGGAGCCGCAAAAGAGCGGCAGTCCTGCCTTCTCGGCGGCGGCCATCAGCCCCCATCCCGTAGCGACGTTGCCGTTGACCGAACGGTAGGTCCCCTTTTCCAACGGTGCTGCCGGCACCGAGTAGGTGTTGGCGAACTGGTGGGTGTTGGCTGCGAAATTATACCCTGCATCGATCGTCCGCTTGTTGGCTTCGGCGATCAGGGGGTTCTTGTGTGCGAATTTCGAATCGAGGTACTTTTTGGCGTGATCTTCGGGCCGCTGGAAGAGGTAGAAACAGATGCCCAGTGCAAACATGTTTTTGCATTTGATCATCGACTTGTTGTCCAAGTCCAGCTCCTTGAGCGCTTCGCGGGTCATGGTCGTGATGTTGGGCACGACGAGGTTATACCCCTCCAGTCCGAGCTCCGCCACAGGATCGTCGGTCGTGAAGCCGGCCTTGCGCAGATTGGTTTCGGTGAGCGAATCGCCGTCGATAATGACCGTCGCCTCCGCTTTGAGCCACCGTCGGTTGGCCTTCAGCGCCGCGGGGTTCATCGCTACCAGCACGTCGCAGTAGTCGCCCGGATTGGTGATGCGCCGGGCGCCGAAATGGACTTGGAAGCCCGATACGCCGGCTACGGTTCCCTGCGGCGCGCGAATCTCGGCGGGGTAGTCGGGGAAGGTCGAGATGCCGTTGCCCATGAGCGCCGAGGTGTCGGAGAAAAGTGTACCCGTGAGCTGCATTCCGTCGCCCGAATCGCCGGAGAAGCGGATGACGACATCCTGAAGCTCTTGTACATGCTCTTGATTCATCGCTTTTTGTTAAATGAGTGGTTTATTTTCAAGTTTGGCGTCCGGGAGGTCCGAACGCGGTCCGTTCTTTTCTTTTCGTATCTCCGCCCGAAACCTGCCGAATCGTTTGAATGCCCGTCTTGGATTTGTCTCTTTCGATGGCGTTTTCCAGCTGGAAGCGGTATTTGCCCGTTCTGTCGCAGCACGGGCAAACTGTTGGGCAAATATATGAAATTTCCGGCACATTGTTTCGCCGGAACTGAAAAACAAAAGCCCCTTTCCGGTTCTGATTTTTTTATTGTATTTTCATTTGTTAAATTATTTATTAATATGTCCAATCTGTTCATTTGCTTGTGATTCGGTCTGTTTTCATTGTTGAAAAAAGGAAAACGTATTCGTTTTCGGCGAGAATGAATCAGTCTGTCATTCTTGTCCATAGAGATTTATTGTTAATTATTTTTAGTTATTTGGGTGTCTTGCTGGATTGTTTGTTTTAATTTTAGTGGGTTTGCTTGGTAAATTTATTTAATGCAAATGTTGTTTTTTATTTAATTGACGAATGCATACGGACCGAATCGAAGAAATCTGCTTCCGAAGAACCGATTGACAGCGCCATTTGTTTCCGTTGTTTGTGCAGGGGGCGAAACGATTCTTCGTGCGGTTCTGCCGATCCCTGCCGTTTTCGATCGCCGAGGCAAGGGTTTTCCGATCGCAGATAGCTGGAATACGAGCGGGCCGAAGCGACTGACGTTCCGATAGTTTTTTGATTCGTATTAATAATTATTACAGGAAACCTCTTTTCTGATTGCGATTCGGAATGCGAGGGGCGACTTATCGTGAAATATTTTTCCGAAGAGGCGGATCGGCCTATGTATTATCCATTTAGATAGCGGACGTATTTTTATGATATATTTTTATATTATTGTGGGGCAGAATTATTTATTGTACTTTTATTAATCCTTGCCGTTCGTGTCCGAAAAGCGGGCGATTTTCATCTTAGGATGGGGCGTTTGCGTGCAGGAATGCAGGGGTTTTACGACGTTTCCTATTCGCGAGGGCAGCGATCGCCTACGAGTTGTGCGGGCGGAGAATACGGAAAATGAATTTCAATCATCAAAAATTAGTTGAAGCCTATGAAAATTTTGAAACTTTTGGCGCTTGTGTTCTGCGTTTCGCTGTGCGGTTTGGCCGCCTGCTCGGACGATAACACCGACGATCAGCCGGAACCGCAGTCCTATCAGGTCACGCAGTTCGAATCGAGCACGATTCCGGCGTCCATTCCCGGTGAAGGGGGGGGGTATAAACTGACCTTTGTCATTAAGACAGAGACCCGTTCGACGGGTGCGACGTTCGAACCGTGGGCGTATCGTCTTACTCTCGGCGACGCCGTAGGCGATGCCGTGACGGTAAGCAAGCCGACGACCGAAATCGCGATTACGATTCCCGCCAACCGCAGCAAGGAGATACGTGACGTAACGGTCGAAATGGCCTCCGGCGTGAAAGCGGAGAAGTGGGCTAAAATCGTCGAAGCGAAGCAGGAGGGTACGCTGAAAGATTATCAGGTAACCAAATTCGAGTCGACGACCATCCCTGCGAAGGTTCCCGCCGCAGGCGGCGATTACGACGTTTTGTTCCGGCTGGAGGTCGAGACCCGTGCGGCGGCGCCGTTGTTCGTTGCATGGCAGTACCGTGTGACGGTGGGTGAGACGGTAGGACAGGCGGCCGAGGTGGCCGAGCCGACCGAGAAGATCAGCGTGCATATCGATGCCAGTCAGATCATCGAGGAGCGTCCCGTGATCGTGGAGATGGCCGAGGTTGCCGAAACTCCCGTGTGGACCAAAATCGTCGAGGCGAAGCAGGAACCGGGCCGTAAGGAGTATCAGGTGGCGGAGTTCGAATCGACGACCATCCCTGCATCGGTGCCCTTCGTCGGCGGCGACTACGAGGTGAAGTTCCGCCATAAGATCGAAACCCGCGCCACGCCCCAATTCGTGCCGTGGCAGTACCGTGTGACGGTGGGCGAGACGGTCAGTGCGCCCGTGGCGGTCAATGAACCCACGGAGCGCATCGACATACGCATCGACGCCAACTACTCGGAGAATGAAGTCGACGTGATCGTCGAGACGGCCGAGACGGCCGAGACGCCTGTCTGGACCAAAATCGTCGAGGCGAAGCAGCAGCCTGCACTGGAGCTGCTCGGCGGTTTCTATTGGGCGAAGAGCAATGTCGCGGTCAAGAACAACAAGTTCGTCTTGGCGGACAAACCGTCGGATTCGGGTCTCTTCTTCCGCCACGAAAGCGGTTACGGCGTCCCGTCGGACGAACTCGTTTACGGCGGGACCGCCTATACGCCCGCTCCGGTACAGATCGCCATCGGTGCGATTCCGCAGAACGAGGGTGTCGATCCTTGCAGCAGAGTCAATTCCGGTCTGCGAATGCCGACCTTTGCGGAACTCATGGAACTGTACTACGGAGAGGATGTAAAACGGACGCAGGACGGCGTTACGGGAATGGGATATACCGGAGCCTCGCTCTTCCTTCCCTACTGCGGTATTATGAGCACCGAGGACGGCAAGTTGACCGGAGACTCCGAGTACGTCGGTTATTGGGGACTGGGCGGCGATTTCGACGGCAACGGCGTGATCTACTCGATCAACGGAACGCTCGGTTACTCGATCTTGGATTACGATGCGGTCGGTACCAATATGGGTATGCTGCGCTGCGTGCGGAATATCCCGCAGCCGAAGTATATCGCGCATACCCTGCCCGAAACGATCGATTACAAGGCCTTCTCGGTCAGCGTCGAAACCGATCCGGGCGAATTCTCTTACTATGATGTCTCCGTATGGGGCGATGACGGTACATTGACGCAGGCAGGAGCGACGGATTCGCGCCCAAATGTGTCGGTGGGTATTCCGAAGAACGACACGAAGAGGGATGTGAAGTGGCGCCTTTTCGTCAACAGTATCTACACGGGTGTCGAATTTACGCAGCCCGCGATGGCCGACTACGCGCTCTATGTCTCTCATACGCCGGCGTCGGCCGAGTACGAGGCCTTCACGCTCAGCGTGACCTGCGACAGCGACATGGCTTCGTTCCCCGTCGTGGTCAAGGGCAGTGACGGCGGCGAGTGGTCGGCGAACGGCTCGAAGGATAATCCGACCGTGTCGATCGCCATTCCCGAAAATACGGGCGAGGAGCGCACGCTCTCGATCTGGGTCAACGGCACAGATACGAAGAAGACCGTAAAACAGGGGAAGAAAGTGGTGCCGAAGTTCTTCTCGGTCGTATGGAGCGAAGGCTACCTGACCGTTAAGGACGGAGCCTATGCCTTTGCCGCCCCGAAGGAGCGCGGAATGTATTTCAAATTTAAGAGTAAGTACGGCTTCGCACTGCCCGATCCGCTCTCGGATAAGCCGAAATACGAAGGTGTGGCTTATGGCCCCGAGGCGGCGACAATGGCGTATGCCGACATTCCGTATGGCGATACCGATCCCTGTTCGCTGGTGGCCCCTGCCGGTACGTGGCGGATGCCTACGGCGGATGAATTGATCGAATTGACGGCCGACGGTTCGAAGGAGTTCGTTATTGATATGTATCGATTGTGCAGCGACGGCGAGCAGGATGTCTTCCTCGTGCCGTGCGGACAGAGCACGGGATCATCCCTGATGCTGCCCACAGCTTCACTGATGTGGTCGTCGGACGAGGGCACGGCTGGAAAGGCTCGTTATCTGGCGTGGTCGAATAGTGCGACCGGCAAGCCGACGATTTCGACAGGCGGCACGAACCAGACCAATTCGATGATGGTACGCTGCGTGAAGGCGAAATAAAGATTTGTATATATTATAAGGAGTATGCCCCGATTGTTCGGGGCATATTTTTTACCCCTCCCCGCCTGTTCAAATACAAACTCCGGCGGGAATGATTTCATATCGCAAGGTCTTTCCGACAAGCAGCCGCCCATCGTTTCACTTTGCACGCTGCAATAACTGTTTCTTTCGTATTTTTGCTGCCAAATGGTGGTACGCGAAGCGATCGATCCTCACGTCGGGCACCTCTGGCGCCCTCCTCAGGATGACAACGGAAGAGCATGTAGCCCTCCTCAGGATGAATTTATTGATTGTCATTCCGAGCGGAGTGAAACGCAGCGTGGGAATCGACCGTTGTCCCTTTTGTATTTTTGACTTGCCCGAAAGTATCGACGTGTCGAGCACGGCGAAAAACCGCGAGCGCGGCACCAGCGTTCGCTGAGAGGGCACAAAAGACAATGCTTTTGCACCGGCGGGGTTGTGTGTTTTGGAAAATGTTGCGCCGTGCCCTCTCGGGTACGACGCTTTCGAGTCGGCGGGGTTGTGTGTTTTGGGTGTATTGCGCTGTTGCCCTTTCGGGTCGGCGGTTATTTGTCGTTGCGCCGCGTCCTGAAAGGGCGCGGCTCTTCTCCATGCGCTGCGGCGGCCGTCGGGCGAACTCCGCATGAATGCGGATGAAAAACAACGGAGATGCGCACCTTCCGATACACGTATCGAGGTGCGCATCTCCGTTGTTTCTGTTCGGCCTCGCGCCGAACGTTCGTCCGACGGCTCGTTCCTTAGCGCATGGAGTTCATCCGTATGCTGGCCTTGACGAGCGCCAGTGCACGGATACGGCCGATCTCGACCTCCTTGTCGGCGTGGTGCGGATTTTGGCTGACGAGTTTCACATACCCTTCGCGGTCGGACTTCTGAATGTACTTCACCGTGACGTACTCCTCGCCGTCGAGGTCGATCGACAATAGGTACATATCGCCCCAGAAGACGTCGCCGATGTCGTGCAGTTGTTTGTAGAGTACGATGTCGCCGCTTTTGAGCAGCGGATACATCGAATCTCCCACGATATAGATTGCGCCGTCGCACTTGGGCAGATTCGGAATGTGAATGAAGTTGACGGGCTTGAGCTGTGTCTGGTCGTTGAAGAGCGGTATGAGTCCCGCCGTTCCTTCGATCGAATAGAGCGGCACGCTCTGGAGCGGCAGCGAGTTGTCCGTGCGATGCAGGTAGGAGGTCAGATCGGGTTCGGCGTTGAACATAGCGCCCTTGCCCGTCTCGAGCCAGTCGGGATTTACATTCAATTCTTGAACTAAGATGTTGCGGTTGCGCGACGAGAGCGCTGCTTTGCCTGTTTCGATCATCGAGAGTGCCGCTTTCCCGATTCCAAGATGTTGAGACAGTTGCTCTTGTGTCATCCCGAGTTCTTTTCGTATAAGTTTTACCCGCTGATTCATGACTACCTTATTAGAAAAATCGATACAAATAATTGAACTTTTTATTGTAAAATCAAATATTTGAACTTATATTTGTCTTCGCAAAGTTAAACGATTTATTTCGAAAAACAAAAAAACACCTAAAATCTTTTCATGTATCATGTTTCAAGTTTTACCCGAACTTTACGATGAGATTGCGATCCGGCTGCGCGAAGCGTTCGGCGACGGCGGTTACTATTCGGGAAGCGTCGAATGCGCGGTCGGAGAGATCGTGTGCCGGCTGACGGCATCGCTTATTCTCTACCGCTGCCGCGACGAGTGGCCCGAAGGACGCCGGTTCCGGCTTACGGACGTGGTTCCCGTGTGGTGGGAATTCCACACTGTAACCACCGAGGGAGAGGTGCCGAACGACTTCTCGTTCACCGATCTGAAGCCTTTCCTGCTCGTGTAGGTTCATCGGCGAAGGTCGCACATCCCGCCACGGAGCGACGGCTCCCGACCTTCGCTTTTTGCGGTCGTTTTCTCGCCTCGGCATAGCCCGCACAAGCGCGGCTCTGCGCTCGGTTTAACGAAAACGGTTGTTCCCAAGCAGACCGCCTGCCGGGCCGTCGTCCCGAAGGTCTGCCGCCGGCGGCTTCGACATCCGGTCGAGGCCGCTGCTTTTATTTATTATAGATGAGTTATATTGCAAAGCGCCGTTATAAAGTATCGCTCCGCATGTTCGGATTCGGGTCGCTGCCGTTTCTTCTTCCCGATTTTTCGCAATGCGGAGTTTGTGATGCGTTCCGCGCCAAGTAGTCGATTCCCACGCTTCGTTCCTCTTCGCTCGGAATGACAACGGTATGTCATCCTGAGGACGGCGCCGGTTTCTTCTGTCATCCTGAGGAGCACCGCAGGTGCGACGTGAGGATCAACCGCTTGGAAACAGCAGCAGAAAAAAAACAAAAAGCGGCTGGATTCCCACGCTCCGTTTCACTCCGCTCGGAATGACAATAGAGTGTCATCCTGAGGAGGATGCGACGCGCATCCGACGTGAGGATCGACCGTTTGGAAACAGCAGCAGACAAGAAAACAAAAAGCGGTAGATTCCCACGCTCCGTTCCACTTCGCTTGGAATGACAATCAGCCCCCTCCTGATTATTTATCCCTAATTTAATACTTGATTCTCATGATCTCTTTTACCGATTACGCACTTGCGGTCTATCCGTTTCTGGAGCTGGAGTGGTTCCACCGCACCTATTACCGCGTGCTCGAAGCCTTTGCCGAAGGGCGAGTCCGCCGCCTGATGATCTCCATGCCGCCCCAGCACGGCAAGAGTGTCGGGGCGACGATGCTGCTGCCGGCCTATCTGCTGGGACTCGATCCCGATCTGCGCATCGCCATCGCTTCTTACTCCGCGTCGCTGGCCTCGAAGTTCAACCGCCGCGTGCAGCGCATCCTCGAATCGTCCGAGTACGGCGAACTTTTCCCCGCGACGACGATCAAGCGCGGCTCGAAACCGGCCAACTACATCCGCACGGCCGACGAGGTGGAGATCGTAGGGCGCGAGGGGAGTTTGCTGTCGGTCGGCCGCGAAGGATCGCTCACGGGCAATCGTGTCGACTGTTTCCTGCTCGACGACCTCTACAAGGATGCGATGGAGGCCAATTCGCCGCTCGTGCGCGAGAACTGCTGGGAGTGGTATACGTCGGTGGTGCGCACGCGAATGCACAACACGTCGCGCGAACTGATGGTTTTCACCCGCTGGCACGAGGAGGATCTGATCGGGATGCTTCAGCGGCGTGAACAGGTCGTCGAACTGCGTGCGTGGAGCGATCTGGAACGGGTGCCCGCCGACGGCTGGCTGGCGCTCAATTTCGAGGCGCTCAAGACGACTCCGCCCACCGGAATCGACCCCCGTGCGGCGGGCGAGGCGTTGTGGCCTGCGCGGCACGACACAGCGCTGCTCCGCGCCAAGCGGGCGCTCGATCCTCTGCGCTTCGAGTGCATGTATCAGGGGCGGCCCTCCGTGCGCGAAGGGCTGCTTTACGGCGACCAGTTCGTCGAGTACGACGCCCTGCCGCGCGAGATCGTCCGCCGCGCCAACTACACCGACACGGCCGATACGGGCGACGACTACCTCTGTTCGGTGTCGTATGCCGTCGATACGGACGGAGTGATCTATGTCACCGATCTGGTCTACTCGCGCGAGGGGATGGAGGTGACCGAGGGGCTGGTGGGCGACCTGCTGCTGCGCAGCGACACCCGCACGGCCGCGGTCGAGAGCAACAACGGCGGACGCGGATTCGCCCGCGCCGTGCAGCGGCTGGCCCCTTCGGTGCGCGTCGAGTGGTTTCACCAGAGCGCCAACAAGGAGGCGCGCATTCTCTCCAACTCGGCCACGGTACTCCATACGATCCGTATGCCGCGCGGCTGGAACCTGCGCTGGCCGGAGCTGTACGCGCATCTGACGACCTACCGCCGCCAGTTCCGCTCGAACCGCTGGCACGATGCCGCCGACGTTCTGACAGGCATTGTCGAGCGCGAGGTGGCCGGCGGCCGCAAAGGACAGTGCAGGGCATTGTCCTTTCTGTCGCGGGGATGACGAGGTACGCTGCCTGTAAAACGAGGATATCTGAAATCGCGACCTCTTCCGCAGTATGAACGAGGCCCCGTCGGTAAGACGGGGCCTCGTTCATCTGTATCTCTGAGGTTAAATTCCTGTGGCCGTGCCTGAGAATTCGTAATCGAGATAGGCTGAATCGGGCTGGATCAGCTCCTTCTCGGTGACGCCCAGCGAGCGGTAGTAGGCGTTCATCTCCGTGAGTACGGCGTCCCGCTTGAGGTAGCCGGCCATCGAGTAGAGGTTGCCCAGCAGGTCGAGTTTCTCGTCCAGCGCATCGGTAATCATATCGTACTGCACGCCGTCGAACTGGAAGTAGTAGTCGACGTACTCCATCAGATTGCGGGCGTACTCCAGCATCAGGGCGTCGCCCTTGTCGGCGGCGCCGGCCGCATAGTAGGCTTCGATGAAGGGCAGCGTGTTGTTCGAGGTGTAGCGCACCTGTGCGGGCGGCATACGGCGCATTCCTTCGTCGAGCAGCTGGATCGCCAGCTCGCGGTTCGTGGCGGCCGTGATGCCGAGGCTGTCGGGGAAGTTCGGCTTCTCGTCGCCGCGGCGGATCAGCTCCTTGGCCACACGGGCGAAGGCTTCGCGGGCGCGGGCGGCCGAGAGGTTATACTGCGTAAAATAGTCGGAGTAAACCTTCGGATCGTCCAGATTGCCGTAGCGGAAGACTTCGAGCAGCAGCGGCACGGCATATTCGGGATCGATGCGGCCCACCTCGCCCGGCTGACGGTAGGGCGTGAGGATCGGCACGAAACGGTAGGCGTATCCGTCGAACTGGAGGTAATCCACCAGCCCGAATTTCTGGAAGATATAGGGCTGCGTGAGGTAGATCGGGCGCGTCCAGTCGTAATTCGAGAGCATATCCACGATCATCAGTTCGCCCTTGTTGAGGTAGTCGCCCGACAGTTTGATGTAAACCGTGTCGACCATCAGCTCCTTGTCCTTCTCGGCCACGATGCCCGAACGCACGGCATTCTCCTTGTCGACCGGCAGGGTGAGGGTCTTCGAGGGGATGTAGTCGCTCGAAGAGCCGTCCGACAGCTGCACCTTGGTGCGCTGATCGTCGCTCGTGAAGAACTCGATGGCCTCGCGTACCTCCACCGGCCGGTTCACGCGGTCGTAGACGGGTACGTAATCGTTGCGGTACCAGTATTTGCTGCGCGGCAGGGTGAAGGGAACGCCCGCGGCTTCGTTGGCCTTGGTCTTCATCTCGTCGATGTACCATTCGCCGCCCAGATAGCTCGTGTTCATGATGCGCACGTCGGTTCGCAGCCCGTCGACCTCCTGATTGAGCCACAGCGGGAAGGTGTCGTTGTCGCCGTAGTTGAGGATGATCGAATTGGGAAGCGTCGACTGGAGGTAGTTCCAGCCGATATCGTGGGCATAGGTGCGGCCCGAACGGTCGTGGTCGTCCCAGTTCTCGGCGCAGAGGAGGCCCGGCACGACGAGGCCGACGACGGTTGCCGCGATGGCGGCCGTGCGGTTGTCGCGCTTGGTCAGATGCACCAGCATATCTTTGAGCGCCATCACCCCGAAGCCGATCCACATGGCGAAGGCGTAGAACGATCCGGCATAGACATAATCGCGTTCACGCGGTTCTCCGGGCGAAATATTGAAGTAGACCACCAGCGCGATACCCATCATCACGAAGAGCGACAGCACGATCAGGAAGTTCTTGGGATCGCGGTTCAGCTGGTAGATCAACCCGATGAGTCCGAGGATGAAGGGGAGGAAATAGTACGTATTGCGTGCCTTGTTGTCGGCCACCTCGCGCGGCAGGTTCTTCTGCGGCCCCAGATAGGCCCGATCGACGATGTCGACGCCCGAGAGCCAGTTGCCGTCGGTGATCGTCGAACGAGTGGGCTGGATGTCGCTCTGACGGCCGACGAAGTTCCACAGGAAATAACGCCAGTACATGTAACTGAGCTGGTAGGAGAAGAAGTAGTTCAGATTCTCCGCAAAGGTCGGCTCCGTGATGACCCGCGGCTCGGAATAACCGTCGTCGTAGGTGCGTTTGACGCCGTAGTCGAGTACCTCGCCGCGCAGCGGCTGTCCCTTCTCGTCGCGCAGGATGTCGCCCTTTTCGTCGCGCAGCGTCTCCACTTTGGTGCGATAGGCCGCCCACTGTTTGTATTCGTCGGGGCTTTTGGAGTAGTTCCACATACGGGGAAAGAGGTGCATGAACTGCTGCGGATGGGTGTAGCCCGTGGGGAATTCGGCAGTGGCGTAGCGGCCCTCGTCGTCGACGTAGTAGCGTGTCGACTCGACGACGCTCTCGACCGGCGCCGAATAGTAGGCGCCGTAGAGCAGCGGCCGGCCGCCGTACTGGTCGCGGTTGAGTACCGAGAAGAGCGCGTGTGGATTCGACGGATCGTTGCTGTTCATCGGGGGATTGACCGCCGCGCGGATGGTGACCGTAGCGTAGGAACTGTATCCCAGCAGAATCACCGTGGTGGCCAGCAGCAGTGTGTTCCATACCACGCGGCCGCGGCGGTGGGTGTACCACACGCTCCAGCCCAGCAGGGCGAAAAGTGCCAGCGTGAAGAAGACGATTCCCGAGTTGACCGGCAGCCCGAACGAGTTGACGAAGAGCACGTCGACCATGGCTCCGACGTAGACCGTGTAGGGGATAATGAGTCCGTTGACGAACCAGAGGATCGCCAGTGCGATGACCGACGCGATGCAGAAACCCTTGAAGGTCACGGTCTCGTATTTACGGAAATAGTAGATGTAAACCAGTGCCGGAACGGTCAGCAGGTTGAGGATATGGATGCCGATCGAGAGTCCCATCAGGTAGGCGATCAGGATCAGCCACCGCGCTGCGTGGGGTTCGTCGGCCTGATCCTCCCATTTGAGCATCAGCCACACGACGAGCGCCGTGAACATCGACGAGAGGGCGTAAACCTCGCCTTCGATGGCCGAGAACCAGAAAGTGTCGGTGAAGGTATAGGCCAGCGCGCCGACGGCGCCAGCGCCCAGCACGGTCCATCTATTGGCATCGGTCAGTTTGCGTCCCTGCGCCGAGTAGATGCGGCGTCCGAGGTGGGTGATCGTCCAGAACATGAAGAGGATGCAGAAGGCACTGGCCAGCGAGTTCATGATATTGACCGTCAGCGGTACATACTCGGTCGAGGGTGCCAGCATCGTGGCCAGACGGGCCATCATCATGAAGAGCGGTGCTCCGGGAGGGTGCCCCACTTCGAGCTTGTAGGAGGTGGCAATGAACTCCGAGCAGTCCCAGAGGCTTGCCGAAGGCTCCGTAGTAGCGATGTAGGTCAGTGCAGCGACAGCGAAGACCGCCCATCCCACGATATTGTTCCAACGGTTGTAAAGTTTCATGCGGATCGTCTTAGAAATGTTGCATATAATCGGACAAAGATACGAAAAGCCGAGCGCAGAACCAAATTTATTTGGGTTCTGCCGAGGCGCAGTATCTAAGGCGGAGCCAAAGATACGAATAAGCCGCGCGCAAAAGCAAATTTATTTGCATTTTGTCGAGGCGCAGTATCTGAGGCAAAGCCCAAAGTAACGATTTAACGGAGAATGCCGTGATTTATTCTGCGGAAAAGCCCCCTTCCGCACGTTCTTCGCCGCACGGATCGGAAGCGGCGGGCTTTTTCTGCTATTTTTTCGACGGCGAATTGTACGAACTGCCGGAAAAATCGTATCTTTGTTACAATCGGATCCTTCCGCCGGCTGGAGCCGCGTCTGTTCGCGGCCCGGATACCGGTCGTACCGCCACTCTAAAATTGCTCGCTGTTATGAAAAAATTGTTGCTGCTGCTGTCGGTCGTTCTGACAGCTTGTCGCGCGGAGCGCGTCGTGCAGGATCCGCTCGTGGATCGGAGTTCGGAGAATTTGGTTACGGTGGCGCAGATCGTCGTCGCGAGGGATTCTACGGTTGTCGATCTCGAACTGCGCAATGCGCCCGGGTGCTGGGTGCGGCTCTCGTCGGGCACCGTGCTGCGGGGCTGTACGACGGGGACCGAATACGCTCTTCGGCGTGCAGAGGGGTTTCCGCTCGACGAAAAGGTGACGATCGACAAGATGGGAATCCGCCATGCCCGTCTTATCTTCGAACCCGTGTCGCGGCGCGACCGGACGGTCGATCTGATCGAACCGGGCAAGGACGGCTGCCGCATGGAGGGCATCCATCTCGAAGCGGTGCGTCCGCCTGCGGGAAAGGTGTGCTGTCATATCGAGGGCGAGGTCGTCGACCGGCCCCAGAGTTCGCTGCTGCTGTTGTATGCCTTTACCGAGAGCGGCTCGCATATGTCGGAGCCCGTGGCGCGGATTCCGATTCGCGGGGGCCGCTTCGCCTACGATCTCTATCTCGACGCTCCCGACTGTTATGACATGGCTTTTGCCGATGAAGAGTTGCGCGGCAGCTGGATGCAGATCCGATTCATCGCCGCGGAGGGTGACGTGCGCATGACGCTTTATCCTTACGACGAGGCGTTGGAGAAAAACCGGATCGAGGGCGGCGCGCTTAACGACGAGTGGAGCGCTTACCTGCTGCGCAAACGCCGGCTTTCTGAACCGTATGAACGGGCGATGGGCGCACTGTATGAATCAGGGACAGCGCTTACGCCGCAGGCGCAGCGGCTGCTCGACAAGATGATGGATCGCCATGCGGCCGAAACGGAGTCGCGCAAGGCGAGTCGGAAGTATATGGAACTCATCCGGTCGGGCGAAGCCTACCGGCCGGAGTTCCGGGCGCTGATGGAGGAGCAGAGGTCGGTGCAGCGCGGCTACCTCGATTCGCTGCTGGCCGGCGAACCGACGCTGCCGCGTCTGGCGCTGTTGGCCGACCAGCTCCGCCGCTTCGCGGTCGAACCGGCCGACGTACGGCTCTTCGAGGAGCGTTATGCCGCGGTCTTCGCGGATCATCCGCTGACGCGCTTCTGTTCCGAACGGATCTCCGCCGCACAGGTGCGCGAGGGTGCGCCCTACATCGATTTCACGGCACCCGATCTGTCCGGTGCGGAACAGCGGGTTTCGGAGCTTGTCGCCGGCAAGCGGCTTTTCCTGCTCGATTTCTGGGCTTCGTGGTGCGGTCCCTGCCGCCGTTCGGCGAAGGCGCTCATTCCGATCTATGAGAAATATGCCGACCGCGGTTTTACGGTCGTCGGAATCGCCCGCGAGCGCTACTCGACCGATGCGCTGCTGAAAGCCGTCGAGAAGGACGGCTATCCGTGGGTCAATCTGGTCGAATTGGACGACCGAAGCGGGCTGTGGGCGCGTTACGGCCGCTATAACGTGGCGGGATTTCAGGTGCTGATCGACGACGAGGGCCGCATCGTCCGGTTCGATCCCGAACCGGACGAGCTGGAGCGTCTGCTGGCCGAACGGCTGGCTGAATAGCGCCCGGCGGGCGACGAAAAACGGAGAGCGACATCGCTCTCCGTTTTTTCATGCGGGTTCGCCTTACAGCATCGGGACGACCGTTACGTAGATGCCGGCGATGATCGCCGAGGTGATGACGCCCGTGATGTTGGCGCCCAGCGCGTCGGGCAGTATCAGTGACGAAGGGTTGTCCTTGTAGACGATCTTCTGGGCGACTTTGGCCGTCGTGGGCACGCAGCTCACGGCGGCGATGCCGATGACGGGGTTGAAGTTGCCCCGTTTGAGGAAATACATGATATAGCCTCCCAAGATACCGCCGATGCCCGAGATCAGCAGGGCGAGGATACCCAGCACGAGGAGTTTGAGCACCGTGGGGTCGAGCAGCGTATGTGCGTCGCAGAGGATTCCCAGCAGGATTCCCAGAAAGAAGGTCGAGCCATAGAGCATCGGTCCGCTGATGAAGTCGCAGACGTGTTTCAGCCCCGACTCCTTGATGACGATACCGATGAAGAGCGAGAAGAAGAGCGGAGCGGCTACCGGAAAGAGCAGGCAGAGAATTACGCACATGACCACGGCGAACGAGATTTTGGTGGCCGCGGAGTACTGCTTGGGCGTCCGTTTGGGCGGCTGCATCTTAATGGCGCGCAACCGTCGGGGAACCATCGCCCGTACCAGATAGGGATAGCCGCCGTAGGTGAGTCCGAGGTAGAGGTACGCCACGACGGTGATCGGCACGAAGATGCTTTTCGACAGGTTGAGCGAGGTGAAGAGTACCATCGGCCCGTCGGCGCCGCCCACCATGGCGATCGAGGCGCTGTCGCTGGGACTCAGCCCCATCGAGAAGGCGATCGGCAGTACGGCGAAGGTGCCCAGCTCGGCGCAGAGTGCCAAAAACATACTTTGCAGCGGCTTGGCTAGCAGGAAGTTGATGTCGAGCATCGTTCCGATGCCCATGAAAATCAGGCAGGCGATCAGGCCGTTGCTGAACGTGAAGGTGTAGACCGGCTGGAGGAAATCGATTTGCAGGATGTTCATCAGTTGGTCGGTATCGGTAACCATCGGGTCGAGAAACAGATTGCCCTGCACGCCTCCGGGCAGAATCAGCACGCCGGCGTTTACCGCCGCCATGCCCAGTCCCATCGGAATCATCACCAGCGGTTCGAGGATGCCCTTGCGGCCCAAGTAGACCAGCAGGATGCCGAGCAGAATCAGTCCGATACGGGTATACATGATCGACGGGTCGGACTGCAACAGGGTCGAAATGCCCTGAAAGATATTGTTCAGATCAAATTTTTCCATGGTGGAATTCATATAAACGTCTCATATCCGCATCTTGTCCGGTCGTCTCTTCGGGATTTCCGAAGTGGTACTCGGCCAGCTCTTTCATGACGGGATTCGTTCCGGTCTCCGTTCCCAGAGGCAGTTTTTTCAGAATGTCGTCGTTCAGGGCGATCGATCGGATGTATCGATAGGAGTGTGCGACGTTCATGCGGTAGGCGCGTCCCCAGATTCTGCTTTTTCGCAGGATCGAGGGAAGATCCCGCCCGTTGAGGCAGGAGAAGAGAAAGGTCATCAGCTTGAGTACGTATGCGAATGCGATCCCTACGACAAACGTAAAGCCCATCATCAGCAGCGTCTCCCGAAATATGTGGAGTAAGTTCATTTTGTTCGATTGTGTATGAATACGGGGTTTAACGGGTCCGGTGCGGACCTTTTCGGAACTCGTCTCCTCCGAGCGAACGGCGGCGGGTGCGCAAGGCGGTTTCCCGATTGCGTCGAATGTCTGTTTGTCGTGCGGATTTCGGAGGGCGGTTCCGTGCTGCGGCATACGGGCCGAATCCGGCCGTATGCGGAAGGCATATACACACCTGCGGCCGAACGTACGGCCGCCGATCGTGTCATGCGAATTAGAGGGCTAAATGACCAGAATGCCGAATTTGAGATAGTCGGCGCTATGGGACGGCGATGCGGTATGCGCGTCCAGCAATAACGAGGCGATGCTCTGCGCATAGCTGCGCTGCACGGCCGAGAAATAGCGCTCGCAGGGGAGGATCGGCATTTCATGGGTTACGCGCAGCAGCCGTTCGTTCGACTTGCGCAGGGCGCGCGAAGGGGCCGGAACGGACAGCTGGAGAGCCTCCGCCGCGACGTAATCGGAGCATTGCGTCGAAATGGAGACGCTCGTCACCGCGCGCCGCGCACCGGAAGCGGCGGCCTTCGTCTCCGAACTTAGAGCAGCCGAAAGGGCTGCCAGCAGGAAAAGGAATATGAGTGCCGACTTCTTCATCATGCGAGCTATCTTCTACAAAGGTAGCATAAATCCTGCAAATGAACAAGCCGAATGTAAAAATCTTTTCACGCTATTCAGCCGCCGCTTTTCCGCCGTGCGGAGATTCGGGCGTTCGGCGCGAAGTCCGATTCTTCATCGTTAAATTCGATTCGCCGGCTGAAAATCGCAGAATTATGGAGAATATTTGTTATTTTTGCGAAAATTTCAGCGATTATGGAATCGAAGCTCTTTTTATACAATACCCTTTCCCGCAGCAAGGAGGAGTTCGTGCCGCTGGCTCCGCCCCGTGTGGGCATGTACGTCTGCGGCCCGACGGTCTACGGCGATCCCCATCTGGGGCACGCGCGTCCGGCCGTGACCTTCGACCTGCTGTTCCGCTATTTGCAGACGCTCGGTTACAAGGTGCGGTACGTGCGCAACATCACCGACGTGGGACATCTGGAGCACGACGCCGACGACGGCGAAGATAAAATCTCGAAGAAGGCGCGGCTCGAACAGCTCGAACCGATGGAGGTCGCGCACTATTATACGGAACGTTACCATCGGGCGATGGAGGCGCTGGGCGTGCTCAGCCCCTCCATCGAGCCGCAGGCCTCGGGGCATATCATCGAGCAGGAGGCCTTCGTGCAGAAAATCCTCGATGCGGGCTATGCCTACGAGTCGAACGGATCGATCTACTTCGACGTGGAGAAATACGACCGCGACCACCGTTACGGCGTCCTTTCGGGTCGTAATCTGGAGGATATCGTGGCCAACACGCGGGCGCTGGACGGGCAGTGCGACAAACGCAACTGCTGCGACTTCGCGCTGTGGAAGAAGGCTTCGCCCGAACACATCATGCGCTGGCCTTCGCCGTGGAGCGAAGGGTTCCCCGGCTGGCACATGGAGTGCTCGGCCATGAGCACCAAGTATCTGGGCGAACGGTTCGACATCCACGGGGGCGGCATGGACCTGATGTTCCCGCACCACGAGTGCGAGATCGCGCAGTCGACCGCCGCGCTGGGGCACGATTCGGCGAAGTACTGGGTACACAACAACATGATTACGATCAACGGGCAGAAGATGGGCAAGTCGCTGGGCAATTTCATCACCCTCGAAGAGCTTTTTACCGGCAGCCACAAGCTGCTGGCACAGGCCTATTCGCCCATGACGATCCGCTTCTTCGTGCTTCAGGCGCACTACCGCTCGACGCTCGATTTTTCGAACGACGCGTTGCAGGCCGCCGAGAAGGGGCTCGACCGCCTGATGAAGGGCGTCGAGACGCTCTCGAAGATCAAACCGTCGGAGGTGTCGACGGTCGATCCCGCCGAGTTGGAGCGCCGCTGCCGCGAGGCGATGGACGACGACCTGAATTCGCCGATGGTCATTTCGGCGCTCTTCGACTGGGTGCGCATCATCAACCAGCTCGCCGAGGGACAGCAGCGCATCACGTCGGCCGATCTGGCGGCGCTCACGGCGACCGTCAAGCGATATGTCTTCGATATTCTGGGGCTGCGCGACGAGAAGGCCGCATCGGCCGGCGGCCGCGATTTGGTGTCGCCGCTGGTGGAGATGCTGCTCCGTATGCGCATGGAGGCGAAGGCCGCCAAGGACTGGGCGGCGTCGGACCGCATCCGCGACGAACTGACGGCCGTCGGCATCCGCGTCAAGGACCGCAAGGACGGCTTCGACTGGGAGATCGAGTAATCGGACGGAGGCGCGGGGTATGGCATACGATATTTTCATCAGTTACCGGCGAAACGGCGGTTTCGAAACGGCGAAGCACCTTTACGATCTTCTGACGAAGGACGGTTACCGCGTCAGCTTCGACATCGACACGCTTCGCAACGGCGATTTCGACACGGAGCTGTTGCGCCGCATCGACGAGTGCCGCGATTTCATCCTCATCCTGAGCGAGGGTGCGCTCGACCGCTGCACCGATCCCGCAGCCGTAGCGTCGGAGGACTGGGTGCGGTGCGAACTGGCTTATGCGATCAGGAAAAACAAAAATATCGTACCGATCATGCTGGCCGGATTCACGGCTTTTCCCGACAATCTGCCCGACGACATCCGCAAGGTCGTCCGCAAGAACGGCCCGAAATACGACAGCTACTATTTCGACGACTTCTACCGCCGCCTGAAAAGCGACTTTCTGGAGACGAAGCCCGAGGAGCGGGGCGATGAAGACGCCTACGTCACGCAACTGCTCAAACGGCTTTCGGTGTTGAAATCCATGCCGGAACTGACCGACGAGCAGCAGGCCGAACTGGGCGAGACGTATTATGAACTCGGCCGACTGGCATCGCTCCACAACCGTCCCGATATGCTCGATTACCTGCCGCAGGCGCTGGCGATCTTCCGCCGGCTCGCCGAAAAGAAGCCCGAGCGTTATCGCGAACGGATCGCCGAACTGGAACCGCTGGTGCGGAGGAACAGACGGGCGTTCAAGCTCTTTATGGGGTTGCTCCTCCTCTTCACGGTCGTGCTTTGCGTGTTGCTGCCGGCCGGTCTGCTCTACTGGATCGTCCGAGCGGGGGCGGCGCACAACTATCCGCTCATGGCGGCGGGCGTGGCGGTGCTGGCCGGGGTCTTCGCCCTGTTCGTTTACCTTATCCGAAAAAACAGATCCGAATCGTGACCGAACTGGAAAAAATGTTGGCCGGCGAGCGGTACGACTTTTCGGACGCCGAGATAGCGGAGCATTTCCGCGAAGCGAGGCAGCGGGTGGAGCGCTTCAACCGCACTTCGCCGTACGATGTCTCGGAATATGAAGAGGCGCTTCGGACATTGATCCCCGACGTTCCCGCCTCGGTCAAGATCATACAGCCGTTTTTCTGCGATCTGGGCTGGCGGATTGACTTGGGCGAGGAGGTCTTCATCAATATGGGATGCACGTTTCTCGATTGCGGCGGCGTCACGATCGGCGCCCGCACGAAGCTCGGGCCCAACTGCCAGCTCTATACGCCGCAACACCCCGTCGACTATATGGAACGCCGTCGACCGGTGGAGACGAGTCTGCGCATCACGATCGGCGAGGACTGCTGGCTCGGTGGCGGGGTGGTCGTCTGTCCGGGTGTCACGATCGGCGCCCGGTCGGTCGTTGCGGCGGGCAGCGTGGTCGTACACGATATTCCCGCAGATTCGCTGGCGGCGGGGAATCCGGCTGTGGTGAAACGCAGGCTGCGGTAAGTAAAAAGCTCCCGACACTAGTGTCGGGAGCTTTTCGTTTGAAGACGGGGCGGCTATTTGCAGACGCCCTCCTTGACGGGTTGGGCCGCTGCAAGTTCCACGCGCGTGGGGCTGAAGATGTTCAGACCCAGCCGTACCGAGATGTATTCGAGCGCCTTCTGTGCCTTGACCGAGTTGCCGGCATCGTCCAGAGGAGGAGCGAACGCCGCCAGACCCATCACGCCCGGGATGACGGCCATGATGCCGCCTCCCACGCCTGTCTTGGCCGGAAGACCCGTGTTGAAAAGCCAGTCGCCCGTATGCTCGTAGAAGCCGACGGTGGCCATGAGCGATGCGATGTGCGGGGTGAGGTTGGGATGGAAAACTTCCTCCCACGTCACGGGATTGGTTCCGCAGTTGGCGATCGTGGCGGCCATGATGGAGAGCTGCTTGGCCGTGATGCCCAGCGAGCACTGACGCGTATAGAGGTCGAGCGACATGTCGGGATCGTCGTAGATACGGTTGTAGTTCTTCAGCAGCCATGCGATGGAGCGGTTGTTGAAGTTGGTCTCGCTCTCGGAACGGTAGAGTTCGTCGAGAACCGTCACCTTGCTGCCGCAGAGTCCCGAAATGAAGTCGACGATGGCCTTCCACTTGGCGTCGGCGTTGCCCACGGGTTTAACCATCGAGCAGGCCGAAATCGCGCCGGCGTTCACCAGCGGCGTCGAGGGATGGTCGTTCTCCAGCAGGATCGCCATGATCGAGTTGAAGGGCAGCCCCGTTGCATCGGCACCGATCTGGTCGAGCACCTTCTTGGCGCTGTACTGGTTCATCGCCAGAATGGCGGTGGGGACTTTCGACACCGATTCGATGCCGAAGCGGTAGTCGGTATCGCCGACTGTCACGCTGCGGCCGTCCGCGAGACAGACCGAGATGCCGAAGAGGTTGGAGGGGACGTTTTTCAGATAGGGGATGTAATCGGCGTTTTTGCCGCCCTTCTCCTCGCGAAAGTGGGTGTGAGCGGCCTCCACGGCCTCTTTTACAGCCTCGATAGTAATGATACGTTTCATAGAATCGTCGTTTTTTGAAAATGGATGTTATTTTTTGCCGTCGGTCGGTTTGCCGGTATTGGCGGCATTAACGGCCGGTGCGGGGTTCGGAGTCGCTGTCTGCGCGGATTGCTCCCAATGGAACGGTGCGAATTCCGCAGCGGCCTGCGGGTCTTTCCACGAAGGCTTGCGCAGGGAGTAGATCACGAAGGGAGCTCCGACGACGATCAGGCAGCCGATGATAAGCACCGAGAACCAGACGGTGTTGCTGCCGGTCGAAATCTGGCTGGGCGGTACGAAGCTCAGGACGAAGGCGAGCAGTGCGCCGAGGAAGCCGACGACGCCCAGAAGCCACATCAGACCGTTTCCCTTGCCGAGGCGGAACGGGCGGTTGAGGTCTTTCATCTTGTAACGCAGCACGATGGCTGCCGAGAACATCAGCATGTACATAATCAGGTAAAGCAGTACGGTCAGCTGCGAGAGAATCTGGTAGAATGACTGTACCGAAGGCATCACCACGAACAGCAGCGCCAGCAGCGTTACGACACCGCCCTGAATGAGCAGGATGTTGCGCTGTACGCCGTTCTTGTTGGCCTTCTGGAAGAAGGGAGGCAGATAACCCGCCTTGCCGACGGCGAAGATACCTTTCGAAGGACCTGCGACCCACGTCAGTACGCCCGCCAGCACGCCGAACATCAGTGCGATGGCGATGATGGGCGATGCCCACGACATATGCAGATACTTGAAATAGTTGTCGAAGCCGATCAGCAGCGACTGCGTCAGGTTGATATCCTTGGCGGGGATGATGAAACCCAGCGAGAAGGTTCCCAGTACGAAGATACAGACCGTGACGAGCGAACCGATAAGGATCGCTTTCGGGTAGTTTTTCGACGGGTTGTTCACATCCATCACATGGATACCCATCATCTCCATACCGGCATAGAAGAGGAAGATACTGCTGGCCAGCACCAGATTGTCGAACTTCGTCAGGTCGGGGAAGAAGCCCTGCGACATATCCATCTGGTTGTGACCACCCGAGGAGATATAGATGATACCCAGCAGAATGAGCAGTCCGGCAGGTATGATCGTGCCGATCATACCGCCCCATTTACTGATCTTGCCGACCCAGCCCAGACCTTTGAGCGAGATGAAGGTGGCGATCCAGTAGATGGCCAGTACCACGATCAGCGTGAAGATCTTGTTCGACGCCAGAATCGTGTCCGCATGTTGGTTCAATCCGATGAAGGCGATCGACACGGCGCCGAAAGTCAGCACCGTGGGGTACCAGATCGTCGATTCGATCCATTGCAGCCAGATGGCCAGAAAACCCGTTCGGGCGCCGTAGGCTTCGCCCACCCAACGGAAGACACCGCCCTGCTTGTTGGAGAACATCGCTGCCAGCTCGGCCGCCACCAGTGCGGTGGGGATGAGGAAGACGATCGCCGCAAAGAGGTAGTAGAAGGCCGATGAAGGGCCGTAGACCGCCTCTGCCGGCAGGCCGCGCAGACTGACGACCGCCGTGATGTTCATGATGGCGAGCGTTGCTACGCTAAGCTTGAATCCTGTACTTTTTTTTGCATCCATACGCATTTATGATTTAAAGAATGGTTTTTACGCTTCGGAGGTTTATGCATTTACGGCGTTCGGGCGGTTTCGTTCCGCTACGGTGCAAAAGCGTTCGGCCTCCGCCGAATTGGATTTCCCCGCTGAAAGGTGTGCACAGTACAGCGGCGAAATGCCTTCCCGACAGGTACAACTATTGTGCAAATCGATCCGCAGGGAGGAAGATTCTCCTGACGGAGAGCGGTTATTGTCGGGATTTTGCTACATTTGCATCAGCTATCTTAAAGAACTTTCCGATGAGACGAATCTTGTGGATCGCCCTTGCCGCTGTGTTGCTGGCGGCTTGCGGGGGAAGAAAAAAGCAGCCGGCGCAGCAATCCGTCCGCTCGGTTCCACGCACATTCCGTGCCGTCACCGTTCCTTCGACCGTTCCGCCCGAGGAGCGGACCGCCTACCTGCGCGATCACTACTGGGACAACTTCGATTTCCGCGACACGACGCTGCTCGCCGAAGTCGATACGGTAGCGATGGTGCGGGCGTTGTTCGCCTACGTGGCCAATTTCGTCGCGCCCGACGATCGGGCGCCGATCGATACGCTCATGCGTCGGGCCTCTGCGTCGAAGCCCATGACCGAATATTTCGCCATGCTGGCCGAGCGGGTGCTCCACGATCCCAATTCGCCGGCGCGCAACGACGAACTCTATATTCCGGTGCTCGAAGCGCTGGTCTCCAGCCCGTGGCTCGATCGGTGGGAGCGCATCGCGCCCGAACACGACCTGCGCATGGCCTCTCAGAACCGCATCGGCAGGCCGGCCAACGATTTCCGCTATACGACGGCCGACGGGGCGACCCGCCGCATGTACGACCTTCGTGCCGAGTACCTGCTGCTGTTCATCAATAATCCGGGGTGCAACATGTGCAAGACGGTGCGTGAGGCCATCTCGGCATCGCCGATGCTCAACGAACTGATCGAGCGGGGCAAGCTGAAGGTGCTGGCCCTCTTCCCCGACGAAGACCTCACGGAGTGGCAGGAGTACCGGCCGCAGATCCCCGCACGCTGGATCAACGCCTACGACAAGGGGTGCGTCGTCCGCGATCAGGAGCTTTACGACCTGAAAGCCATTCCGGCGCTCTATCTGCTCGACCGCGACAAGCGGGTGATGGTGAAGGATGCTGTCGACGTGGGGCTGATCGAGTGGGCGATCGACCACGACGATAGAAAAAGCTGATGGCGGCATCAGAAAATATGATCGGGCGATCGCTTGGAGCCGTCCGTAAAGTTCGTATCTTTGTCTTCGTAAAATAAGTTTTCACTTAATAAAACAGAAAGAGTTATGGCAAAGAAATGGCGTTGCACCGTCTGTGGGTATATCCACGAGGGGCCCGAGGCACCCGATCAGTGCCCGATGTGCAAGGTAGGCAAGGAGAAATTCGTCGAGGTCGTCGAGCAGGAAGCAGGTCTTTCGTTCGTCACGGAGCATGTGATCGGCGACGGCAAAGGCGCGTCGGCCGAGTTGTGGGAAGGTCTTCAGAACCACTTCATGGGCGAGTGTACCGAAGTAGGCATGTATCTGGCGATGAGCCGTCAGGCCGACCGCGAGGGCTATCCCGAGATCGCCGAGGCGTTCAAGCGGTATGCGTGGGAGGAGGCCGAGCACGCTTCGAAGTTCGCCGAGCTGATCGGCGAGGTGGTTTGGGATACCAAGACCAACCTGATGAAGCGCATGAACGCCGAGTCGGGCGCGTGCGAGGACAAGATGCGTCTGGCCCGTATGGCCAAGGAGCAGAACCTCGACGCCGTACACGACACGGTGCACGAGATGGCGAAGGACGAAGCGCGTCACGGCGCAGGCTTCCAAGGTCTTTATAACCGTTATTTCAAGAAATAGAGACGCTTCGCGGACTTCGGCCGCCGTCTTGGATTTCAGCCGCGGGAACTGCTCGTTCCCGCGGCTTTTTCGTCGTGCGGGATTCGGTGTTATGCGGAGTCTCCAGTGCGCTCACACTCTGTAAATGTCATCCTGAGGAGTGTCGCAGGTCCCTTTCATGCCACCCTGAGGAGGATGCGCTTCGCATCCGACGTGAGGATCGACCGGTTGGAAAACGGCGGTCGATAAACAAACGACCGCGATAAGACGGGAAACACGGACAAGAAACAAAAGCGGTAGATTCCTATGCTTTGTTTCACTCCGCTCGGAATGACGATCCAATTCGCGCGCTCGGAATGACAATTTAACAGCTCTATTTTCTCGCCGCTTGTCGATGTCCTGCATGAATATGGAGAGCCGAGCATCCTGTAGGGCCTTCCTCAGGATGTTGAACTTGATTCTGCCTTTCTGTTGTCGTAGAGTGGAATACGGGAGTTTTGCCCCTCGCTTCTGTATGGCAAAGCGTCTCCCGAATGGCAGATATCAGCGGTTATTTGAAATGGAAGGATTGGAGATACCGGATAAATGCGTATCTTTGATTGTTTAAATTTGTCGCAATACGCATGGAATCTGCATCGAACCAATCCGTTCGGATGACCCAGACGAAAAACGAATACGTCGAGACGCTGCGCGGTCTCGCCGTCGTCATCATCACCGTGGGACATGCGATCGGTGCCGATGCTGCGGGCGGAATGAAAGTCGCCGACGATTCGTTCGCCCGCTATCTCTTTTACACGTTCCACTATATCGGCATCCCGCTTTTTACGGTCATTGCCGGCTGGGTCTATGCCCTGCGTCCCGTCCATCGGGGAGAGGCGAAGGCCTTCCTTGCGAAAAAAGCGCGCCGGTTGCTGCTGCCGATGGTCACGGTCGGGACGCTCTATTTTCTCTTGCAGTACATCACGCCCGGCGCGAACCGGCACGGGATTTTGTCGGAAATGTGGAAGATTTACGTGCTGCCCTATACGGTCTACTGGTACCTGCCGTCGCTCTTTCTGCTTTTCGGATTCATCGCTTTGCTCGATCTGCACTCGGCCTGCAACAGCGTGCGTGCGTGGTGCGGGTGGATGCTGGCGGGTTTTGCGGGGGTTGTCGCCGAACGGTATCTGTCGCCGAACTATCCGAACGTCTTCGGCATCTGGGGTGCTTTTTGTTTGGTTCCCTATTTCCTGCTCGGAATAGGTCTCCGGCGTTTCGCCGACCGGCTGTCTTCGCCGTCGATGAAAAAGATCTATCTGGCGGGGCTGCTCGCCGGTTTCGCCGTGCGGCAGTTCGTATGGATTACGACGGGAGACACGGCTTTGCTGCGGGAGCTGTTCTTGCATCTCCCCATCGGGATGCTGGCTTCGGCGTTTCTGCTGACGAGCGGCTGGCACAATCGTTTTTTCGTGTGGATGGGCAGCTACGCCTATGGGATTTACCTTTTCCACGCGTTCGGAACGGGAGCGGGCCGTATCCTGCTGCTGCACGCGGGAATCGATTCCGATACGACGATCTTTCTCTTTTCCGCCTTTTTGGGGCTTTTCGTCCCGATGGTCGTGGAGCGGATAATGAACGGTTTTCCCTTGCTGCGGACGCTCTTCTTGGGTGAGAAGTATGTGCCGAAATCCGACGATCGCGCCATTCATAGCGTCTGATCGGTCCGAAATACCGCTTTTGCCGCGGAGTCCCCGAACCGGATTTCTGCCGTTTCGTCATCGGAAAAACGGACGAAACGTTGGAAGTTCGGATTTTTTATCTATTTTTGTACAAACGTTTGCGCAAGGTCTGTAACGCGGTTTTTATGATTTCCGAAGGCCGATGTGCGGATGGATTGCGTTAACCTTAAAACTACAACCTATGTTTATCGTCAACAGTTACGCCCTCGCAGTGCTTTTCTGCTTCATCACGATGATGTGCTGGGGATCGTGGGGCAACACCCAGAAGCTGGCTTCGAAGAGCTGGCGTTACGAACTTTTCTATTGGGACTATGTCATCGGCATGGTGCTCTTTACGCTCATCGCGGGTTTCACGATGGGAAGTTTCGGCTCCGAGGGGCGTTCATTCCTGCCCGATCTGGCGCAGGCCGATGCGCGCGGCGTCTGGAGCGTCGTGCTGGGCGGTGTGATCTTCAACGCTTCGAATATCCTCCTCTCGGCGTCGGTGGCCATGGCGGGCCTTTCGGTCGCGTTTCCGCTGGGCGTCGGGCTGGCGCTGGTGCTGGGCGTGATTATCAACTATATGGGCGCCCCTAAAGGCGATCCCGTCATCCTGTTTCTCGGCGTGGCGCTGATCGTCGTGGCGATCGTCTGCAACGGCATCGCTTCGAAGAAGGTGCAGGGCGGCGGCGCACAGCGCACGCAGTTCCGCAAAGGCGTCGTGCTGGCGGCCGTAGCCGGCGTACTGATGTCACTCTTCTACCGCTTCGTGGCGGCGGCGATGGATCTGGATCATTTCGAGAATCCTACGCCGGGGATGCTGACGCCCTATTCGGCGGTCTTTATCTTCTCGCTGGGTGTGCTGGCCAGCAACTTCATCTTCAATACGTGGGTAATGAAACGTCCCTTCGACGGAGCGCCCGTCAGCTACCGCGACTATTTCCGAGGCAGTTTCTCGACCCATCTGGTCGGCATGTTGGGCGGTGCGATCTGGTGTCTGGGCACGACGTTCAGCTATATCGCCGCCGGTAAGGCCGGTGCTGCGGTGTCGTATGCGCTGGGACAGGGCGCGCCGATGATCGCGGCCGTGTGGGGCGTCTTCGTGTGGAAGGAGTTCCGCGGTGGCGGGCGGACGGTCAACGGGCTGCTGGCATTGATGTTCGCCTTGTTCGTTGCGGGATTGGCGCTGATTATCGTCGCCGGAGGGAACTGAGTCGGAAAGAACAGGAAGAGGATCGGAGAGCGGCACGCCGCTCTCCGATCCTCTCCTTTTATTATCGCCTGCGAACGGCTTTTTGGAGCAGGCTCTTGAAAAAGCGAAAAATAGTCCGTATTTTTGTAATGACTGGATTGATCGTTACTCTCTTCCGCCATATAATTTCAATATCATGGAAAAACAGCCCGACAGCGAGTTTTTCACTACGTTGATGTCGTCCGCCGACATGGGGTGGTGGGAGGCAGATTTGCAGCGGGAGACCTACCGCTGTTCCGAGTATATCGCCGATCTGCTGGGGATCGGCGCGGACGGTGTGATCCGTTTCGAAGATTTCGACCGGCTTGTCCTGTGGGAGGAGCCGTTTCGTACGACGG
Organism: uncultured Alistipes sp.; assembly: GCA_900550375.1. Taxonomy (GTDB): domain Bacteria; phylum Bacteroidota; class Bacteroidia; order Bacteroidales; family Rikenellaceae; genus Alistipes. The sequence goes on along the minus strand of URRP01000022.1, from coordinate 13,268 downwards.
TACATACCTTCCGTGCGCAGAAGGTTTCCGAAGCGGTCCATCTGCTTCGCACGACCCGAGGCGATATGTGGGTCAGGAACAAGATCTGTTTTCGCAAAACCGATGCGCAGGGGCATATGAAAGTCTACGGCATCACCGAGGTGCAGGACGGGCCCGATATGTCCGCAGCGTATCAGGCGCTTCGATACAATCGGCGGGTGATGTCCAATATCTATAAGAATCTGCCTGTCGGGATCGAACTATACGACAAGGAGGGAATCCTGATCGACCTGAACGACAAGGAGCTGGAAATCTTCCATATGGACCGGAAGGAAGATCTGCTGGGAATCGATATCTTCAAGAATCCTGTCTTTCCGAAGGAGATGAAGGAGCGGCTGCGCAGACACGAAGATGCGGATTTTACCTTCCGTTATGATTTCTCCAAGATCGGCGACTATTACCCGGCCCGCAAGCGGGAGGGGACGATCGATCTGGTGACGAAGGTGACGACGCTCTATGACGAGCATCGCAATCCGACCAACTATCTGCTTATCAATGCCGACAAGACGGAAGCCACCGTCGCCTACAACCGGATTCAGGAGTTCGAGAGTCTGTTCGAACTGGTGGGCGTCTATTCGAAGGTGGGATATGCCTATTATAATCTGCTCAGCGAGCAGGGACACGCCTCTCGCAGCTGGTACACCAATCTCGGAGAGCCGTATGACCGGCCGCTGTCCGAGATCATCGGCGTCTACGGTCACGTGCATCCCGAAGACCGCCCTTCGGTCGTAGCGTTCGTCCGCAATGCGCGCAACGGTGCGACCGACAAGTTTCGGCGGGAGCTGCGCATTCTGCGCGACGACGGGAGTCAGACGTGGACCTATGTCACGTTGCTGATACGGCGGTATCTGCCGCAGGAGGGGATTATCGAGGTGATCGCCGTCAATTACGACATCACCGAGTCGAAACGCATCGAACGGAATCTGTTCGAGGCCAAGACGAAAGCCGAGGAGGCCGTCCGGTTGAAATCCGCCTTTCTGGCCAGCATGAGCCACGAGATACGGACGCCGCTGAATGCGATCGTGGGGTTTTCGGGACTGCTGACTTCGGCGGACGATCCCGGGGAGCGCGAACAGTTCGTTTCGCTGATTAACCATAACAACGAGTTGCTGCTCAAATTGGTCGGGGACGTACTGGAATTTTCGAAACTCGAGGCGGGCGATATCGATTTGCATTTCATCTGGTTCGATCCTGCGGAGGTGATCGCTGAGTGCGTCATGGAAAATCGGGACCGTGTTCCTGCCGGCGTGGAACTGCACATCGTGCCCACCGACGGGAATTTCGTCGTCGAATCGGACCCTTCACGGGTCAGGCAGATTCTGAATAACCTGATTTCCAATGCCCTGAAGAATACGACCGAGGGGTATGTCGAGGTGGCCTGCGAAACGACCGACTCCGGCGTCGAGCTGCGCGTGACCGATACGGGGTGCGGTATTCCGCAGGATATGTTCGACCGGATCTTCGAACGGTTCGAGAAGGTCGATTCGTTCATGCAGGGCGTCGGACTGGGGCTGGCCATCTGTAAATCCCTCGCTGAGAAGATGGGAGGGGAGATCGTCGTGGAGTCGGAATTCGGTCGGGGCAGCACTTTCCATGTGAAGCTGCCTTGTCCGCGAAGAGCGATCGGCGCATAACGCGATCGCCCGACTAAAATCCGCCCCTGCTGCAATGAATTGCGGCAGGGGCGGATTCCTTTTAGGACGGATTCTCTTCGGCTACTCCCACTCGATGGTTGCGGGCGGTTTGGAGGAGATGTCGTAGACGACGCGGTTGACGCCGCGTACCTTGTTGATGATGTCGTTCGACACGCGGGCCAGAAAATCGTAGGGCAGATGCACCCAGTCGGCGGTCATGCCGTCGGTCGAGGTGACGGCACGCAGCGCCACGCAGCTTTCGTAGGTGCGTTCGTCGCCCATGACGCCCACCGACTTGACCGGCAGCAGGATGACGCCCGCCTGCCAGACCTGATCGTAGAGTCCGTGCTCGCGCAGGGCGTCGATGTAGATTTTATCCACGTTCTGCAAGATTTCGACGCGTTCGGGCGTGATCTCTCCCAGAATGCGGATCGCCAGACCCGGCCCCGGGAAGGGGTGGCGGCCGATCAACTCCTCGTTGATGCCCAGCGAGCGACCTACGCGGCGCACCTCGTCCTTGAAGAGCAGACGCAGCGGCTCGACGACCTTCAGGTGCATGTGTTCGGGCAGTCCGCCTACGTTGTGATGCGACTTGATCTTGGCTGCCGGACCGTTTACCGAAGCCGATTCGACGACGTCGGGGTAGATCGTGCCCTGCGCCAGCCACTTCACGTCGGTGAGCTGCTGCGCCTCGGCGTTGAAGACCTCCACGAAGTCGCGGCCGATGATCTTGCGCTTGGTTTCGGGATCGGTCACGCCCGCGAGATCGCCCAAGAATTTCGCACCGGCCTTGACCCCCTTGACGTTGAGTCCCATACCCTTGTAGGAGTCGAGTACGCTTTCGAACTCATCCTTGCGCAGCAGGCCCGAATCGACGAAGATGCAATGCAGGTTCTCGCCGATGGCACGGTGCAGCAGCACGGCGGCCACCGTGGAGTCCACGCCGCCCGAAAGGCCCAGTACGACCTGATCGCGGCCGATCTTTTCGCGCAACTCGCGGACGGTCGTCTCGACGAAGCTCTCCGAAGTCCACGACTGCGAGCAGCCGCAGATGCCGACGACGAAGTTTTTGAGCAGCTGCGTTCCGGCGGTCGAGTGGTAGACTTCGGGATGGAACTGGATGGCCCACGTCGGCTCTCCCTCGATGCGATAGGCGGCCACACGCACCTCGGCCGTCGAGGCTACGATGCGGTAGTTGTCGGGCACGCGGGTGATGGTATCGCCGTGCGACATCCACACCTGCGTGGTGCAGGGCAGTTCCTGCATGAGCCGGTCTTCGGGTTCGGCGACGGTGAGCATCGCCCGGCCGTATTCGCGGCTCGGAGCGGGGCAGACCTCGCCGCCGAAATGTTGAGCGAGGTACTGCGCGCCATAGCAGACGCCCAGCAGCGGCAGCCGCCCCTTGATCGCTTCGAGATCGATGCGGGGCGCATTGGCGTCGCGCACCGAGAAGGGCGAACCCGAGAGAATCACGCCGCGCACCGACTCGTCGATGGCCGGCAGGTGGTTGAAGGGGTGGATTTCGCAGTAGACGTTCAGCTCGCGTACACGGCGGGCGATGAGCTGCGTGTACTGCGAACCGAAATCGATGATTAGGATTTTTTCCTGCATGTATGTGAGGTTATTTGGTACGTATAAGGCTATATCTTCGTCACGGGACGGTTGTAACGGCCGCTGCGCTGCATCTCGGCGGCGAAGGCTTCGGAGCCGATCGCGCGGATACGAAGCAGGCAGCCGCGCCGGTCGGAGCGGAAGACGAGGCCGAAGAGTTTGCCGATCAGGTTGTTCAGTTTGCGGCAGGCCATCGGATCGTCGCGTCCGTCGAGCGTGCACTCGGCGCAGCTCTGCCACTCGTGTTCGATGCAGCAACTGCGGATCGAACACCATGCGGCCTTCTCGTTGGCTCGGCAGCCCGGACAGCTTCCCTTGCGGAATTTGCGGCACGTGCCGCAATAGAGTCCGCAGGCCGCGACGTTATTCGCCACGGCTGTAATTGGGCGTTTCGCTGGTGATCGTCACGTCATGCGGGTGATTCTCCGTCACGCCGTTGGCGGTGATGCGGATGAATTTCGCCCGTTTGAGTGTTTCGATGTCGGAGGCGCCGCAGTACCCCATACCTGCGCGGATGCCGCCGACGAGTTGGAAAACCGTTTCGCTGAGCGATCCCTTGAACGGAACGCGCGCCACGATTCCCTCGGGAACGAGCTTGTTGATGTTGACCTCCCCTTTCTGGAAATAGCGGTCGGCCGAACCCGCCTTCATGGCGTCGATCGAACCCATGCCGCGGTAGCTTTTGAACTTCCGGCCGTTGTAGATGATCGTATCGCCGGGCGACTCCTCCGTGCCGGCGAACATCGAGCCGACCATCACGCAGTCGCCGCCTGCGGCCAGTGCCTTGACGATGTCGCCCGAGTAACGCAGTCCGCCGTCGGCGATTACGGGCACGCCCGTGCCGCGTGCGACGCTCGCTGCGGAGTAGATGGCCGACAGCTGGGGAACGCCCACGCCGGCGATGATGCGCGTCGTGCAGATCGAACCCGGGCCGATGCCCACCTTGATGCCGTCGGCACCGGAGTCGATCAGGAATTTCGCTGCTTCGGCGGTGGCGATGTTGCCTACCACCACGTCAAGCTCGGGATATTTCGTCTTGATCTGCTTGAGCAGCGTCACGATGTTGATCGAGTGGCCGTGCGCCGAGTCGAGGACGATGGCGTCCACGTCTTCGCTCACGAGTGCGTCGACGCGGTCCATCGAGTCGCCCGTGATGCCCACGCCGGCGGCTACGCGCAGACGGCCTTTGCTGTCCTTGCAGGCGTTGGGATGGTCCTGCACCTTGGTGATGTCCTTATAGGTAATCAGCCCGACGAGTTTCCCCTCGTGGTCCACGACGGGCAGCTTCTCGATCTTGTTGTTGAGCAGCACGTCGGCCGCATGGGCCAGCTCCGACGAATGGGTGGTGATGAGATTCTCCGAGGTCATGACCTCCGAAATCAGGCGGTTCATATCGCGCTGGAACCGCAGGTCGCGGTTGGTGACGATGCCGATGAGCCGGCGTTCGGCGTCGATCACGGGGATGCCGCCGATCTTGTTCTCCTGCATCAGCGCGAGCGCATCGCCCACGGTGTGCTCCTTGGAGATGGTGATCGGGTCGTAGATCATGCCGTTCTCGGCACGTTTCACACGGCGCACGTGCGCAGCCTGTTCGGCAATGGGCATGTTCTTGTGAATGACGCCGATGCCCCCTTCACGAGCCAGAGCGATGGCCAGAGGCGCTTCGGTGACCGTATCCATGGCGGCCGAGACGATCGGAATGTTGAGTTTGATATTTCGCGAAAAGCGGCTGGTGACATCGACTTCGCGCGGCAACACCTCAGAATAGGCGGGTACGAGCAGGACATCATCGAACGTGAGTCCGGTCGGCTGTACCCTCTCATCAATAAAAGACATAATGATTGGGGTTTTTGTTGCGCACAAAAGTAACAAAAATTCGGGAAATATCGCTCATCGTTCGAAATGTTTTTCTAAAAAAACGATTTGGTTTCGACGGGTTCGTTCGGAGCGGTCGTATCCGATTGGTACTATTTGGTGTTCGTGCAAAAAAAGAGGGCGCGAAGAGAATAATGGCAGTTGCTGCGGGGGGCTTACGGCAACTCCGTTCGCTGCGTGAAGGAGAAGCGATGTCCCGAAATGTAATGAAGAGCGCCGGACGATTCGAATCGTCCGGCGCTCTTTGCTTCCGCGGCGTATGCGGCGTCGTCAGAAGGCCTCCCGCCGAAACTCTTTGGGGGTCATGCCTACGCGACGTTTGAAATATTGACCGAAGAACGACGGGTTGGGGAAGTTGAGCTTATCGGAGATCTGCTGAATCGTAAGCTGGTGATTCGTCTTCAGCAGGTTTTTCGCGTGCAGGATGACCGTATGGTTGATCCACCATGCCGCGCTGTTGCCCGATACGCTGCGTACCACCGACGAGAGGTATTTGGGCGTCACGCAGAGCTGGCTGGCGTAGTATCCGATTTCGCGTTCGCAGACGTAATGCTGCGACACCAGAAAAAGAAATTGACGGAACATCGTCTCCTGACGCGTCTGAGCGCTCATGGCCAGCGGTTTGCCGTGCTGGTAGATATCGAAGATTTCGTAGTAGATCATCATCGACATATGGTGGACGATTTGTTCGCGGTAGGGGTGGCCGTTCCGCTCGAATTCGCTGAACATTTTGCAATATTTGAGCATACGCCGGAACGTCGCGTCGTCGAGCGAGATGCAGGGATTGTCCTTGATGTACAGAAACAGCGAGGTGGTCGAGGGAACCTGCACCTCGCGGGTAATGTCCAATTCGGAGATGATGCAGTATGCTTCGAAATCGTCGCTCTGATTATCGATTTGCATGAGCATGTGCGGAAAGAAGACGCACAGGTCTCCTTTTTTGATGTTGCAGCGATGGTGGTTGAACGTGACACGGCTTTTCCCTTGCAGGCAGACGCTGATTCCGCCGATGTTCAGCTCGTGCGGCAGATAGTCGGATTCCGTGAATTCCGATGAGGAATCGTCGAGGTGCAGCAGCCGGAATGAAGGAGTATCCATCGGTTCGGAATCCTGTCGGGAAGACCCTGAAGTTTGTTGGTGGAGTTCGTCCATATTAAAAAAATGAATTTCGTCAAAAATAATAACTTTTTCTTGAATCGCAGGCGATTTGCGAATTAAAATTCGACTTATTGAATGTTATTGCGCGCGATCAGGACAAGAAGAGCCGATCCCGATCGTTATTTTTGTGGCGATTATCGGTAAAACCTGCAAACGGATGAAAATTGTCCTGTCGGAAAAATACGGCCATCTGGCCCCTTGGATACGGAATCTGCCCTCGCAGGGCGTCTCCGAAGAGGTGCTGCGCGACAACCGCAACACGTTGTGGTGCGAGCGGGCGGCGGACGAGGAGTTCGTCGTCAAACGTTTCGCCGTGCCGTTGCGCCTGAACCGCTGGGTCTATACGTTCCTTCGTCCGACCAAAGCCAAACGCTCCTACGACTATTCGCTGCGCCTCGAGCGGCTGGGCGTCGCCGTGGCCGATCCGGTCGGTTATATCGAGTGCCGGCGGGGGCTGCTGTTCCATACGGGATATTACGTTTCGAAACGCCTGCCGTATCCGACGCTCGAATGCTTGGAGCAGGAACCGCAGCTGCGGCAGCTCGAGATCCTCGACGCATTTGCGGCCTTCACCGTCGGTCTGCATGAAAAAGGTGTCCTCGACTACGATTACAATCCGGGCAACATCTTCTACTACCGAGAGGACGGTGCGTGGCATTTTGCGTTGATCGACGTCAATCGGATGGTGTTCCGCCGGCGTCTGAGCTGGCACGACTGCGTGGAGATGCTCCGTCACCTCGACTGGGAAACGCCCTATCTGGACTATATATTGGTACGCTATGCCGAACTGCGCGGCTGGGACTGGAAGATCCTGAGCGGCGCCGTGCTGCTCAAGCAGGGAATCAACCTTCCGGTGCGTATCCGCCGTCTCTTCAAGCGACTCATCGGCCGGAAGTAGGTGTCGAGAATAAGATTATCGGTTCTGAAAATTGCATTTTCCGGCGGAAATTCCTATCTTTGTTTGTAGATACCAAACAGCCTGAAATGAAACCTGTCTTTCCCGGGACGCTGCTTTGCGTTCTGCTGTTCGTCTGCTGCGGATCGCGGCAGCGGACCCTCCATTTGGACAAAACATCCGGTCCGCCCGAGCGTCGGATGGGCGTGTACATGAGTACGCGCGACGGAAGTGCATTCGATGCGTTCTATCCTGCCGTGCGGGGTCTGCCTGCCGCATGGCGCGATGTGACCGTCTACTATGCGGAGAACGATTTCGCGCAGCTGCTTTATCAGAGCTATCGCCGAGGGGAGATCGACGAAAAACTCTGTATGGGTTATTTCAACGCATGGGGCCGCGATACCTCCTCTTGTTCCGCCCGTCCGATCCGTGCCGTGACGACATTGGCCGCGGGCGTGACGCCGGAGGGCCGGTTCGCCTATCTGCTGGATACGGACGGCGACGACGATCTGGCGGATGAGACGGTACGTTATTTCGGTGCGGATTCGATCGCCTGCGAAGCGACGGCCGTCTACATCGAACGGTACAGCCGGGGCGTCGTCCTGCCCGATTCGACCTATGTCTATCCGGCGTTTGAAGCGTCCGATGTGCTGCTCTGCTGCGACGAGCGGTGCTCCGGTGAGATCGAGACCTCCGGCGGGCGGTATGCCGTGACGACGGCGCCCTTCGGCGGCGGGTATCCGTCCGACAATGTAGAGATATCCTTCTCGAACGGGGATACGACGCTCCAGCATCGTGTGGGGGAATTTGTGCTGCTGGGCGGAGACTATTACCATATCGACAGCCTGCGTCCCGACGGCCGCGAGCTGCTGCTGACCCCGACGCCCGATGCCCTCGATCGCCCTTCCGCACAGGTCGGGTTCCGGCCGATTCCCTTCGAGGCAGCGACGACCGAAGGACGCATCGTTCGTTTCCCTGAGGATTTCCGGGGAAGATACGTGCTGCTCGATTTCTGGTCGCTGAGGTGCCCGCCCTGCCTTCAGGAGATTCGCGAGAGCTACTTGCAGGCTTATGCGACCTACCATGCCGCCGGATTCGAGATTCTCGGCGTGGCGTCCGACCCGAAGGAGCGGTTGCAGAAGCGGCTGCCCGAATTGCGGATCGCATGGCCGGTCGTTGCCGACAATCCCGAAGGCCGGATTTGCCGGATGTATCGCATCGGTGCCTATCCTACGCTGTTTCTGATCGACCCCGAAGGGCGGATCGTCGCACAAAACGAAGAACTGCGCGGTGCGCGGCTGGGAGAATGGCTGCGCCGCATCTATCCTGAAACGGAGCCGTCGTCGCAGCCCGCGGGCGAGTAGAACAAAAGCGGGTCCATTGCCGTGGACCCGCTTTTCTCGTCGGTCATGCCGCTCAGCGTTCGACCGTGGCGTTCTCCCGACAGACCATGTCGCGCCAGATCGGATGCCGTTCGATGTAGACGGCGATGAAGGGGCATTGCGGAACGAGCTTCAGCCCTTGCATACGGATGTCGGCCAGTACGGCGCCGACCAGCTGCTTCCCGACGCCCTGTCCCTCGTATGTTTCGGGGACGAAGGTGTGAGTCAGAACGATCGTCTCTCCCTCTTTTTCATAATCGATGAACGCGGTCAGTCCTTCGATGTCGAACTCATACCGACTGCGGGCTTCGTTGTTTTTGAGGCTGTATTTTTTCATAATCCGGTTTTTCGTCGACAACGTACAAATTCGATTCCAAAAGAGGCGTAAATCTTTTGAAAGTAAAATGCAGATTCACGAAAAAATTGTACATTTGACACTGTAAACGATACCAAACTCTTTTGTTTATGAAAAAACTCTTTCTCCTCGTGCTGTTGTCGGCCGTCTCGTGGGCCGTCTCGGCGCATCCCAATCACATTTACGGCGTGCGTGTCGGTATGAACATCGCCAACATGACCTTCAAGCAGGGCGGCGTGAGCGCCACGCCCAACTCGGTGGTACGGCCTTTGGTGGCGTTCTCCTATGAAAAAAGTCTGATGCAGGCGCTGCCGCTCTATTTCGAGACCGGTCTGGGCATCGCCGGTTACGGAACCTCAATCGCCGACGGTGCGGTGAAGGTCAACGCCTACTACTTCGAGGCGCCGGCTTTGGTCAATTATCGTTTCGGCCTGACGAACGACATCTCGCTGATTCCCTATCTGGGTCTGAGTATGCGCATGGGCTTCGCCGGCAAGACGAAGTCTGGATCGGATAAGGCCGATACGTTCGGCGACGAAGGGTTCAACCGCTTCGACATGGGCATCCGTGCCGGTATCGGTGTGGAGTGGCAGCGCTACTCGTTTCGTTTCGGCTACGATGCCGGTTTTCTCAATTTGTCCGACGTGTCGGATATAACGGTTCGCAACAAAACGTTCCAGTTGCAGCTGGGCTACCGTTTCTGATTGCAAATATTTTGAGACGCTTCGTTCCCTTGCCGGCAGGCAGGGGAATATTTTTTTCGAAGTCACCCTTTGCCCTGTGAAAACGGCGGAACAGAAGCGGTCGGATTCCCACGCTCCGTTTCACTTCGCTCGGAATGACAATAGGGTGTAGCCCGCGCTCCACTGCGTTTCTTTCTGAATGACAATGGAGTGTTTCCCGCGCTCCACTGCGTTCCGTTCGGAATGACAAACCATTAACAAGTGGATAACGCGTGTGTTTTGTCATCCTGAGGAGGAGTCCCTTCGGGGATTCCGACGTGAGGATCTGCCGCGCAGCATAATGGGAGATTTGTTTGCCGATTCTTAATCACAAAGTAGGTGCGGCACGTGCTTTGTGTCGTATCGTACGTTGAATCAGTCTCGAAAACTATGTTTGCGGATATTCATTTGATCGATTTTCTGCGCGCCAATCCTGCGTTGGCAGTCTTTGTTACCCTTGCTTTGGGATTTCTGGTCGGAAAACTGCGCTGGCGCAGCTTTTCACTCGGGACGGTAACCAGCGTGCTGCTGGTGGGCGTCGTGGTCGGGCAGTTGAAAATCCCCATTCCCGAACCGGCCAAAACCCTCTTTTTCCTTCTGTTCCTCTTTGCGGTCGGTTATGCCGTCGGCCCGCAGTTCTTTCGGGGACTGAAACGCGACGGCCTGCCGCAGGTGGGATTCGCGGTGGTCATCTGTCTGCTGTGTCTCGGCTCGACGTGGCTTTGCGCCGAGCTGATGGGGTATGATGTGGCGCAGGCGGCCGGACTGCTGGCCGGTTCGCAGACCATGTCGGCCGTGCTGGGCGTGGCGACCGACACCATCCATCAGCTGCCCGACGGACAGACGATCAATATGGACGCCATGCCCGTCTGTTATGCCGTGACCTATATCTTCGGTACGGCAGGGTCGGCGTGGATTCTGGGAACACTCGGTCCGCGGCTGCTGGGCGGCGTGGAGAAGGTGCACAAAGCGGCGCTCGACCTCGAATCGAAGCTGGGTGACGACGTCAGCTTCACGGCAGGTTTCGACCCTGCGGCGCGCGCCATCGTCTTCCGCGCCTACAAGGCCGAGAACGACTGGTTTGCGGAGAATCCTACCGTTGCCGAGTTCGAACGCTATATGCAGTCGCAGAAGAAGCTGATCTTCGTCGAGCGGCTGCGCCAGCGCGGACGCATCGTCGACGATGTGAAGCCCCGCACGGTGATCTATGCGGGTGATACGCTTGTGGTGAGCGGCCGCCGGCAGTACGTCATCGAAGAGGAGGAGTGGATCGGTACGGAGGTCGAGGATGCGGAACTGACGAACTTTTCGGTGCAGAGTCTGCCCGTGGTGGTGAGTAAACGCGGCGCAGCAGGACAGTATATTCGCAATGTATTGAAAAATAAATCGATGCACGGAGTAAACATTCGTTCGATCCTGCGTGCCGGAGTGAAGATTCCGGTGCTGGCCGGAGGCAAGCTCGACGCCGGCGACCGGCTCGAACTGGTGGGTCTGCCGCAGGATGTGCGCCGTGCCGCGCCGACGCTCGGCTTCAGCGATCCGGTCTCGGAGAAGACGGGGATGCCGCTGGTCGGACTGGGCATCTTTCTGGGCGGACTGATCTTCGGGTGGCTGCTGATGACCCGCGTAGGCACTATTCCGCTGAGTCTTACGGTGAGCGGCGGCGTATTGATCGCCGGTCTCTTCTGCGGCTGGCTCCATGCCCGTTATCCCCACGTGGGCAATATTCCGCAGCCGACGCTGTGGTTCATGAACAACGTCGGCCTGAATACCTTTATCGCCATCGTCGGCATCTCGACCGGCCCGACCTTCATTCGGGGATTTCAGGAGGTGGGGTGGAGTCTCTTCCTGATCGGCGCGGCCGCGACTTCGATTCCGCTCATCTCGGGAATTTTCATCGGGCGTTACCTTTTCCGTTTCAACGACGCGCTGACGCTGGGGTGCATCTCCGGTTCACGGACGACCACTGCGGCGCTGGGTGCTGTCGAAGAGACGATCCAGAGCAATGTCCCTTCGATGGGCTACACGATCACTTATGCCGTCGGCAACACGCTGCTCATCATCTGGGGAGTGGTGATCGTTCTGCTGATTGCGTAATACGCTGCCGGCGGCATGAAGCCGCATCGGCGCTGCATAGGCCGACGGGGGCCGTTTGCAAAAGCGGGGTAAAATCCGTAGTTTTGTCTCGACGAATTGCAGGGCGCATGAAACAAATTACCATCAAGGAGCTGGCCGAACGGCTCGGACTGTCGGTTTCGACCGTGTCGCGGGCGCTGGCCGGCAACCGGAACATCCGCCGTGAGACGAAGGAGCAGGTGCTCCATCTGGCCGAAGAGCTGGGCTACCGCCCCAATCCGGTCGCCGTGAATCTCCGTTCGGGACGCAGTAATACGGTCGGGGTGATCGTTCCCGAAATGGTTACGCCCTTTGCTGCGACGGTTATCAAGGGGATTCAGCAGGTGTTGTGCGCCCGCGGACTGAAGGTCATCATCGCCCAGTCGGAGGAGAATCCCGCCTCGGAATGTGAAAATCTGCTGCTGATGGAGCGCTTCATGGTCGACGGCATCATCGCCTGTCCGTGCGACGTGGCGCGCAACGAGGAGGTCTATCGGCGTATCCGGCAGCGCGGCGTGCCGTTGGTTTTCTACGACCGTGCGCCGCTTCACGTCGATGCCCCGAAGGTGGTCGTCGACGATTTTGCGACGAGCTACTTCCTGATGGAGCATCTCGTCAGCCGAGGCTGCCGCCGCATCGTTCACCTCGGCGGCCCTGCGTCTATTCCGAATGCGGGGGAACGTCTGCGCGGCTACAACTATGCTGTGGAGAAGTTCGGTCTCGGACCGGACGGACGATCGGTGATTCCGGCGGGCGTAACTTTCGACGACGGCCGAGAGGCGGCCGACGAGCTGCTGCGCCGGATGCCCGATGCCGACGGTCTCTTCGCTTGGACGGATACGGTGGCCATCGGCGCGATGAACCGGCTCATGGCGTGCGGTGTCCGCGTTCCCGATCAGATGGCCGTTGCGGGCTATTCGGGGACGGTGCTCTCGACGATCGTCAATCCGCAGCTTACGACGGTCGAACAGCCGCTTGAAGAGATGGGGCGCACGGCCGCCGAGCTGCTTCTGGAAAAAATGGCTGATCCGGCCGTGCCCGATCGTACCGTTACGCTGACTGCGCGGATTCGCGAGCGGGCTTCGACGGCACGTTGAGCGGTGCAGAATCGCAAATGAGGCCTGTCCGATATTACGTTTCACCCCTGCTGCAAATCCTTTGCAGCAGGGGTGAAATCTGTTTTCGGGGAGGTCTCAGCCCTCTCACTTCGATCGAAATCCGGGATCAATACCCCAGAGTACGCATCATGGCGCGGTAGCTCTGCTCCTTGGCGAACAGACGCGTATAGTATTCGTTGTCGCCCTTGTCGCGGTCGATGATGATATGCTTCGGCGCGGGGATCAGACAGTGCTGGATGCCGCCGAAGCCGCCGATCGACTCCTGATAGGCACCCGTATGGAAGAATCCGATGTACTGCGGATTTCCCTGTTCGAGCTTGGGCAGGAAGATGGCGTTGGTGTGCGACTCGGCGTTGTAGAAATC
>URRP01000021.1 GCA_900550375.1 uncultured Alistipes sp. | reverse complement strand
GGAGGTCACAATCAAACTCTCCCCAGAGCGACACCATGTAGTCGTACTCGGCCTTCAGAGCGTCGAGCCGACGACGGTAGTCGCTTGCGGAGTCCTTCGCCTTCTTCACTTCGGAGCGCAGGGCCGACTCCTTACTTTTGATCGTAGGGAGGGCCTTCTGGCGCATTTTCAGCTGTTTGCCGAGTTCGCCCAGCGAGGTCTTGTTATATTGGAATTTGATTGCCATTGCGCGTTACGCCTCCTTCCAGTATTTTTGGATAAGTTCCTCCTTGATGGCGACCTCCTCCCGGGTGAAGTACTTGGCGAAAAGCCCCCATGCGGTGTCGAGCATCTGGTTGATCTCGATATTGATATCAATGGCCAGCAGTTTCTCCGAGTAGTCGAAGGCGAACTTCAGGGTGCGCTCGTCGTAGTCCGAGAGGTCGAAGCCGTTCTCCAGCTTGGTTTTGGCGTTGGCCGCGTCGGCGTAGAGGCGCACGCAGGCGTTCATCACCTGCGGATGGTCCTCGCGGGTCTTCTTGCCGATCACCAGCTGCTTCAGACGCGACAGCGAACGGAACGGGTCGACGATGACCTTGCCCGTATCGGAGTCGTTGCGCAGGAACAACTGGCCCTCGGTGATGTAACCCGTGTTGTCGGGCACGGCGTGCGTGATGTCACCGCCCGAAAGGGTCGTCACGGCGATGATCGTGATCGATCCGCCGTTGGGCAGCTGCACGGCCTTCTCGTAAATCTTCGCCAGATCCGAGTAGAGCGAGCCGGGCATGGAGTCCTTCGAAGGAATCTGGTCCATACGGTTCGACACGATGGCCAGCGCATCGGCGTAAAGCGTCATGTCGGTCAGCAGCACCAGCACCTTCTCGCCCTTGTCCACGGCGAAATATTCGGCGGCGGTCAGCGCCATGTCGGGAACCAGCAGGCGCTCGACGGGCGGATTCTCGGTCGTATTGACGAACGACACGATACGGTCCAGGGCGCCCGCATTCTCGAAGACGCTCTTGAAATAGAGAAAGTCGTCGTTCGTGAGGCCCATGCCGCCCAGAATGATCTTGTCGGCCTTGGCACGCAGGGCCACGTTGGCCATCACGGCGTTGTAGGGCTGGTCGGGGTCGGCGAAGAAGGGAATCTTCTGCCCCGTGACGATCGTATTGTTGAGGTCGATACCGGCGATGCCCGTAGCGATCAGCTCCGAAGGCTGCTTGCGCCGGAAGGGGTTCACTGTCGGACCGCCGATTTCGCGCGCTTCGCCTTCGATCTGCTCGCCGCCCTCGAGCGGTTCGCCGTAGGCGTTGAAGAAGCGGCCGGCCAGATTGTCCGATACCTTGAGTTTGGGCGGCTCGCCGTGGAACACCACTTCGGAGTCGGTGGCCAGACCTTCGGTGCCGGCGAAAACCTGCAACGTCACGTTGTCGCCCATGATCTTCACCACCTGTGCGAGTTTGCCGCCTACGGTGGCCAGCTCGTCGTTACCTACGCCCGAGGCGCGCAGCGTCACGGTGGCTTTGGTAATGTTGTCTATCTTGGTATATACCTTTTGAAATGCACGTGTTGTCATAGCTTCGGTCTTATTTGTTGAGCTGGTCGTTAACCAGCGTCTCGATCTGCTTCTTGTACTCCTTGAATTTCTCCGACTCCCACTCCGAGTAGTTCATCTGACGGAAGAGGTTGATGAGTGTCTTGAAGAATTCGGAACACTCCTCGAAATCGGCGAAATTGAAATTCTTGTTGCAGATGTCGAGCACGATCTCGAACATCATCTTCTGACGCTCTAACGGACAGTTGGCGTCGATGTCGTCGAAGGCATCCTGCTGAAGAATCACGAAGTCGATCAACTCCGACTTCCAGAAACGTTCGTGGTACTCCACCGGCACGCCGTCGTCGCCCAAGATATTGATCTGGTCGTTGGCCTCCTTGCCGCGCTGCACGAGCGTCTTGCCGGCATAGACGTTCTCCACCCAGCCCTTGCCGATGTGTGCGTCGAGGTATTCGCGGATTTCGGGGTACTCCAGATATTTCGAATAGGAGTCGAGCGGGTCGATGGCGGGGTAGCGCTTCGAATCGGCACGCGCCTGCGCCAGTGCGTAGAAGCAGCGGGCGGCCTTTTTGGTGGACTCCGTGACCGGCTCCTTAAGGTTGCCGCCTGCAGGCGATACCGTACCGAGGAAGGTCACCGAACCCGTCTGCCCGTTGTTGAGCCGCACCAGACCGGCGCGCGAGTAGAAGTTCGAGATGATCGCCGAGAGGTCCATCGGGAAAGCGTCCTGACCGGGCAGCTCCTCCAGACGGTTCGACATTTCGCGCAGCGCCTGCGCCCAGCGCGACGTCGAGTCGGCCATGACGAGCACCTTGAGTCCCATCGCGCGGTAGTACTCGCCGATGGTCATACCCGTGTAGACCGACGCCTCGCGCGCGGCCACGGGCATATTCGACGTGTTGCAGATGATGATCGTACGCTCCATCAGGGGATGACCCGTATGAGGGTCGATCAGCTCGGGGAACTCCTTGAAGATCTCGACCACCTCGTTGGCGCGCTCGCCGCAGGCGATCATGATGATGACGTCGGCGTCGGCCTGTTTCGAGATGGCGTGCTGCAACACGGTCTTGCCGGCGCCGAACGGCCCGGGAATAAAGCCCGTACCGCCCTCGGCCAGCGGGTTGAAGGTGTCGATGGCGCGCACGCCCGTCTCCATGATGCGGTCGGGGCGCGGTTTCTCGATGTAGCTGCGGATCGCCTGCTTGACCGGCCAGCGCTGCACCATCGTCACGTCGTGGTCGTTGCCCTCGCCGTCGGTCAGGACGGCCACTGTGTCGGTAACCTTATAGGTACCGGCTGCAACGACGCTCTTGACCGTATAGCTGCCTGTCATCGTGAAGGGAACCATGATCTTGTGAGGAATCCACTGCTCCTTCACCTCGCCCAGCCACGAAGCGGCCGTTACCTTGTCGCCCGCCTTGGCCAGCGGCGCGAACTCCCACGTCTGCTCGTAATCGATCGGTTCGGTGATCGAACCGCGCTCGATGAAGAGGCTCTCCATCTTCTCGAGGTCATTTTGCAGACCGTCGTAGTTGCGCGACAGCAGACCCGGGGCCAGCGTCGCTTCGAGCATGTGGCCTTCGAACTCGACCCGATCGCCGATTTTCAGACCGCGCGTGCTGTCGTAAACCTGCACGTAGGCGTCGTCGCCGATGACTTTGATGACCTCGGCCATCATTTTGGTATCGCCCGTCCACACGTAGCAGATCTCGTTCTGGGCCACAGGCCCGTCTGCTTTGACGATGACGATGTTGGAGATGATACCGTTTACACGTCCTTTCGTTTTCATATCTGACTATTTGTTATTTATCAATTCCTTGCCGTCCAGTTCGTGCAGCAGCCGTTCGAGCATGGCGCGGCCCCGCTCCTCGTCGAGACGTGCCCAGCGTGCCACGATGTTGATGCGCACGAGGTACGAGAGAATGGCATTCACGTTGAAGTAGTCTCCGGCAGCCAGATCGACGGCCTGCTGCCAGCGGATACGGTCGATCTTGTGCTCCTTTTCCAAGAGGTTGCTTTCGTCGTTGACTGCGGCGATCACTGCGTCGATGTAGGGCAGTTCGCTCCGCAGACCGAAGTCGGAGGCCGACGAGCGGCGCAACTGTTCGGCGACGTCGTCGTCGCCTACGATATGCTCGTCGACGGGCCGTCCCGCAGCGCGGGCCGTGACGGCCGCCGCGACGTTGCGCAGCGTGCGGTCGAAATCGCTCCACTCGCGCAGGAATCGGCTCGGCGATGCGGCGCACAGGGCATAGTAGGCTTCGAAAAGCGTCTGTTCGAAGGGCCGCGAGGTATCCACCTCCTCGGCATCCTCCGAGTCGGGACGGGCGTAAGCGCGCAGCACGCGGCCGATGGGCGGCAGCAGCAGACGCGGATGGTCGGTCTCGTCTTTCAGCCGTTCGCGCGTGAAGTTGCCCAGCGGATCGTGTGCCGGACTGCCTGCGCGCAGGGCGATCAGGTTTTTACAGTCGTAGTAGCCGTACAACAATCTGACGGCGCGCAGATCGTGCGGCGTCAGTTCACGGAGAATCTCGTCGAGGATGGCGCGCGGGTCGAATCCCTTCGTCCCGCCGTCGAGCGAATACTCCCGCAGTCCGGCTACCAGACAGTAATAATTGCTCTCGAACATGGCGGGGTTAGGCTTTGAACAGCAGTTCGGAGACTTTGCCGCGCAGGTACTCCTTCAGCAGCGCCTCGAAATCGTCGTCCGAGAAGGAGATGTAGTAACTGCCGCCTTTGGCGCCCACCTTGAAGCCGGTACGCACCTCCTTCGAATAGCCCACTTCGATGCCTGCGTCGAGCAGCTCCTTGGCGGCTGCGGCGAACGCGGCGTCGAACTTCGCGCGCTCGGCCTCAGGCAGTAGCGCCTGCAGCTCGATCTTCGACGACGAGGCGCCGTTCCAGTTACGGGCGACGCTCAGCAGCATCTCCTTGACGAACACGGGGTCGAGATTGGCGGCTTTCACTGCGGAGAAAGTACTCTGCGCGGCGATCAGCGAGGAGATCTCCTCCTTGATGCGCGCGACGGCCTGCTTGCCCGCCAGTGCGATCTCGGTCATCGAGTTCTTGGCCGTATCCTCGGCCTTGGCCTCGGCGGCCTTCACGACGGCTTCGGCTTCGGCCTTGGCGTCGGCGATGATTTTGGCGGCTTCGTTCTTCGCTTCCGAGACCAGTCGTTTGGCCTCGGCACGCCCCTTCTCCAGCCCTTCGTCGTAGAGCTTCTGGGTCAATTGTTGAAGTTTGTTCTCCATAGTGTTCTGATTATCGTATTTGATAGTTTTCGTTCAAACGCCTATTCTGCAAAGGTAGGTATTTTTTTTCGATTTTGTCCGAAATCGGAATGTCGTTTTTTCTGGTTTAGGACACTTTCCCGCTGGAATCGTTCAATTTTCTGTTATTTTGTTTCGAAAGGAAACGCTTCGTCTTCGAAAGTAGTATGCAGGCTCTTCTTTTTGAACAGAATATGCCGGTTTTTGAACAAAAAGCCGTTCTGCGGCGATGGGGAAGGGGTATACAGAAGCGGATCGCTGCATCGTGCAGCGATCCGCTTCCGGGAATATCGGCCGGAACGGCTACTGGTGCTGGGGCCGCAGCAGGTCGAGCACGACCTTTACGGGCGAGAAGGTCGTGACGGGGACGTCGACGAAAACGGTATTCCAGCGTGCCATCGCTCCGTTCCACAGCCCCGGCAGCTCCTGCGCCCGCAGTTCGCGTC
Source organism: uncultured Alistipes sp. (assembly GCA_900550375.1). Taxonomy (GTDB): domain Bacteria; phylum Bacteroidota; class Bacteroidia; order Bacteroidales; family Rikenellaceae; genus Alistipes. Next base: position 37,966 of record URRP01000021.1, on the reverse strand, counting down.
CGGCGTAGGATTTCGACGAGATGAAACCCGTCTGCGGGTCGGTATACCGCCGCAGGTCGAACTTTTCGCCCCGCACGTTGCGTACGCCGCAGACCAGATCGACCGGATTGAAGTGGGTAGCCTGCTGCATGAGCGGCCGATCGGCGGGTGCGATCTGACTCGACTCGGCGATCTGAAGCGATTCGGTGCCGTCGTCGTTGACCGCCCAGAAAGGGCCGCCGCCCGGTTCGCCTTCGTTGCGCACCATGCCGCACAGACGGATCGGTCGGTCGAGTACGGCGCGCAGCGTGGCCGAATTGTAGTCGCCGGGCAGCTTCACGCAGAGCCGTTCGCGGATGAAGCGGGCGATCTGATCCAACTCCGCGCCGCCCGTGTCGAGGGCGCGGATGTATTCGAAACTGCGCTCCTGCAATTCGAGCAGCAGTCCTGCCAGCGCTTTTTTATGGGTGATCGTGTCGCCGCGGCGGGCGTCGGTGGTGACGTTGTCGATGTTCTTGACGAAGATGAGATCGGCGTCGATCTCGTTGAGGTTCTCGATCAGGGCGCCGTGTCCCGCCGGACGGAAGAGCAGTGCGCCTTCGTCGGTGCGGAAAAGCGTGTTGTCGGGGTTGACCGCCACCGTGTCGGTCGAGGGCTTCTGTTCGGAGAAGGTGATGTCGTACTGCACTCCGAACCGCTGTTCGTAAAGCGGCACCTTCTGGGCCATCAATGCCTCGAATCCCGCCTGATGCTCCGGCGAAACGGTGAAATGAACACGCACGCGGCCTGCTGCGGAGGCGTACTGCGCCCCCTCGACCAGATGCTCCTCGGCCGCCTTGCGCGCCCCTTCCGCATAGGCATGGAACGTCACCAGTCCCTTGGGGCGGCCTCCGTAGCCGAGCCCTTTGACGATGATGTGCTCGACTGTGGTGCGGTCGTCGGCTCCGGCGGGCAGTGCAGCGCGCAGCTCGGGCCAGAAGGCGAACCGTTCGAGGTTTTGCAGCAGCAGGTCGATTCCTTCGCCGCGCTTTCCCTCCTCGACGAAGGCGAACAACTCCTTGAACATACGCGTCGCGGCGCCCGACGCGGGGACGAACTTGACGATGCCGAGCCGTGCCGCCGCTTCGTCGTAGCGCCGCACGGCGGCCGACAACTCCTGCGGCGTGGGGGTGAGGATTCCGTCGCCCGGCGCTGCGGCGCGGACGACTTTCAGGTAGGGAAAGCCGCGGCGGAAGTTTTCGAGTTGCCGCTCCACCGCCTCGGGGGTGAGTCCGTGCGCCCGGATGCGGGCTGTATCCTGTTCGGTAAACATAGGCGATTCCGGTTTTAAAACATAACGATCGATTACAGACTTATATTCCCTGTTCGGCGCCGGCCGAACGAACGTTTTCGATAAGCTGTGGGCAGAGCCGCACTTGTGCGGGCTATGCCGAGGCGAGAAAACGACTGCTGAAAACAAAGGTAAAGTTAATAAAAATTCCCTATCTTTGCAATATGATTCGGGATTTTTATGACATCGACCTCACCGACCGCAACAGTTTCCATGTGCGGCAGCGGGCCGCGCGGCTCGTCGAGTTCGAGATGAAGGACGATCTGACCGCGTTTTTCAAGGCGGGTGCGCCCGACCGGTGGTGCGTGCTGGCAGGGGGCAACAATATCCTCTTTACGCAGGATTTCGACGGCGTGCTGCTGACACCGTGCGCGACGTCGATCGACATTGTGTCCGAGACGCCCGACGCTGTGGTCGTACGCGCCGCGGCGGGCGTCGAGTGGGACGATCTGGTGGCGTGGGCCGTCGAACGCGGTCTCTGGGGCATCGAGAACCTCTCGCTCATTCCGGGCAAGGTCGGGGCGGCTCCGGTGCAGAACGTCGGAGCTTACGGCGTCGAGGCGAAGGATACGATCGAGAGCGTCGAAATGTTCTGCGTGGATACGCTCAATACGTTGATTCTTAGTAAGGAACATTGTGCGTTCGGGTATCGTGAAAGTGTTTTTAAACACGCGCTGCGCGGACGGGTCGTCATCACGTCGGTCACCTTCCGTCTGAGCCGCCGTCCGCAGCCCGATCTGAGGTACGGCGATCTGCTGCGCGAGGCCGAAGCACGCGGGGGCGCCTCGCTCGAGAATATCCGTGAGGCGGTCTGCGCCATCCGACGTTCGAAACTGCCCGATACGGCCGTGCTGGGCAATGCCGGCAGTTTCTTCAAGAATCCGGTGGTGGAGAGCGTCATCGCCGAACGGCTCCGAGCGGAGTATCCCGAGATGCCGCTTTATCCGGCCTCCGAGCAGGGGTGTGCGAAGCTGGCCGCAGGATGGCTTATCGAGCAGGCGGGGATGAAGGGGTACCGTGAAGGGCCTGTCGGCGTTCACGAAAGGCAGGCGCTGGTGCTCGTCAACCACGGCGGGGCTACGGGCTGCGAGGTGCTGGCGCTGGCGCACAAGGTACAGCAGGCCGTGCGCACGAAGTTCGGCGTGGAGATTGCCGCCGAGGTGAACGTATTGTAAACTTAAAAATTAAGAATTAAAAATTAAAGCGATGACGCGATCTGTTGGACTCGCACGCGGGTGCAGCTTCCGGCGGCTGCGGCCCGCGCAGCTCGGAGAGCCGTATTTCTCTGGCGATAAGTCCGAATGACACGGCCGTTTTGATTTTTAATTCTTAATTTTTCATTTTTAATTTAATCGGAGATGCTGACCGACCGTTTTCAATCCTATATCGAACGTCACGGGTTCTTTACCTGCGACGACCGTATTCTGCTGACCGTCTCGGGCGGCGTCGATTCGATGGTACTGCTGTCGCTCATGGCCTCGTTGGGGTATAAGATCGGCGTGGCGCACTGTAATTTCCAGCTGCGCGGCGCCGAGAGCGACGAGGACGAGTTGATCGTGGCGCGCGAGGCGGCCCGTTACGGTGCGCCGTGCTACAACCGGCGCTTCGACACGAAGGCCGAGATGGAGCGCACGGGCGAATCGATGGAGATGGCGGCCCGCCGGCTGCGCTATGCGTGGTTCGAAGAGCTGCGGCGCGAGCACGGGTATGCGGCGATCGCCGTGGCGCACCATGCCGACGACTCGATCGAGACCTTCTTCATCAACCTGCTGCGCGGCACGGGGCTGCGCGGACTGACGGGGATCAGCACCCGTATGGGGCGCGTGGTGCGGCCGCTGATGTTCGCCTCGCGTCGTGAAATTCTGGAGTATGCCGTGGCGCAGAAGATTCCCTTCCGTGAGGACTCTTCGAACCGCTCGACCAAATACCTGCGCAACAAGGTCCGGCTGGGGCTGATTCCCCGCATCCGTGAGATCAATCCCAAGTTCACCGATCTGATGCGTCACAATATCGAACGGCTGACCGATACGCAGCTCTTTATCGAAGCGGCCGTTGCGCATATGCGCGAAGACGTCGTGACCGAGACCGACGGAATCGCCACGATCCACGTCGAACGGATCGAGGCGGCCTATCCGCGCAATTTTGCCGTCTACGAGCTGCTCAGCTCGGAGTACGGTTTCAAGGGCGACGTCTGCGACTCCATCTGCCGCGCCCTCACAGAAGCGGTGTCGGGGCGGCGCTTCTATGCCAAGGAGTATGTCGCCACGGTCGACCGCGGACGGATTCTCGTCGAGCGGATCGCGCCCGACGATGCCTGCGAGGTGATTGTCGAGCGGGGTGCCCAGCGCAGTTACTGCGGCAATATGGCGCTCTACTTCGAGTCGTGCGATATCGATGATATCCGCGTCTACGACGTGCCGGAGCAGGTGGCGCTGCTCGATGCCGACCTTCTGCACTATCCGCTGCGGCTGCGCCGCTGGCGCGAGGGCGATGCGTTCGTCCCCTTCGGCATGGAGGGGCATAAGAAGGTGAGCGACTATCTGGTCGACCGCAAGGTTTCGCTGCCCGAAAAGCAGCGGCAGTTCGTGCTCGTGTCGGGCGACGAGATCGTGTGGCTCGTCGGCCGCCGTATCGACGACCGTTACCGGCTGACCGACCGCACGGAGAATGTGTTACGTATTACCAAAGAGATCCTATAATTATGGCCAAAAGTGCAGTCCGTTTCCGGGATTCGGTGGCGCAGTTCGAGCGGTTGTCGGCCGACATCGCCGCACGCCGGTTCGTACCGGTCTATCTGCTTATGGGCGAGGAGTCCTACTTCATCGATGCGCTCTGCGACCGGCTGGCGGCGACGATTCTCGGCGAGGCCGAACGGTCGTTCAACCAGATCGTCCTCTACGGGCGCGACACGGAGCCGGGGCAGGTCATCAACTGCTGCCGCCAGATGCCGATGATGGGGAGTTACGAGGTGGTGATCGTCAAGGAGGCGCAGCAGCTGCGGCAGATCGAGAAACTCTCGCTCTATACGCAAAAGCCGCAGGTGTCGACCATTCTGATCGTCTGCCACAAGGAGAAAAACGTCGACAAACGGTCGGCCTTCTACAAACAGGCGGCCGCCTGCGGCGTGGTCTTCGAATCGGTGCGGCCGCGCGATTACGAGATCGGGCAGTGGCTTGGGGGATTTGTGGCCTCGCGAGGGTGCCGCATCGATGAAAAGGCGTTGTCGATGCTCACCGACCACCTCGGATGCGACGTGTCGAAGATCGCGAACGAACTCGAAAAACTGCTCGTCTCGCTGCCCGAGGGGACGCAGCGCATCACCGACCGCGACATCGAGCAGAATATCGGCATCTCGCGCGAATACAACAATTTCGAGCTGTGCAAGGCCGTGCTCGGGCGGGATATGGCGCGCGCGCTGCGCATCGCCGACCACTTCGGCCGCAATCCGAAGGAGAATCCGCTGTTGGTGACCGTCATGGCGTTGTTCGGGCAGTTCAAGCAGTTGTTCGTGCTCAACTACCTCTACTGGCTGGCGCGGCGGCAAGGGACGGGTGCGCCGTCGGACGCCGAGCTGATGCGGTCGCTGAAGGTCGGCAATCCGTATGCGATCAACGAACTGCGGCAGGCGATGCCCCGCTGGCCCAACAACAAGGTTTTCGGTGTGCTGGGACTGCTGCGTGAATACGACGGCAAGAGCAAGGGGCTCGATGCGGGCGGCGCATCGGATGGGGAGCTGTTGCGCGAGTTGCTGCTCAAAATGTTGACGATCTGATATTTTTTTTCGTGCGATGACCGATTTCTGCTCTATCGACGGATGTTTGAGACCGCTCGGCGAGGGACTGCCCGAAGGGGTGTATCTTTACCAGCGGTTGCGCACGATCGATTATCGACCGCTGCATGTGTCGGCGCATCTGCGGCTGCTGCGCGAGGCGTCGGAACGTCTGTACGGTCGCCGGGCGGAGTTGCCGGCAGGGCGCATCGCCGACGAGATCGGTGCGCTGCTGCGGGCCGACGGCTATCCGGCGGGCGGTGCGACCGTCACGCTGCGGCTCTATGCCGACGGCACGCACGTGTTGACGGCCGACGGCGTGTCGCTCTATCGAGAGTACGCCCTGCGGAGTCTGCGTCCGGCGGCGGCGGTCGTGTCGTGCGACGGTTATCGCTCCGAGTGGCCTACTTCGGCGCGGCGCGAGACGGCGCGATGGGCGCAGCTGGAGGCCGAACGGCTCGGCGCGCGCTGCGCAATCCTTTGCGACCGTAGCGGTGTGGCGTACCGAGCCGGCGATGCGCCGCTGTTCGCTGTGCGCGACGATACGATCTATGCCGCGCCTGCCGCGGATGTCGAGCGGATGCTGGTAGCCGAGGCGGCACGGCGGGCGGGGATCCCGCTGGTGGAACGGCCTGTCGATGCCGGACAGCTCGGAGCGTTCGACGAACTCTTCGGTTTCGATTGCGAGGGGGTCAGCGCGATCGCCTCCTGCGGCGGCGCGCTCTATCTGTCGCTCATGGCCGAACGCATCGCTGCGGCATTGGCGGCGCTTCCCGAAAAATAGAAACACGACGGCCGCACGCGGCGCTACCTTGTGTGCAAAACCGTCGTCATCATGAAAAAATATCTGATTCTCTACGCCCTCGCCGTCACGCTGCTGCTGGCGGGGAGTCTGCGCCGTTATCGTACCGAAACGCACCGTCTCGGACAAAACCAACACGCTCTGTTGTCGCAGATCGAGCAGTATCGCACACGGGCGGGCGAAGCGGCCGCATCGGCCGAAGTACTGCAACTGCGCTGCCGCGAATTCGAACGTCTGCGTGCCGGCGATGCCGAGCGCATCCGGCAGTTGGGCATCCGTTTGCGGCGGGTCGAAGCTGCGGCCACGCTGGCTACCGCGACCGAAATCGACGTGCAGGCGCCGCTTCGCGACAGCGTCGTGCGGCGCGACTTTTCCGCACTCTGCGACAGCGGTAGGATGGTGTCGGCCGTGCGGTTCGACAGCGTACGTCTGTTTCGCTGGCGCGATCCGTGGGTGACGGTCGAGGGACGTATTCGGGGCGATTCGGTGACTTGCCGTATCGAGAGTGTCGATACCCTGCGGCAGATCGTCCACCGTGTGCCGCGCCGCTTTCTCTTCATCCGCTTCGGCACGAAGGCCGTGCGGCAGGAGATCGTCTCGTCGAATCCCCATACGCGGATCGTCTATGCCGAGTATGTACGTTTCGTGAAGTGAATTTTATCGCATGTCGGAGATCTGTAAAGCGGTGGATTCCCACGCTCCGCTCCGCTGTACTGCGCTCGGAATGACAGATCAATATTGTCATGCTGAGCGAGACCGCAGGTCGAGCGTGAGCATCATTCACCACCTTTTTGTGTTAAGTGTCGGAGCAGCGAGCAATGAGTCGCTTGCGAACTCATTCGAGTCGCGACAACACAAAAGGAACTTAAAAGTGCGCTGAAACCATCCGCAGGGCGAAAAGGTGCGGGATCCGCGCGGCAGCTCGCTAAAACGGGTGCCTTCGCGGGTTTGTAAACAAACCGGCCTCGTTTTTACGTTCGCCGTCGCGTGTCTCTTTCTCCGCACTTTTCGCAATGCGGAGCTTTTGCAGGGCTATGGAATGCGGGAAAACGGTGGATTCCCGCGCTTCACTTCGTTCCGCTCGGAATGACAATTGTGTTTGTCATCCAGAGGCGAGTGCCGGTTTTTCTGTCATCCTGAGGAGCGCCGTAGGTACGACGCGAGGATCGACCGCTGTTTTCCAGCGGTAAACAAAAAAGACAGCGGTTGATTGCCGCGTCGCCGCAAGCGGCTCCTCGCAATGACCGTTTACAGTCATCCCGAAGCGAAATTTTTACCGCTTGTCTATTGAATCTGTCATCCTGAGGAGGATGCGACGCGCATCCGACGTGAGGATCGATCGCTGCTTCTGCACTCGATTTTCGTATCTTTGGCTTCGCCTTAGATACTTCGTCTCTGCATAATCAAACAACTTTTCGTATCTTTGCGGCCCTATGTACAGTTTTTCGCGTTATAAAGAACAATATCGGGCCAATTTGAAGCTGGCTCTGCCCGTCGTACTGTCGCAGGTGGGGCAGATTCTGGTGCAGTTCGCCGACAATGCCATGGTCGGACAGTTCGGCGGCGAGGATCCGCTGCCGCTGGCCGCCGTGTCGTTCGGCGGGGCGGTTTTCTTCATCCTTTTCGTAACGGGGATGGGGCTGACACTGGGACTGACTCCGCTCGTGGGCGAGTGTTTCGCGCAGGGCGACAAGCGCGGTGCGGCGGATTATCTCAAAAACGGCATGATTTTCTACACGGTGCTCGGTTTCCTGATCGCGGCCTTGCAGCTGGCCGTCATCCCGCTCATGTATCGCATGGGACAGCCCGTGGAGGTGGTCGAGCAGGCGGTTCCCTACTATAAACTCATGGCCTTCAGTATGCCGGCCGTGATGCTGTTCTTCGCCTTCAAACAGTTTCTGGAGGGGGTGGGGAACACCGTTATTTCGATGGTGATCGTCATCGGCTGCAACCTGATGAACGTCGGGCTGAACTGGGTCTTCATCTTCGGACACTGCGGTTTCGAGGCGATGGGTGCGACGGGCGCGGGGGTGGCGACGCTCATTTCGCGTATCGCGATGCCTTTGGTCGCCGTCTGGTATTTCTACCGCCGCAATCGTCTGCGCGAGTACGCTGCGCTGTTGCCCGAAATGCGCTATTCACGGCGCTCGGTGACGCAGCTGGTGCGCATGGGCGTGCCGATTTCGGGACAGATGTTTCTCGAAGCGTCGGCCTTCGTGCTGACGAGTATCATGATGGGGTGGTTCGACGCCGTGGCCATCAGTGCCAACCAAATCGCCCTGACGATGGGCAACTTCGCCTTTATGATCGTCACGGCCGTAGGCGCCTCGACGACGATCCGTATCTCGCACTGCTACGGCGCGCGCCGCTTCGACGAGCTGGGCGTGGCGGCCAAGGCGGCGCTGCATATCGTCATTGCGTGGAATCTCTTCGCGGCCATCGTGTTCGTCACGCTGCGGCACGTGATTCCGTTCATCTTCACCACCAACGGCGAGGTGATTTCGCTGGCGTCGTCGATGCTCGTGCTGATCGCCCTTTATCAAGTGCCGGACGGCATCCAGAACATCTCGGTGGGGGTGCTGCGCGGCGTGCAGGACGTGAAGATCATCATGCCGCTGGCCTTTGCCGCTTATTGGGTGCTGAACCTGCCGGTGGGGTATCTCTGCGGGTTTACGCTCGGATTGGGACCGTGGGGACTTTTCATCGGCTACTTCGTGGGACTGACGACGGCCGCCGTGCTCTACCTGCTGCGTATTCGCCGGCGGCTGCGCCAACTGCGGACCTCCGGCGTCACGGAGTAGCGGGGCGAGGCGGGAAATTCGGGGATGGAACAGAGATTCCGTCCCTTTTTTCGTGTCCGGCCGGAGTCGGGCGACACGCGTGTCCGCCGATACGGGACCGCAGGAAAGTGCAGATAAAACGACGGCTGTTCCGATGCGGGGCCGGAGGGGATTATTGCGAAAAGAAATTGGGATTCCGTTGAAAAATACCTATATTTGCAGGTAAAACACGAAAGAATGTCATGCAATTGTAAAAACAGACCGGAGATCGGCCGCGGCGCCGCCTTCTGCAACTGCGGCGAGGAGTGCCATGCGACCGTCTGCGAAGGGTGCTTCAAGCTCCATGAGACGCAGTGGCTCGCCGACTATCCCGATCACGTTCCGACCGATATATTCGAAGTGCGCTTCAAGAACACACGCCGTTCCTACTATCAGAATGTCAACAACCTCCCGCTCAAGGCCGGCGATATCGTCGCCGTGGAGGCCTCGCCGGGGCATGACATCGGCATCATCACGCTTGCGGGCGACATGGTGGCCAAGCAGATGCGCCGCACGGGATTCAACCCCTACAACGGCGAGTTCAAGAAGATCTACCGCAAGGCCAAGCCTTACGACATCGAGCGTTGGCAGGAGGCCATCGCGCTCGAACACGAGACGATGATCCGCTCGCGGCAGATCGCCGCCGATATGGGGCTGAACATGAAGATCGGCGACGTGGAGTATCAGGGCGACAAGATCAAGGCGATCTTTTACTATATCGCCGACGAGCGCGTCGACTTCCGCGAGCTGATCAAGGTCTTCGCCGAGCAGTTCCACATCCGCATCGAGATGAAGCAGATCGGAGCACGGCAGGAGGCGGGGCGTATCGGCGGTCTGGGTGCCTGCGGCCGCGAGTTGTGCTGCGCGTCGTGGATATCGAGTTTTTCGAGCGTCACGACCAATGCCGCGCGTATGCAGGAGTTGTCGCTCAACCCGCAGAAGCTGGCGGGACAGTGTTCGAAACTCAAGTGCTGTCTGGTTTACGAGTACGATATCTATGCCGATGCGCGGCGTGACTTCCCGCGCGTGAAGGAGCCGTTGCAGGCGCTCGACGGCGAGTATTACCTCGTCAAGAGCGATATTCTGGCCCACACGATGCAGTTCAGCAGTAGCAAGGATGCGATGGTGAACGTCACTACGCTCTCGGTCGACCGCGTGAAGGAGATTCAGGCGCTCAACCGAGCCGGCAAGAAGGTCGACCGGCTGCTCCCCGAGCAGGATACATCGGCCGTGACCGAGGAGCCGACCTATCGTTCGGAGGAGGACAGCATCACCCGTTTCGACAACAAGCGCCGCAGCGGTAAGCGTCGTCGCGGCGACCGCAGAAACGGGCCGCATGACAAGGCGGCCGAAGGTGCTGCGGGAGCGGAGCGGGGAGCCGGCAGCGAAGCCGGTGCTTCGAGCGGTGGACAGCGCGGTGCGCGTCCTGTCCGTAATCCGCAGAACGGCGGTCAGGGGAACGGCGGCGGCGAAAACGGCGGATCGCAGGGCGGTGAACGCGGCGGTGATCGTCCGCGTGGGGATCGCCGCAACGGACGTCGGGGAAACGGCGGCCGCGGAGGTGAAAACCGCAACGGCGAAGGCCGCAATAACGAAAATCGCAACGGCGAAGGCAACCGGCAGGGCGGCCGTTCGAATCGCGGCGGCGGGAATCAGGGTAACGGCAATCGTCCGGCGCAGGGCGGCTCCTCTGGAGACAACGGCGGCGGCAAAGGCGATAAGGAGTAAAGAAACGATACGGAACGGGGCGCACCGCGCTTGCCGACCGACCTGCGAATCCGCCTGTGAGGGCGGATTCTTACTGACGGCACAGATGAAAAAGACGAAACGGATTCTTCGTGCGGGGTTGCTGCTGGCATTGCTGCCGGCGGCCGGATGCTTTTCGCCGCATCGGAGTGCCGTGGCCGATGTCGATCCGTCCGGTTGGCGGGAGGGCGTCGAGGTGCGATTGGCGAATGCCGATACGCTCGCTGCGTGCGATCTGTGGCTCGTCGTACGTTACGATGCCGCTTTCGCCGGCGATCCGATCGATCTGGAGGTGACGACCGTCGCTCCCGATTTGCTCCGTCTGACGGAGACCTTCACGCTGCGGCTCACCCCCTCGCGCAGCCCTTCGCCGCTATTGCGCGATACGGCGGTGCTCTACCGGCGGCGTGCGGTGCTGCGCCGCGAAGGCGACTACCGGATAACGATCCGTCCCTGCTGTCCGGTGCGGGGCATCGAAGCTGTGGGAATAACGATTGAAAAAAGCATTTGACGATCATGGGAAAAGATAAACTGAAGAAATTTGCTGAGAACCGTACGTTCCGATGCCTCGTTCAGCCGGAGTTCGACGAGGTATTTCACAAGGATCATCCGCTCAAGGGGCGCTGGCACGCTGATTTCTTCCGTAACGACCGTCCGATCGTGCTCGAATTGGGGTGCGGCAAGGGCGAATATACCGTCGCTTTGGCGGCCGATGATCCCACGCGCAACTATATCGGGGTGGATATCAAGGGCGCGCGGATGTGGCGCGGCGCGAAGACTGCCACCGAGCAGGGAATGGACAACGTGGGATTCCTGCGTACGCGCATCGAGTTCATCACGTCGTTTTTCGCACCGGGCGAGGTGGCTGAACTGTGGATCACCTTCCCCGATCCGCAGCTCAAGACGCGCCGCGCCAAAAAACGGCTTACCGCGCCGCCGTTTCTGGCTTGTTACGCGCAGTTCCTCGCGCCGGGCGGCTGGATCAACCTCAAGACCGATTCGCAGCATCTCTACCGCTATACCGATGAAGTGATTCGCCGCTGCGGACTGCGCTGCGAGGTCTCGAATCCCGATATTTACGGTACGGGGTACGCCGACAAGGTGCTCTCGATCAAGACGGCCTACGAGCAGATGTTTCTCGACCGCGGCCTGCCGATTACCTATACCCGCTTCACGCTGGACGATGCCTCGCGGTTCGACTGGTTCGACTGGGAGGAGGACGACAAACTCAAGAGCGAGAAGGATTGCGAGGAGGCACGGAAGTAATTAGGAATTAAAAATTGATTGTGTCATTTCGGGCGGAACGTGGGAATCAGGCGTTTGATGATTCCGAGGAGCGACCGCATTGCAGTTCTCTTCGGCGGCAGGAGGTGTTGTCCGTAGCGCGAGCCGTCGAGAGGCACGGTGCGACGGGGTTCATGCCGGGCGAAGGATCGAAGGATGACGAAACGGTTGATTCCATGAGGATACAAATAAAAAAGATGCGGTCGGAGATTTTGGGAGTCGCAGCGGTGTTGCTGCTGTTTGCCTGCGGCGGGGAGTATGCGCCCCGCACGGGCGATCTGCTGTTTCAGCTTACGGCGGCGGAGGGGATGACCGATGCCATCGTCGCGGCGACGCAGCGCGGCGAGGCGGTGACCTTCTCGCATGTAGGGATCGTCGAGGCGGCGGCCGACGGGGCGTTCGTCCTCGAAGCGGTCGACACGAGTGTGCGGCGTACGCCGCTGGACGAATTTCTCGCCCGTTCGGCACGGTGCGAAAAAGGGCTTATGGCGGCTGTCGGACGGGTACGCGGCGCGGACAGTACGGTGGTGAACCGAGCATTGCGGCGTGCGCACGAACGGCTGGGACTTCCCTATGACGACGATTTCCTGCCTGCGAACGGCAAACTCTATTGCAGCGAACTGGTGTGGGAATCTTTTCTGGCGCCGGACGATTCGACGCATCTGCTCCAGAGTCGTCCCATGACCTTCCGCACGGCCGGCGGCGAGCTGCCGGCCTATTGGACGGAGCATTTCGCCGCACGGGGACTGCCCGTTCCCGAAGGCGTCGCAGGGACCAATCCCAACGATATGTCGCACGATCCGGCCGTCGAGATCGTATGGCGCTATTACGAGTAGACCTTAGAACTCATTTAACTACCGAACCGAAATGAAGAGACTTTTACTTGTACTGCTGCTCGTGCCGCTGTTTATGGCGTGCGTCACGAACGAAGAGGAGGCTGCGACGCGTGCCGAACGTATCGTGGCTCAGATTCACGATCCGGCGTCACGGCAGGTGCTGGTGGCGGCGCATCGCGGCGACTGGCGCAACTATCCCGAAAATTCGATCGGAGCCATCGAAAGCGTGATCCGCATGGGCGTCGACGTGATGGAACTCGATCTGAAGCTCACGGCCGACAGCGTGCTGGTGCTGATGCACGACTACACGATCGACCGCATGACCACCGGCCGGGGACGCGTGTCGGAGATCAGCTGCGATTCGATCCGGCGCTGCCGGCTGCGTGCGGCGCACCATGCAGGGGTAACCCGCTACACGGTGCCCACGCTGCGCGAGGCGCTGGCCGTGTGCAAGGACCGTATCGTGGTGAACGTCGATCAGGGGTATGAGCATTACGATCTCGTGCTGGCCCTGACCGAGGAGCTGGGCATGACCGATCAGGTACTCATCAAGGGCAAACGGAGTGTGGCGGCCGTGGCGGCCAAGCTGGCGTCGCATCCTCACAATATGATGTATATGCCTATCGTCGATATTCTCAAGCCGAAGGGCCGCGCCTTGTGGGAGGAGTACCGGCGCGAGGGCGTCGTGCCGCTGGCCTGCGAGCTGTGCTGGAATGAGCCTTCTCCCGAGGTCGAGACCTGCGCGCGCGAAATCGTGGCAGGCGGATCGAAGCTCTGGGTCAATACGATGTGGCCGTCGTTGTGCGGCGGAGAAGCGGCGGGTATGCATGACGATTACGCTTTCGAAAACGGCGTCGAAGCCTACCGCAAGGTACTCGATATGGGGGCGACGATGATCCAGACCGACCGCCCCGAATTGTTGATCGGATACCTGCGTTCGCAGGGGCTTCACGACTAAACGGAATCGGATATGTTTCAGAAAATCAGGAATTTCTATTCTATCTCCGCACCGAGATCCGTCGCGGAGTGCTCCGAAGCCGAGCAGCGCCGGTTGTACCGGCGTCTGAGCTGGCAGAGTTTTCTGGCCGGAACGTTTGGGTACAGTCTCTACTATGTCTGCCGCACGAGTCTCAACGTGATGAAGAAGCCGATGCTCGACAGCGGGATGCTCGACGCCACGCAGCTGGGCATCATCGGCTCGGCACTGCTCTTTTCGTATGCCGTCGGGAAGTTCGTCAACGGCTTCGTGGCCGACCACTGCAATATCCGTCGTTTCATGGCTACGGGGCTGATCGTCTCGGCGGCGGCCAACCTGCTGATGGGGCTGCTGGGCTTCGCCGGAGGATGGCTGCCCGCGACGGTGCTCTTCATCGCCTTCACGGTGCTGTGGGGCGTCAACGGCTGGAGTCAGTCGATGGGCGCCGCGCCGGCCATCATCGCGCTGTCGCGCTGGTATCCGCTCGCGAAACGCGGCCGTTACTACGGTTTTTTCTCCGCGAGCCACAACTTCGGCGAGGGGCTGTCGTTCCTCTTCGTGGGCAGCGTCGTCTCGTTCTGCGGCTGGCAGTGGGGGTTCTTCAGCTCGGCCGTCGCGGGAGCGATCGGCGTGGTGCTGATTCTGCGCCTGATGCACGACACTCCCGAGTCGAAAGGGCTGCCGCCGATCGAGGAGCTGGCGCACGAGCAGCGCGAACAGGGTGCCGACGCTTCGGTCGGTGAGATCCACCGGCGCGTGCTGCGTACGCCTGCGGTGTGGATTCTGGCCGCTGCCAGCGCCTTCATGTATATCAGCCGCTATGCCGTCAACAGCTGGGGCATCCTCTTCCTGCAAGAGACCAAAGGCTTCAGCGATGCGGAGGCCATCTCCGTAATCGGTGTCAATACGGTGCTCGGCGTGCTGGGTACGGTCTTTTCAGGGTGGTTCGCCGAGAAGGTCTTCCGCGGCAATCTCAATTATCCGGCGCTGTTGTTCGGCGTATTGAACTCGCTGGCGCTGGCGTTGTTCGTCTACGGCGGCGATGCGCTGTGGGTCAATATGCTCAGCATGGTGCTCTTCGGCATCGCCATCGGCGTGCTGATCTGTCTGGTGGGCGGACTGATGGCCGTCACGCTCGTGCCGCGCAAGGCCACGGGTGCCGCGTTGGGCGTGGTGGGAATCGCGTCGTATGCGGCGGCGGGGTTGCAGGACGTGGTGAGCGGCCGGCTGATCGATTCGCATATCACGCAGACGGTCGACGCACTCGGACAGACGGTGTCGAGTTACGATTTCGGCCCGGCGGCGCTCTTCTGGATCGGTGCCTCGGTCGTCTCGTTCCTGCTGCCGCTGCTCAACTGGCGGCGCAAGCAGGCGGAGTTCTGATCGGAGCTTCCCGACAACTCCCCGAAAAAGAAATTCACCCCTGCTGCATCTGCGGCGGGGGTGAAATCGTTCAGAAAGGAGCTCCTTTCAAGATTGCGGGGATCAGCGCTGCTGAAATTCGAAGGTGAACTGGTTGCCCTCCTCCGTCAGCCATGCGTGCTGCCGCGTGGCGGGCGAGAGGGCGAACAGGGGCGAATAGGTCATCACGCGCACCGTTTTTCCGTCGGGCAGGAACTCCAGAATACGGATCCAGCCGTCGCCGCCGTTGCCTTCGTATCCGCCGCCCATCGACTGCGAATCGAAGAGCATCTGGTGAACGGGCTTGCCCGCGCTGTTGGCGTCCGTGCGAAAGCCCCATCCCGAGACGTGGCCGCAGAGCACCAGTTCGATGTTCGAAGCGGGATAGACGAGTTTCTGCCAGATCGCTTCGCCCTGATTGGCGTCGGGCAGTTCCTGTTTGAATTTCGTGATCTTGCCGTTCACGACCACCGGTTCGTAGCTGGTGACGCGCACGGGGTTGCCCTTGAGACGCTCGCTCTTGCCGTTGAGGTAGGAGTGGGTCAGCAGCACCACGCGGTGATTCTTATATTGCTCCAATCCGACGACGCGGCGTGCCCAGCCGATCACCGTATCGCGGGGTGCGAATTCGAGGTTGAGGAAGAGGTAGTCGATTCCCTCGGGACTCCGCATCTCGAAGGCGGCGTTCTCGACGGCGTGGTTGCCCTGCGCATCCAATCCGTATTGGCTGAGCATCTGTCGGTTGAGGGGGTTCTTGTCGACGGGGAAGTACTCGCCGATGTGCGTGCGCCGGTCGCCCGTACGCGTATAGGTATAGTCGTGGTTGCCGGTGGCCGTCATGTAGGGAACCACTCCGTCCAGCTGCGAGAAGGCGCGGGCGGTGGCTTCCCACTGCTTGTGCGACGACTGGTCGCCCGAGTAGCCGTTGCTGATGCGGTCGTTCTGCTCGACCAGATCGCCTGCGCACAGCACCATCTTGGTGTTCAGCGCCCCGGCATGTTTGGCGATCCAGCTGGTCATGATCTCCATGATGGGCTGGTTGCACGCCTTCTTGGCATAGCTCTGCAAGTCGGGAAGCAGGACGACCGTCCACGAGTCGGGATCGGAAAGAGCGGGTTCGCGCAGGTTCTCCTGTGCCGATGCAGGCATAAGAAACGCTCCGAAAACTGCGACGAGCAGGATTCGGACGAGGAAAAGTCTTCTGGGCATGGTTTTATCGGTTTAAAGTAGGTTTTCGACAGATGTTTCCGCAGCCCCTCTCTTCTGCAAGCACGGGGTCAGGCCACGCTCTGCATCTCGATGAGCTTGGAGTAGATGCCGCCGCGCGCCATCAGCTCGTCGTGCGTGCCCTGCTCGGCGATGCGGCCGTGGTCGATGACGATGATCTTGTCGGCGTTGTGCACCGTTGAAAGCCGGTGGGCGATGACGATCGACGTACGGCCTTGCAGCAGCGAGTTGAGTGCATCCTGCACCAGCTTTTCGCTCTCGGTGTCGAGCGCCGAAGTCGCCTCGTCGAGAATCAGTATCTCGGGGTTTTTCAGCACCGCGCGCGCGATCGACAGCCGCTGCCGCTGGCCGCCCGAAAGTTTCATGCCGCGGTCGCCGATGTTGGTCTGGTAGCCCTTCTCGGTCTCCATGATGAAGTCGTGGGCGTTGGCCACCTTGGCCGCTGCGACGATCTCGTCGTGCGTAGCACCGAGCTTGCCCAGCGAAATATTGCCCTCGATCGTGTCGTTGAAGAGGATCGTATCCTGCGCCACGACGCTCATGTGGGCGCGCAGGCTCTCCTGCGTATAGTCGCGGATCGACGTGCCGTCGATCAGGATGTCGCCGCCCTGAATGTCGTAGAAACGGGGGATCAGTTCGCTGAGCGTCGATTTTCCACCGCCCGAGGGACCCACCAGAGCGACGGTTTCGCCCTTGCGGATGGTGAAGTTCACGCCGTCGATCACCTCGCGGTTGCCGTCGTAGGAGAAACGCACGTTGCGAAACTCGATGCTCTCGCGCAGGCCGTCGAGCACGCGGGCGTCGGGGGCGTCGGGCACTTCGGTCTTGGTGTCGAGCAGCATGAGGATGCGTTCGCCGGCGGCGACGCCCTGGTTGATGTTGGCGAACTGGTCGATGAACGAACGAACGGGGCGCGTGATCTGCGAGAACATGGCGATGAAGGCGACGAACTCGCCGGCGTTGAGCGAACGGTTGATGACGAGCATTCCGCCGAAGACGAGGATCACGCCGACGGCCGAGATCCCCAGAAACTCGCTCATGGGCGAGGCCAGCTGCTGGCGGCGCGCCATCGAGAGGAGCAGCCGCGAGAACTCGGCGTTGATGTCGTAGAATTTCTGACGGATGTAGTTCGTGGCGTTGTAGCCCTTGATGAGCTTCACGCCCGAGAGCGATTCATCCAAGACGCTCACCATATCGCCCATGCGCTGCTGGCTCTGCATAGCGGGGTGGCGGAGTTTCTTGACGATGCTGCCGATGATGAGCGCCACGAGCGGCAGGAAGAGGATCGAAAAGACCGACAGCTCCCACGAAATGGAGAACATCGCCGCCAGATAGCCGATGATGAGGAACGGTTCGCGGAAGGCGACTTGCAGGGTGTTGGTGATGCAGAACTGTACGACCATCACGTCCTGCGTGATGCGCGACATGATATCGCCTTTGCGCTGCTCGCTGAAAAATCCGACGTTGAGGTTGATAACGTTGTCGAACAGATCGTTGCGCATCCGCTGCAAGGTGCGCGTACGCATATTCTCGACCGTCCACGCTCCCAGATAGCGGAAGGTGTTCGACAGCAGGTT
The DNA here is from genome assembly GCA_900550375.1 of uncultured Alistipes sp. Classification (GTDB taxonomy): domain Bacteria; phylum Bacteroidota; class Bacteroidia; order Bacteroidales; family Rikenellaceae; genus Alistipes. Next base: position 20,220 of record URRP01000021.1, on the reverse strand, counting down.
CATCAGCACCGTGACCGTGGCGAGCAGCATCAGGACGTACATGGGATTGTACTCTCCGAAAACCGAGGTGTACCCGTAGCGCAGCCAGTTGCCGAGCGCCTCCTCCTTGAGCGCGAAATCGGGACGGGTGTAGAGCGGCTCGAAACGGAAATTGGGGTCGAACATCGCTTGGATGATCGGGATGAGCATGATGTAGTTGACCGTATTGAACAGCGCGTGCAGGATCGAATAGATGAAGTAGGGGACGGCGTATTTGCCGATGGGGCGCACGAACGTGAGCAGACGGAGATATATCTTAAACATGCGAGGTCGAAATCTTCTTTTTTATCGTGGTTCAAGGCAGCTCCGGCTGAAGGACGATCCACGCCCGTTTCGGCTGTTGCCGCCGCCTGTCGAAGCCGAAGTTTATTCTCGGCAAAGATAGAAATAAAAATCGGATTCCCGCCATTCCGATCCTCTTTTCGGCCGGTTCGTCCTCCTTTACGGCGTTTTTAGATTGCCGGAACGGTTGAAATCGGAATAATTTTCCTAAATTTGCCGACTGAACCGCTGATTCGTAAAATCATTCGATATATGAAGTTCAAGGAGTACAAAGGACTCGACCTGCCGCAGCTGGCGGCCGACGTGCTGAAAGAGTGGGATGCCGAAGATACCTTCCACAAGAGCATTTCGACGCGCGAGGGACATCCGACGTTCGTCTTTTACGAAGGACCGCCCTCGGCAAACGGACTGCCGGGCATCCATCATGTCATGGCCCGCACGATCAAGGATATCATCTGCCGCTACAAGACGCAGCAGGGCTATCTGGTGCACCGCAAGGCGGGATGGGACACTCACGGCCTGCCCGTCGAGCTGGGTGTGGAGAAGAAGCTCGGCATCACGAAGGAGGATATCGGGACGAAGATCTCGATCGAGGAGTACAACCGCACCTGCCGCGAGGCGGTGATGGAGTTTACGGGCGTGTGGGAGAACCTCACGCGCCGCATGGGCTACTGGGTCAATATGGACGATCCCTACATCACCTACGACAACAAATATATCGAGACCTTGTGGTGGCTCTTGAAACAGCTTTTCGACAAGGGACTGCTCTACAAGGGCTATACCATCCAGCCTTACTCGCCGGCGGCGGGCACGGGTCTTTCGACCCACGAGCTGAACCAGCCGGGCTGCTACCGCGACGTGAAGGATACGACCTGTACGGCGCAGTTCCGCGTGGTGCGTGACGCGCGCAGCGAACGGTTCTTCGAGGGCGTCGAAGGGGAACTCTACTTTCTGGCGTGGACCACGACGCCGTGGACGCTGCCGTCGAACACGGCGCTGGCCGTCGGTCCCAACATCGACTACGTGCGCGTCAAATGCCGCAATCCCTATACCGACAAGGCGCAAACCGTCATTCTGGCCCGCGAGCTGGTGCCGGTCTATTTCACAAAGAAGATGGAGGGGACGTTCGAGGTCGAAGAGCCGATCTACAAAGGTCCCGAGTTCGAGGGCGTTCGTTACGAGCAGCTGATTCCGTGGGTGCGGCCCATGGGCGACGCCTTCCGCGTCATCGTGGGCGACTATGTGACCACGACCGACGGTACGGGCATCGTACATATCGCGCCGACGTTCGGTGCCGACGACGACCGTGTGGCCAAGCAGGCAGGCATCGCGCCCCTGTTCATGGTCGACAAGGCGGGCAAGGAGCAGCCGATGGTCGACCGCACGGGCAAGTTCTTCCGCCTCGAAGAGCTGGATCCCGCCTTCGTCGAGGAGAATGTCGACGCGGAGCGGTACGGCGAGTATGCGGGCCGCTACGTGAAGAACGCCTACGACGATTCGCTGGCGCCCGACGCGCCGACGCTCGACGTGGACATCGCCGTGGCGCTCAAGGCCGAGAACAAGGCTTTCCGAATCGAGAAGCATACCCACTCCTATCCGCACTGCTGGCGCACGGACAAGCCGGTGCTCTACTATCCGCTCGACTCGTGGTTCATCCGCACCACGGCGCTGCGCGAGCGCATGATCGAGCTCAACCGCACGATCCACTGGATGCCCGAATCGACGGGCACGGGCCGCTTCGGCAAGTGGCTGGAGGGGCTGGTGGACTGGAACCTTTCGCGTTCGCGTTTCTGGGGTACGCCGCTGCCGGTGTGGGCGAATGAAGATTACTCGGAGCTGAAGTGTATCGGCTCGATGGAGGAGCTTCTCGCGGAGATCGACCGTGCGGTCGCGGCCGGCGTGATGCGGGAGAATCCCTACAAGGAGTTCCGTGCGGGCGATATGTCGAAGGAGAACTACGCCAAGATCGACCTGCACCGCCCCTATGTGGATCAGATCGTGCTCGTTTCGTCCAAAGGCGAACCGATGCGCCGCGAGAGCGACCTGATCGACGTGTGGTTCGATTCGGGTGCCATGCCCTATGCGCAGCAGCACTATCCGTTCGAGCATAAGGAGGGTTTCGGCGAGGTCTTTCCCGCCGACTTCATCGCCGAAGGCGTCGACCAGACGCGCGGCTGGTTCTTCACGCTGCACGCCATCGCCACGATGTTGTTCGACTCGGTGGCCTTCAAGAATATCATTTCGAACGGGCTGGTGCTCGACAAGAACGGCAACAAGATGTCGAAACGTCTGGGCAACGCCGTCGATCCCTTCGAGGTGCTCGACCGCTACGGCGCCGACGCCACGCGCTGGTACATGATTACCAATTCGCAGCCGTGGGACAACCTCAAATTTGACTGCGACGGCGTGGACGAGGTGCGCCGCAAGTTCTTCGGTACGCTCTACAACACCTACTCGTTCTTCGCTCTCTATGCCAATGTCGACGGTTTTACAGGACGTGAACCCGAGGTTCCCGTGGCCGAGCGTCCCGAGATCGACCGCTGGATCGTTTCGCTGCTTAACACGCTTGTGGCCGACGTCACGGCGTCGCTCGAAAACTACGATCCGACCCCTGCTGCCCGCATGATTCAGGAGTTCGTGAACGAAAACCTCTCGAACTGGTACGTGCGCCTGAACCGCAAACGTTTCTGGGGCGGTGAGATGACCGAGGACAAGCTGGCGGCCTATCAGACGCTCTACACTTGTCTGGAGACCGTGTCGTTGCTATCTGCTCCCTTCGCGCCGTTCATCTCGGAGCGCATCTTCCGCGACCTGAACGCTGTGAGCGGCCGTCACGAAGGTTCGGTGCATCTGGCGCAGTTCCCCGCAGCCGATGCGTCGCTCGCGGACAAGGAGCTGGAGGAGACGATGTCGCTCGCGCAGCGCGTTTCGTCGATGGTGCTGGCGCTGCGCCGCAAGGTGAACATCAAGGTGCGTCAGCCGCTCGGGAAGATTCTCATTCCGGTGCTCGATCCGGCGATGGGCCGCCATATCGAGGCGGTACGTTCGCTCATCATGAACGAGGTCAACGTCAAGCACATCGAGCTGGTCTCGGAGACGACGGGCCTGATTACCAAGCGCATCAAGCCCAACTTCAAGACTCTCGGGCCGAAGTACGGCAAATACATGAAGCAGATCGCGGCGCTCACGGCCGCCTTCACGCAAGAGCAGATCGCGGCCATCGAAGCGGCGCCGGAGACGGTGCTCGATCTGGGCGGCGAACGCATCGCGGTGACTCCCGCCGATTTCGAGATTACCTCGGAGGATATGCCGGGCTGGTTGGTGACTTCGGAGGGCAAGCTCACTGTGGCGCTCGACATCACCGTCACCGACTCTCTGCGGCGCGAAGGTGTGGCACGTGAGTTGATTAACCGCATCCAGAATATTCGCAAGGACTCCGGCCTCGAGGTGACCGACCGCATTCGGGTCGAGATCGAGGCGAAGGAGGCGGTTGTCGAGGCGGTCGCCGCGTATGCCGACTACATCGGTCAGCAGACGCTTGCGCGCGAAGTCCGCACGACGGCCGTTCCCGAAGGAGAATTCGTCGTCGACTCGGAAATCGACGAGGAGCCGTTGAAAATTGCCGTGACGAAGCTTTAAGCGCAGTCAGACAGCGATTGACGACCGTCGGCTCCCGGGGGATGCCGGCGGTCGTGTGTTAAGAACGGATGAATTTTGCGAAAATATTTTGCAGTTACCGAAATAAATGTTATTTTTACGTTACACGTTAAAAAACGAACAAGATTATGGCAGATGAGAAAACCCGATATAGCGATGCGGAATTGGCCGAATTCAAGGAGTTGATTCTGAAAAAGCTCGAAATGGCACGCGCGGATTACGAGTTGCTGCGCGCCACCATCACGCATACGGCCGACAACGATACGGAGGATACCTCTCCGACGTTCAAGGTGCTCGAAGAGGGTGCTACGACGCTCTCCAAAGAGGAGAGCGGACGTCTGGCCGCCCACCAGATGAAATTCATCCGCAACCTCGAAATGGCGCTCGTGCGCATCGAGAATAAGACTTACGGCATCTGCAAGACTACGGGAAAACTCATCCCCAAGGAGCGCCTGATGAAGGTGCCTCACGCCACCGAGTGCATCGAGGCCAAAGAGGGGCGGCGGTAAAAGAGGCCTGAAAGGGTTTTCATCCTTACGAAACGCCGGCGATCTTCCGAATAATTTCGGGAGATCGCTGTCGTTTTGCGGAATCGACGGAAAAAGAACCGTTTGATCCTCACGCTTCGTTTCACTTCGCTCAGGATGACAGCCCGATTGTTCATCGTTAATTGGTGCGTCATCCTGAGGAGCGGCCGCAGGACGCGACGTGAGGATCCGATGTTACCGGCCGGCTCCGCTTCGTTACCGGCCGCCGTTTTTGATCTTGTCGAGTGCGGCCTTGACCGAACCGCAGGCGAGCAGCAGAGCACGGGCTTCGGCGGCGGCGATGCCCGTCTCCTGTACGATCATGCGCATGCCGCGCTCAACGAGCTTGTTGTTCGTCAGCTGCATATTGACCATCTTGTTCCCTTCGACGCGTCCCAAGCGGATCATCACCGCCGTGGAGATCATATTGAGCATCAGTTTCTGCGCCGTGCCGGCTTTCATGCGCGTCGAACCCGTGACGAATTCGGGGCCTACGACCGCCTCCAACGCGTATTCCGCTTCGGCGGCGACGGGCGACTGCGGATTGCAGGTGATCGCTCCGGTCAGCAGCCCGTGCGCCCGTGCCGTGCGCAGACCGCCGGCGACATAAGGAGTCGTACCCGACGCTGCGACGCCGATCAGCACGTCACCGCCGTCGGGCTGCCACGGCTGCATGTCGCGCCACGCCCCTTCGCTATCGTCCTCGGCATACTCCACGGCCTTGCGCAGGGCGCCGTCGCCGCCGGCGATCAGGCCGATCACCCGATCGAAGGGTACGCCGTAGGTCGGAGGCAGCTCCGAGGCGTCGGTCACGGCCAAGCGGCCCGACGTGCCGGCGCCGATATAAAACATTCGTCCGCCGCGCTGCATCCGCTCGACGATCCGCTCGATGAGCCGTTCCATCGTGGGGATGGTCTCGGCCACTGCATCGGCTACGCGGCGGTCTTCGCGGTTGATTCCCGTCAGCAGGTCGTGCACCGACATCCGCTGCAAATCGTCGTAGGCCGAAGCCTGTTCCGTTACTCTGATCTGTTCCATATATGATAGTTCAATAATCCTTCGTCGGGACTCTCGACGATTCCTCCCGCGTGCAGCCCTTCCGCTTCGAGCGTCTCGCGCAGCTGCCGTTCGAAATGACAGGCGACGCCGCCCAGCGCCGCCACTTCGGCATCGGCGGGGTAGTGCGCGAGGTTGCGCCGCACGAACGCACGGAATGCTTCGCGGACCAGTCGGTCGAGTTCGGGGCGGTCGATGTGCCGTGCCACGAATCGTGTGAACGAGGCCAGAAAGCGGTTGGCCATTCCTTCGCGGTAGACGCGGTGGATGATCTCGTCGTAGTCGAGCCGCTCCTCTTCGAAAAAGAGCCGGCGCAACGATTCGCCGTAGATTCCTTTCAGCAAGTTCCCGACGAGCTGCCGGCCGATGTACGATCCACTGCCCTCGTCGCCCAGAATCCACCCCAGCGGCGGCGTGTTGCGCACGATGCGCACGCCGTCGTAGTAGCAGGAGTTCGATCCCGTACCGAGGATGCAGGCGATGCCTGCGCGGTCGCCCAGCAGTGCGCGGGCCGCACCTGTGAGGTCGGATTCGACGGCGATGCGCGCCGCAGGGAAATAGCGCGCCAATACCTCTTGCAGACGGGCGCTCTGATCGGGGTAGCGTTCGCCGCAGCCGGCACCGTAGAAGTGGAGTGCTTCGGCCTGCACCGGTTCTGCGAAGGTCTCGGCCAGCAGGACTTCCACCTCGTCGGGGCGTTGGAGCACGGCGTTGATGCCTCGGCTCTGCACGCGGCGCACCGTGCCGCCGTCGACGAGCTGCCAGTTGCATTTGGTCGATCCGCTGTCTGCGATAACGATCATGGTTTCGGTCGGGAGTTTTATGTTGGTTTCATCTTCGTTTTCTACGCTCGGCATAATCCGTAAACGGCCTCTGCCCTCGCTTGTCGGAAACGTTCGAACAAAAGTAGGAAAAACTTCCGAATAATCGGTCATGAAATGTCGATTGTCTGTGCCGTGCGTCACCCTGAGGGTTTCTTCTGTCATCCTGAGGAGGGCGTCGCAGACGTCCGACGCGAGGACCGACCGATTGGAAACATCGCAGACAAGAAAACAAAAAACGGTAGATTCCCACGCTCCGTTTCTCTTCGCTCGGAATGACAATACAACCATCATCCTGAGGGGGATGTTTACCGCTTGTTCATAGAGTTGTCATCCTGAGGAGAGCGTCGCAGACGTCCGACGTGAGGATCGGCCGCAGGGTCAAGCCAAAAGTACAGAGATCGCTTTTCCTTTCAAAGAAAGAGTCAACGAAGACCGTAACCGACGTGCGCAATGCGGGCAGAGATCGCAACCGGGCTATGCCGCGCCAGAAGGAGGAAACCGAGCGCAGAGAAGGTAAGGCGAAGAGAGCGGAACCCCGCCCCTTCCGAACGACCCGCAAAAAAAAGCGGGAAGGCCGAAGCCTTCCCGAAATCGGCGGCAAGTCTGAGACCGCCTATTTTTTCGTCGCAGCGGCCTTGTCGGACTCGGCGTTAATCACCTTCAGCCAGTCGAGCGTCGCAGCCTTGAAATTCTCGTGATACTTGAATTTCGTACTCATGCCCCAGCCGTGACCGCCGGAGGGGAAGATATGCAGCGAAGCCTTCACGCCGTTGGCCTTGAGTTTTTCGTAGAGCAGCGCGGCGTTGATGGCCGGAACCACCTTGTCGTCGTCGCTGTGGAAGATCAGCGCCGGACACGCCGTGCTGTCGGCCACTTTTTCCAGCGAGAACTTCGCAGCTTCGGTCTCGACGTTCTCCTTGCCGACGAGCTGCTGGAAGGTTCCCAGATGGCGTTTGTCGGGATCGCTCGACACCACCGGATAGATCAATACCATGAAGTCGGGCTTCGATTCGGACATAACGCCTGCCGAACCGGCCAGATAACCGCCCGCCGAAGTACCCGAAACACCCACCTTATGCGGATCGACACCCAGCTCGCCGGCCATCTCGCGCACCGTCGCCACCGCCTTGTCCAAGTCGTTGAGCGGCACCTCCGAATGGCCGTTGGGCAGACGATACTTCAGCATGACACCCACGATGCCGTTCTCGGCGAACCACTTGCAGGTGTTGTGACCGTTGGCGATCGAGAGTTGCGAGTAGCCTCCGCCCGGGCAGAAAACGATCGCCTGTCCCGTCGCTTTCTCGGGCGCGGGTTTGTAAATCCAGATTTCGGCCGACGAGGTGTTGGTCAGCGTTCCGGGTTTGGGTTCATACTCGTCGCCCGTCACGCCGTTCGAGGTCGGAGCCGTCGCATTGTCCCACAGTTTGATGTGATAGTCCTGCGCCGATACGCAGACCGCCGCGATGAGCAGCGCCGCAAGAATCGTCAATCGTTTCATTTGCTTTCGATCTAAAAATTAGTAGTTGTAAAAAATGTTTCGTTTGATTCGTTAAAGATAGGAATTATTCCTTTATCTTCTTCGTTTCGGATCGAAAAAACGCGGAAAACTCCGTCGGGAGTTTGTAATTCCACCCGAGAAAACCTATCTTTGCAGGAGCAAGTCCCGCTCGGACAGACAGCACTCGATTTCGTATTCGGCCCCATTGTCTTCAGTAAACGATCTCGGCGAAACGAGCGGCCGGAAGCACAAACGAACCTAAATTAGCTTTGATGAAACGTATCTTTCTTGCATGGGCAGCCGCGCTCTTCCTGCTGCCCGTATCGGCCCAGCAAGTCCCCGAATGGCTCAAGGAGGGAATTCTGTACCACATCTATCCTTCGTCCTTCAAAGACAGCGACGGCGACGGCATCGGCGATCTGGAGGGTATCCGCGCCAAACTCCCCTACATCCAGAGTCTCGGTGTGAACGCCATCTGGCTCAGTCCCGTTTTCGAGAGTGAATTCGAAGACGGCGGCTACGACATCACCGATTTCTACCGGATCGATCCCCGCTTCGGCACCAATACCCAACTGGTACAGCTCATCCGCGACGCCCACGACAGAGGTATCCGCGTCTGTCTGGATCTGGTGGCGGGCCACACGTCGGACAAGCATCCGTGGTTCCGCCAGTCGTCCGAAGCGGACACGCAACTGCAATACAGCGACTACTACATCTGGAGCGACTCGAAGGATTCGTTTCCGACCAAGAAATTCGTCAAGAGCGACGCTCCGCGCAGCGGCAACTACATGAAGAACTTCTTCGACATTCAGCCTGCGCTCAACTACGGCTACCTGCATCCCGATCCCGCACAGCCTTGGCAGCAGGGATACGACGATCCGGGTCCCACGGCCGTGCGCAACGAACTGAAGAACATCATCTCGTTCTGGATGGACAAGGGCGTCGACGGCTTCCGCTGCGACATGGCCCAGAGTCTGGTCAAGGGCGACGATAAGCAGCATACGGGCACGATGCGTCTGTGGCACGAACTGCGCAGCTGGTTCGAAGCGAAATACCCCGAAGGCATCCTCATCTCCGAGTGGAGTCAGCCGCGTCAGTCGCTCCGTGCGGGCTTCCACATCGACCTGTTGATCCACAACGGCGCCGGCACGAAGATCTACCGCTCGCTGGTCTGCCAGACCGACGACCGCGGCACGAAACAGACTCCCTGCTTCTTCGACTACGAAGGGCGCGGACAGGTGAAGGAGTTCGCCGAGAACTACCGCATCGAATACGAAGCCACGCGCGATCTGGGCTATGCCGCCATGCCGACGTGCAGCCACGACATCTGGCGGCTCAACCGTTTCGACCGCAATACGCCCGAACAACTCAAGACGGCCCTCACGCTCTTCCTGACCCTTCCAGCCGTACCGATCGTCTACTACGGCGAGGAGATCGGCCTGCGCAATCTGGAGGACGCCCCCGTCAAGGAGGGCAGTTTTACCAGCCGCAATCGCAGTAGCTGCCGCACCCCGATGCAGTGGGACGACTCGGCCAACGCAGGCTTCTCGACCGCCGATGCCGCGCGGCTCTACCTGCCGATCGATCCCTCGCCGGCACGCCCCACCGTTGCCGCCGAAGAGCGCGACCCACAGTCGATTCTCAACTACGTGAAGGGGTTGATCGCCCTGCGGCAGCAGACGCCGGCACTCGGAACACGCGGCGCATGGCGCTTCGTAAGCGACGTCGAGCAGCCCTACCCGATGGTCTACGCCCGTGAGCTGAACGGCGAGAAGTATCTCATCGCTCTCAATCCGTCGAAGCAGAGCGTGACGGCACGCTTCGCCTCGGAAGGCGCCGCCGCGCAGACGGTCTACGGAGAGGCCGCCCGCGTGAAATACACCTCGAAAAAGGGCCTCTCCACACTGAAGATGAAACCCGTTTCGGCGGTCGTTCTGAAAATAACCGAATAACCTGTATAACTTTATCTAAATGAAAAGAAAAGCGATTCTACTGCTCTTTTCCGCCCTGCTGCTATCTGGCGGCGCGGCGGCGCAGAGTACCAAGGAGCAAACCCTCGAAGACCTCAACCGCACGGCGGCGCTCTACTACTGTTACGAGAACCATCCCCGTGCAGCGGCGACGCCCGCGCCCGAAGGATACGAACCTTTCTACATCAGCCACTACGGCCGTCACGGTTCGCGCTGGCACGCATCGGAAAGCGTCTATGAAAATCCGCGCGAGAAACTCCGCAAGGCGGCCGAAGCGGGCAAGCTGACGCCACTGGGTGAAGATGCACTGCGCCGCATCGAGGTCGTCGCCGACGACGCCCGCCACCGTTACGGCGATCTGTCGCCGCGCGGCGTGCGCGAACATCGCGGCATCGCCGAACGTATGTACTCCTCCTTCCCCGAAATCTTTTCGACGGCCGACGGCCGCCTGTGCCGCATCCGCGCCCGTGCGACGCTCGTGCCGCGCTGTATGCTCAGCATGGCCGCCGCCAACGAACGGCTCAAGGAGCTGAATCCCGCGATCGACATCACGCGCGAGGCAAGCAAACGCTACCTCGACTATATGTTCTGCATGACCGAGGCGACCAAGATCAAGAAGGAGACCAAGCAGCGCATCGCCGAACTGCGGGAACGCGAAATCGATCCCGCGCGGTTCGTCCGTGCGCTCGTGACCGATCCTTCTCTGATCGGCAAGAAGCAAGATCAGCTCCGCTTCATGAACGATCTCTACTGCGTCGCTTCGGTGATGCAGGACATCGACTACCTCGACTGCTCGTTCTACGATCTCTTCACGCCCGACGAACTCTACGCCTTCTACGCCGTGCGCAACTATCAGATGTATCTCGAAGAGGGTCCCTCGGCCGAGTTCGGCCATCGCGCCCTGAGCGACGCCGTGCCTCTGCTGCGGAATTTCGTCGCCGAGGCCGACGAAGCGATCTCGACGGGCGACCTGTCGGCATCGCTGCGTTACGGCCACGATGTGAACGTGATCCCGCTGGTGGGACTCATGGGCATCGAAGGGTGCGACACCCGCGAAAGCGACTTCCGCAAGATCGACGAAGCGTGGAGCTGCTGGCGCGTGACGCCGATGGCCACCAACATCCAGCTGGTCTTCTTCCGCCGCCCGGGCAGCGACGACGTGCTCGTGAAGTTCCTCTTCAACGAACGCGAATCCCGCATCCGTCTCGAAAGCGATCTGGCCCCCTACTACCGCTGGAACGACGTGAAGAGATACTTCGAGACGCAGATCGCTACGCAAACCAAGCAGTAACCGGCTCGTCCGGTTTACAGGGAGTCGCTGCTCCCGTTGACATATCCGCCCCTGCCGCAGACTCTTGCAGCAGGGGCGGATTTCATTTCGAAAGGCTCGTACGGCTCCGACCGGCGGCGACGAACGTTTCGACATTGCCCGGCAATGTCGAAACGTTCCGAAATCGGGCGGAGGGATAAAATTGCGGCTAAATACGAAAAAACTCCGTCCCGAATGATTTCGGGACGGAGTCGTCAACTTACAGGGAAAACCCTCAGTGAACCGACATCATCGACAGCCGGTGGATTCCGGCGGGCGCAGCGGCCGGTGCCTTCGCCTCGGTCGGACGCAGCGATTCGAATTTCGCAGCCGATTTCTTCACCGAAGCCGACGTCGCGGCAGCGGCCTTGGTCAACTTGTAGGGACCTACGCCGTAATCGACCTTCGAGTCGTCGATCAGATACCCCGGCTTGATGAGATTCTTCGCTTCATAATACCCGACACTGCTGGAATAGAGCACGTAATCGAAACCGGTAATCTGATGCGTGATGCCCTCCGTGTCGTTGAACGTATCACAAGTGATCGTGATCTCGTTCGAGGCGGTATCGTACGTCCCCTTGACGAGCGGATCGCGCGTGATCCAGATCGACGGCTGCGATTGTTGGTTGAGGAACCGATAACGGATATACACATAGCTCGACCAACCGTACATGCCCAGATCATCGAAGGAGTTGATCTCGACCGAACCATCCCCCTTATAGGTCATATAGAAGGGGTAAGGATCCACTTCCGCCTCTTCTCCGGCAGCCGGTTTCCCGCTTCCCAAGAAGGTAGCTCCCCAGTCGTAGACCCTGTAACTTACGTCGTTGCGATACGGCTCGATGCGGATGGTATAAGTCTGCGGCTGCTTGGTAACCTCCGACGAGGTGGTGGTAACGGTCCACGTACCGATGTAACGTTCGTACTCGGCGCTGCCCTGCGGACGGGCTGCTGTCGTGACAACCGCAGTTTCGAAGATCGTCCCGTGAACGTTGTTGCCGCGCACGAGCAGCGTATATTCGGTCTGCGGCTCGAGATTATGGAAATCGAGCACCAGCCCCGTCTCCGACATCAACTCTTTGAGCTGCGTGGCCGAGAACGCTATGCCGTATTTATTGGTCGCCTTCACCATATCGCCGTCGAACTCGTCGAGCACGCTCTGTACGAGCTGCGTCGTACCGATGATGTATTTGCCCGATTTGAACTCCGTACCCTTGACCGTAAAGTCGATGGCGTGATACTCTAAGCCCACGGGAGCTGCATGGGAGAGGGTAATGGTCGGCGCAGCCGTCGTACCGTCGCCGGTACCGCCCCATGCGATGGGGGCGATCGCGTAGTCGGCCATCTTCGTACAGTTCTTGAAGCAGTCCTTGACGTCTCTTCCGCTGTTTACTGCCGAATCCGGTACCTTCTCAAAGAGGTCTTTGTAGTCGACCCGATCGTAGAGGTGTACCTTCACCTGTTTGCCTTCGACCTCAACGGTCATATAGGGCGATTCGCCCGTGAAGGCGGTACACCCGTAGAAGGCCGAAGCTGTCGCGTTGATCGACGTCATCTTGTCGAACAGCGTCGCGGGCAACGATTCGAGCGACGTACACCCCTTGAACATCTCCTTGATATTCGTACATTTGCTCATCGCATCGAACAGTCCTTCGGGAAGCGTCTCGAGCGACGTGCAGCTCTGGAACATGTTCGAAGAGATCGTTATACCGGTGCAGCTCTTCAACAGACCGGCCGGAAGGGTCTTGAGCGACGTACAGCCGTTGAACATATTGGCCACCGAAATGGCCGCTTCGCAATCCGCGGGGAAATAGTCGGCAGGAACCGTCGTCAGGGCCGTACATCCTTTCCAGAAGGCCGCAACATTCGTTACTCTCGGGAGGTTGGCCAGCGTCGGGAAATCGGTCATCTTCTTACAGTTCTCGAAGAGATAGGATACATCCAGCTTCCCGTCCGCGGCCATATTGCTTCCCACCTTGTCGAACAGTCCTGCGGGGAGGTTGCCCAGCAACGTACAGCCGCTGAACAGGCTGCTCATAGAGGTTATCTTCGTGAAGGGATCAAACAGCCCGGCAGGTATCGATTCCAGTGCCGTGCAGCCCTTGAAGAGCGACACGATGCTGGTAACCTCCGTCTGGCTGGCGAAGAGATCCTCCGGAACCGTCGTCAGCGCCGTACAGCCGTAGAAAGCACTCCCCAGCGCCGTCGCCTTCGTCTGTTTGTTGAAAATTCCATCGGGAACGGTCGTAATTCCGGTGCCGTAGAAGACACTCGACAGGTCGGTCACCTCCGGCAGGAGGTCGAACAATCCGGCGGGAATCTCCGTCACTTTCTTGCAGCCCTTGAACACCGAAGCCACTGACGTGATCTTCGGACACTTATCGAAGAATCCCGCAGGAATAGACGTCAACGCCGTGCAGCCCGAGAACATCGACTCCACGGTCGTAAGCTCCGTACACCGGTCGATCAGTCCGACGGGGATCTCTTCAAGCAGCGTACAGTTGTAGAACATATCGTCTGTCGTGGTCACCTTGGCGAAAGCGCCCTCTTCGGGCAACGCTACCTGCGCAAGTCCTTTATTGTTATAGAACGCCTCATTGAGCGACTCCAGCCCCAGCTGTCCCCACTGTACCACACGCACGATGGCGTTCTGGCTGGTTTTGGTCAGTCGGTTGCCGAGACCCGTAACCGTACCCGTCACCGTCACATAGTATTCGCCCGCCTTCTCGTAGACATGCTGAGGGCGCACCTCCGTAACCGCATCGGTCGTACCGTCGCCCCACGCCACGGTGGCGTTCACCGTACCGTCCAGCGGAAGGATGAGCGTATTCGCCATCTTGTCCGTCACGGCGACCTTGGCCACGAACGCGGCCGGATCGAAGTCGGGCATCTGATAGATCAGCAGCGTCTCGACCACCGTCCCCGCACAGGCCAGTTCGATCTTCGCCGTCCGGTCTTCGCCCGTATCGTTGGCCTTCACGTCGAAGGTCAGCGTTTCGTCGCGCAGCGCGCGTGTCTCGATGCGCGATATCCACCCCTTGACTTCATCGGGAATCACGACTTCGAAATCGACATCGGTCTGCAACTCGAAGTTGGCCGTTCCGCCGGCAGCCGCAGCCTCCTGCGACTGGGTCGAGACGTTCATCACGCCCGAAACGAAGGTCAGCGTCTTCATGATCGTCTTCGATGCGCCGTCGCTCAGCAGAACGATCACGCGGCCCGTCGAGCTTTCGGCAGGAGCCGTAACGGCGATCTTGCCGCCCGTCGTACCGTCCATCACCACTTCGGCCTCCCAGTTTCCTTTGGCAATCGTCTCGACGACGGTCTTGTCGTCGGCGACCGTAAGCACGAAGGGAATATCGATCTTTCCGCCCGGCGACACAAAGCCGGAACCCGATTCGAACGCAATGCCGAATCCCGTGTAAAGTTCCAGCGTCAGCACCGTCTGGCCGTCGGCGAGCGTCAGATGGACGTAACGGCCGTCCTCGCTCAGCTCGACCTTCTTGAAGAAGGCGTCGCCGTCGGCGCCCGTCGCCCGGCCGCACTCCTTCCACGTAACCTCCTTGTCATAGGAGACATACCATGTATCGTTCTCGATTTTGAAAACAGGCGTCACGCCGTCGTCGCCCGTAACGGGAATCTTCTTCCCGTCCTCTTTGATAAACTCGCCGTCGAGCGTCCAGTAATACTTCCCGTCGGTGTCGAGTTTGACGCCCACGACGGGAGCCGCTCCGTCTTCGCCGTTCTTGATGACGATCTCCGACGCTTCGCCGTTAGACGTTACCAGCGAAAGCGTGTACCCCCCCCCTTCGGGATTTTCGGTCACCGAGGTGATGAAGAGCTTGCCGTCGACGAACGACTGCAAGGTAGAAACATTCGTGTTGAGCGTGTTTACGGCTTTTTCGAGTGCAGCGACCCGATCTTCCAGACCGTCAAGTCGTTCCTGCACATTCGAATCGTCGTACTCGCAGCCGGCCAACGCCGTACACAACAGCGCCGCCAAGAAAAACAGTTTTTTCATGCGAATAAATTTAAATTAAAGGTAACCTGATATGAGTTCGTAAATATAATAATTTTCAGAAAATTCGGTGATAGAATTTGCAAAAAAAAGACAGGCAACCTTCAAAAAAGTTGCCTGTCCAGCTTTCAGCCGACCGAGTCGAACTATTCGTCATCGCGGTTCATGTGCTCCACGTAGACGGCGTGCTGCATCGCTTCGCGCTTGGCGATCGACGGCTTGGTGAAATACTTACGACGGCGCAGCTCCTTCAGAACACCCGTACGCTCGTATTTACGCTTGAATTTCTTGAGGGCCTTCTCGATGTTTTCGCCCTCTTTAACCGGCATGATAATCATACTATTCCTTAATTTTAATGTTTTACTGAATCTTTTTGAAAGGTTGCGGATCATTGCGGCCTCCGCCGGCCGTCGAAAGGTGTGTCAATCGTCATTTTCCGTCATTCGTACCCCCGAAGCGAAGATAAGGACGCAGTCTCGCTGCCTCCTCGCGTGTCAGTATTTCGCCTTCGATCAACTCCTCTAAGGTACTCCAGCCTCCTTTCAATTGTCTTTGTTTCAAAATCTTCCGAAGTGTGCGCGGTGCAATGTAGGGATGCTCCGCCATCGCTTTCGGAGTTGCAAAGTTAATATCTATTTTTGAAATTTTGCAACTATCGACCGAAATTTGTTTCACAATCCGCTCATAATTGCGTTCCGTGACGCCCCGAACTTCTGCCAGCTGCTCCACGCGGCAGAAGCCGCCCAACCGGCGCCGGTAGTCGAGAATCTCCCCGACGGTCTTCTCCCCGATGCCGCTTACCGCGCGCAGCGCCGCCGAGTCGGCCGTATTCAGCTCCACCGGATCGTGCAGCGGACGCCGCCGTTCGGGGAAGATCGCATAGGCGGCCAGACGCCGGCCGGCCGAATCGCCGATGATCGGATAGTCGCACAGCTCCTCCTCGTCACGAAAACCGCCCACGAGGGTATTGTAGTCGGCGATCGCCTCGGCCTGCCGCTTCGTAAAGCCGATGGCGCGCAGAAACCGCGCGGTCATCGTATCGATGCGGAACGGCACCAAAGGCACCGCGACCCGTTCGCGGCGTTCGAAGGGCTTGCGCAACCGTTGCACACTGTCGCGGCGGGGCCGGAAGCGGTACTCCGTACCGATCTTTATATGGGGTTCCAGCCGGTCGTACATCGAATCGCTCACCTGATAGCAGGCGGCGAAATCCTCCGGTATGCGGAAGACCTTGCCCGCCGCACGAAACCGCAGCACACCCGCTGCATCCTGCTTCGTGAAACCCAGCCGCCGCAGTGCACGGTAATCGACCGTATTGGGATCGAAGTCGAAAAGCTCCGCCGCATCCGCCGGCATCTCGGTCTTCGGCGCAGCTTTCCGCGCAGCTTTCGGTTCGAGCAGCAGAAAAGCCGCCACGGCCAGCACCAACAGCGGCAGCAGCAGAATGAGCGTCCGTCGATCGTCGCGCGACCACATCACCACGCAGCTTTATCGGATAACAACAACCGGCGGTAACGCTCCGACGGCGACGCCATCGGCTCGCCCAGCCCGTACTCCGCCCAGCGGGCATCCACCGCTGCCACCGTCGCGGGCGAGGCGACAGTCACGTTCGGGAAACGCGCGGGATGCCCCGCCACGCCGGACCGCTTGCTGCGCGCATCGACGACCACGACGCTTCCGACCACCGTCACGTCGCGCCGCGGATCGCTGTCGGCCGCCGCCAACCACAGCAGCTCGGAGGCCGTCAACCCTTCGGCTTCGCGGTCGAAGAGCACGGCGAATTTCACCCCCTGCACGGGGTTCCGTGCGAAGAACTCCGCCGCATCGACGCACTCCGCTGCACGGTCGACGAACAGCGTCAGCGTGCGCCATTTCGCGGCCTGCGCGGTCGTCACGCTCTCTACGCCGCCGCACGGCTCGAAGCCTTCGGGCAGTCGCAGCGGCGTCTCCTCCCGTGCGGCAGCCTGCGTCAGATCGATGGCCAGCTTGCCGCCGAAACCCGTCGTCGCCGTCGCATGATCGAGCACGTCGAGCACGCCTTCGGCTGCAATCAGGTCGCGTGCCGGATCGAGCCGGCGCACCAGCGCCGCCAATGCGTCGGAGCTGCGGATTTCGGTCTCGGCCCCCGTGACGACGAGATACTTGTTGAACATCATCTGCCCTGCGCCCCACAGCGACTGCGCCACCTTGTGCACCTGCCCCTCGTACCGCCGATCGATCGAGACGACGCAGAGATTGTGCGCCGTGCCGGCCGTCGGCATCCACAGATCGCGCACCTCGGGCTGCACGGCCAGCCGGATCGGCGCCAGAAAAATCCGTTCGGTCGCCTGCGCGATATAGGCGTCCTCCTCGGGCGGCACGCCCACCACCGTAGCAGGATACACCGCGTCGCGGCGATGCGTGATCGCCGTCACGTGGAAGCGGGGATAACGATCTTCGAGCGAATAGAATCCCGTGTGGTCGCCGAACGGCCCCTCGACCGTCTTCTCCTCCGCTGGATCGACATAGCCCTCGATCACGAAGTCGCAGTCGGCCGGCACCTCGATCTCGCAGGTCAGGCAGCGCACCAGCCGCACGGGCCGCCGGCGCAGAAACCCCGCCAACAGGTATTCGTCCATATTGTCGGGCATCGGCGCCGTCGCGGCATAGGTGTAGGCAGGATCGCCGCCCAGCGCCACGGCCACCGGCATCCGCCGCCCCTGTCGCCGGTAGGCGTCGTAATGGCGCGCACCGGTCTTGTGCACGTGCCAATGCATCCCCGTCGTGCGGTCGTCGAAAATCTGCATACGATACATCCCTACGTTGCGCACCCCCGTATCGGGATCGAGCGTGTGCACCATCGGCAGCGTGACGAACCGCCCGCCGTCCGCCGGCCAGCACTTGAGCACCGGCAACAGCGACAGCCGCGCAGCGTCGCCGCGCAGCACCACCTCCTGACAGGCGCCGCGTCCCCGTAAGCTGCGGGGCATCCACCGCGCCATCTCGCCCAACAGCGGCAGCATCCGCAGCTTCTCCCACAGCGTCGCCTTCGGCGCCAGCGCCTCGTGCAGCAGCGCGTCGATGCGCCGCGTCAGACCGTCGAGCGACTCCACGCCCAGCGCCAGCGCCATGCGGCGCTCGGAACCCATCAGGTTGGTCACCACGGGGAACTCGGTTCCCGTCCGTTCGAACAGGATCGCCCTGCCGCCACCGGGCTGCTTGGCCATGCGGTCGGTCAGTTCGGCGATCTCCTCCACGGGCGACACCTCGGCCGCGACGCGCACCAACTCGCCCTCGCGTTCGAGCCGTTCGATAAATTCACGCAGATTGTTGTAGGGCATGATTTTTTCTTTATATTTTATTTCCGGCAATCCGGTTCCGCTTTTCAAAGGTAGCATATTCCGCTGAAAAATCCAACCTCCGACAACGTTTGAGCCGGAGAACTCCAGTGGAATTCTCCGGCTCAAACGAAAAGAACGGCTGCTTACTCGCCCATCAGGATTTCGAGCATCTTGATGGCGGCCGTCGCGATCGGCGTACCGGGGCCGAAGATGGCCGCCGCACCGTCGCGGTACAACTCGTCGTAGTCCTGCGCCGGAATGACGCCGCCCACGATCACCACGATGTCCTCGCGGCCCAGCTTCTTCAGCTCGGCGATGATCTGCGGCACGAGCGTCAGGTGACCCGCCGCGAGCGACGAAACGCCCACCACGTGCACGTCGTTCTCGACGGCCTGCTTCGCAGCCTCGGCTGGCGTCTGGAACAACGGACCCATATCGACGTCGAAACCGATGTCGGCATATCCCGTCGCAACGACTTTGGCGCCGCGGTCGTGACCGTCCTGACCGAGTTTCGCGATCATCACGCGCGGCTGACGGCCCTCCTTCTTGGCGAACCGAGCGCACAGCTCCTTCGCCTTCTCGAATTGCGTATCGTTTTTCACTTCTGAACTGTAAACACCTGAAATCGAACGAATAATAGCTTTGTATCGACCTACGACCACCTCGCAGGCATCCGAGATTTCACCCAGCGTAGCACGCACCTTCGCAGCCTCGACGGCCAACTCCAGCAGGTTGCCCTGCTTGGTCTTGACGCACTCGGTGATGGCGGCCAGCGCCTTCTGCACGGCAGCCTCGTCGCGCGAAGCGCGCAGCTCCTTCAGACGCTTGATCTGACTCTCGCGCACGGCGGTATTGTCCACGGCGAGGATATCGATCGGGGCCTCCTTCTCCAGACGGAACTCGTTGACACCGATGATCTTCTCCACGCCGGAGTCGATGCGCGCCTGCTTGCGGGCCGAAGCCTCCTCGATACGCATCTTCGGGATACCGGTCTCGATCGCCTTGGCCATGCCGCCCAGTTTCTCGACCTCCTGAATGCGCTCCCACGCCTTCTGTGCGATCTCCTCGGTGAGGCTCTCCACATAGTAGGAGCCGGCCCACGGGTCTACCTGACGGCAGATGTTGGTCTCCTCCTGAATGTAAATCTGGGTGTTACGGGCGATACGCGCCGAGAAGTCGGTCGGCAGAGCGATCGCCTCGTCCAGCGCGTTGGTGTGCAGTGATTGGGTGTGACCCAACGCGGCGCCCATCGCCTCGATAGCCGTGCGGGCTACGTTGTTGAAGGGGTCCTGCTCCGTGAGTGACCAGCCCGAGGTCTGCGAGTGGGTACGCAGCGCCAGCGATTTGGGGTTCTTCGGATCGAACTGCTTGACGATCTTGGCCCACAGCATACGCGCCGCACGCATCTTGGCGATCTCCATGAAGTGATTCATGCCGATAGCCCAGAAGAACGACAGACGCGGTGCGAAGGCGTCGACCGACATGCCGGCGTTGACGCCCGCACGCAGGTACTCCAGACCGTCGGCCAGCGTATACGCAAGCTCGATGTCCGCCGTAGCGCCTGCCTCCTGCATATGATACCCCGAAATCGAGATCGAGTTGAACTTGGGCATATTCTTCGAGGTGTACTCGAAGATGTCGGCGATGATGCGCATCGAGAACTCGGGCGGATAAATATAGGTGTTGCGCACCATGAACTCCTTGAGGATGTCGTTCTGGA
>URRP01000020.1 GCA_900550375.1 uncultured Alistipes sp. | reverse complement strand
AAGGGCAAGCTCAGCGAATCGGACGTTAAGGCGGCAATGCGCGAAGTGCGCCTTGCTTTGCTTGAGGCAGACGTTAACTATAAGGTTGCTAAGGATTTTACCAATACCGTTACCGAAAAATGCATAGGCGCAAACGTTATGGAAAGCCTTACCGCGCCGCAAACGGTTGTTAAAATAGTTAAGGAAGAGCTTACCGCCCTTATGGGCAGCGAGCAGGCAAGGCTTAAAACCGCCAACAAAATACCCACCGTAATTATGATGTGCGGTCTTCAGGGCTCGGGTAAAACCACGCACTCCGCAAAGCTTGCCAAATATTTAAAGGCGCAGGGGCACAGGCCTATGCTTGTTGCCTGCGATATTTACCGCCCCGCCGCTATCGAACAGCTTAAGGTGGTAGGCAAGGCGGTTGACGCTCCCGTTTTTGAAATGGGAACCGAAAAACCCGAAATAATCGCAAAAAAGGCGGTTGAAAAGGCGCGGGATTACGGCTACGATTATTTAATACTCGATACCGCGGGCCGTCTTCATATAGACGAGGCGCTTATGGACGAATTAAAGCGCATTACCGAAACGGTAGAGGTTAACGATATTTTGCTTGTTATCGATTCGATGGTGGGTCAGGACGCGGTTAATATAGCCAAGGCGTTTAACGATATTTTAGCCATAGACGGCGTTATTTTAACCAAGCTTGACGGCGATACGCGCGGCGGCGCCGCTATTTCGATACGCTCGGTGGTGGACAAACCGCTGAAATTCATTTCGAGCGGCGAAAAGATGGATGCTCTGCAAGTCTTCCATCCCGAACGTATGGCCGACCGCATCCTCGGTATGGGCGACGTGGTGTCGCTCGTGGAACGTGCGCAGGAGCAGTTCGACGAGGAGGAGGCACGGCGACTGAAAAAGAAGCTCGTCAAGGACCAGTTCAATTTCAACGATTTCCTGGCGCAGATCGGCCAGATCAAGAAGATGGGCAACCTGAAGGATCTCGCCTCGATGATCCCCGGCATGGGAAAGGCGCTCAAAGGGGTCGAGATTTCGGACGATGTTTTCAAACAGACCGAGGCGATCATCGGATCGATGACGCCCGCCGAACGCGAAAAGCCCGAAATACTCAATGCCCGTCGCCGTGAACGCATCGCCAAAGGCAGCGGCACGACGATGGCCGATGTCAACCGGCTTCTGAAGCAGTTCGACGACACGCGCAAGATGATGAAGATGGTCGCCGGCGGCGGCAAAATGAAGATGCCCAAAATGCCGGGCGGATTTCCCCGAAGATAATCGCGGACAGAAACACGAAACAACCCTGCAATGCTATTGCAGGGTTGTTCGGTTATACCCGATAGGATAGCGGCCGTCATCAATCTGAATTCGAACTGTATATAATCAAGCGTATCCTATTGAAATTCTTCATCGTATACAGATCGATCTTTCGCCCATCAGACATTTTCCACGTCTTTTCCGTGTAGTTCTTCTCCGACTTGTTTTTAATCGGAGAACCTGCATATCGGGTAATGGCCGTTTCCAAAAATTCCTCTTTTCGCTTGAATGCCGAGACCGCGTCCGTGTCCGAATCGATCGCTCCGAAATTCGTTTCCTCCCACTCCATGACAATCGCCCTGACCGAATCGTCGGATCGCGTAGCAAAATAGATAATCGAATTCGAAATCGATGAATCCTCCCGTATCAGATAGGATTTACAAGTATCGATTACATATTTATTTGGATTCCAACAGTCGCCTATACCGATCGGATGGCCGGGCGTACATTCGAATGTCCCCCATTGTCGTTCCGCCCGATCGATTTCCTGCAATTCCAATCGTCCCCAGCCGGAAAGGATGTGATCCATGCGGCGAGTAAACACCGTGTCGGCATGGGCAGCGCCGCACGACTCTGGTTCCAATTCGGCTTTATTCACGAAATAGAAGATGCGCATCTCGTCTTCATTCGTTTCCAGCAGGCCGAATGTCTGTTTGTCCTGCGCTTTGAATTTCAACAATTCATTCGTTCCGTTCAAATTTCGGCACCGGTAAGAATCATTCCCGTTATAAAAGCGAAATCCCTCTCCGATCTTTTGAATCGGCTCGATCGAATTGTTCTTAATCCGAGCGATATAAGTCGTCGTATCGCTCTCGACGATATGCAGCAATTCATTCCGGCAGACGAATGAAGAGACGATCCGTGACAAATGCCCGCTGTCGAAAGGATCGAGCAGGGACGTGGCGGCGGAGTTCCGATACTGTATCTCACAGGCTGCCGGCAGACCCTGCCACACAGGCAGATGACCGATCGCCTTGATTTTTTCATACGTAGAATTCGGGGTGCACTCGCTCAGCTCCGACGGATTTTCGATTTTCAGCACCTCCTGCGAACGCGATAAATAATAGGTCGAACCGATCCGGTTAATCAGCGGAGTCGTCACTTCGACTGCATATTCGACACCTGTATTTTTATCTTCGAACCAAGTCTTTCCGCCCCATTCGCCAAAATCCAGTGAATAAACCCGAAACCGATCATCCTCGAAGATCAGATCGTCCGTGTGGTCGGCCTCTCTCCATGCAGAATTCTGCGCATCCAGCCAGTAAGACGGCTCATCCCCATATGATTTTATAATGATACTGTCATTTTTCACATAAAAATCCAGATAGGCAGTTTCCATCTTTCCGGGGATATCAATCGCTTTCTCGACCTCCCCGTCCGCAAAAACATACAACTCCCTCTTTCCATAACCGCCGTATTTTAAAATAGGCTGCTTGAAAAGAAGATAATACTTATCTCGGTACTTCAAAGCATGTGTCATTTCCCCCTTTATATCCACGTAAATCGTATTCTGATAAAGGGAAAAACCGCTGTCAAAATGAATGACATCGACACGTTTCCGATGTGCCGTATCCGTGCAGGCCAACGACAAAAGCGAAATCAGCAGAATCGAATATTTCATACGCACTGCAATTATGCCCCGTTTACCGCATCGGGGCGTCCTTTCGGGATATAAAGATATACATTTTTCAAGTTCAGACAAAGTTTGTATTCCGATTTATGACGATACGATAGATAAATTAATTACCTGCGGCCTTTGTCGGTTTTCATTTTATCGTTACCTTTGTCCAAATTATACCCCTGTAAAAATGCACAAATCGGGTTTTGTCAATATCATCGGGAATCCCAACGTCGGGAAGTCGACGCTGATGAACGCGCTGGTGGGCGAAAAGCTCTCCATCATCACCTCCAAGGCGCAGACCACGCGTCACCGCATTCTGGGAATCGTCAACGGCGACGACTTCCAGATCGTCTTTTCCGATACGCCGGGCATTCTGAAACCCAGCTACAAATTACAGGAATCGATGATGAATTTCGTGCGCGGCGCCTTGTCGGACGCCGACGTGCTGCTCTACGTAACCGACACCGTCGAACGGGACGACGAACGTGCCGCCGAGATCATCGACCGCATCCGTCAGAGCGGAGTGCCCACGCTGGTGGTGGTCAACAAGATCGACCTCACGACGCAGGAGGCGCTCGAAACGCTCGTCGAAAAATGGCACACGACGCTGCCCGAGGCGGAGATCATCCCGATTTCGGCCAAGGAGGGATTCAACATCTCTGGACTTTTCGACCGGATTCTGGCGCTGCTGCCCGAGGGTGAGCCTTTCTATCCGAAAGACACGCTTACGGACAAGACACTGCGTTTCTTCGCCTCGGAAATCATCCGCGAAAAGATTCTGCGCAACTACGATAAGGAGGTTCCGTACAGCTGCGAGATCGAGATCGAAGCCTACAAGGAGGAACCTGCCATCGACCATATCTCGGCCGTGATCTACGTGGCGCGCAACTCGCAGAAGGGCATTCTGATCGGCCACAAGGGCGAGAAACTCAAGAAAGTGGGACAACAGGCCCGCGAAGAGCTGGAGGAGTTCCTTCAGAAGAAGGTCTTCCTGCAGCTTTTCGTCAAAGTCAGCGACGACTGGCGCAACGACCAGCGGCAATTGCGGCGATTCGGCTACGATTCCGAATAACGGCAATAAACCGGCAGCAAAGAGCGTTAACGTTGAAGAAAAGAAGGAATCTACGATGCGAAAAGGAATTACGGGAGTGTTGCTGGCGATCGCGTTGACGATCGGCGTCGGCAGTCGGGCGCAATACGACAGGGACTATTTCTACTACGTCGGCCGGTCGTTCATGATCAACAACAATTTCGAGGATGCCATCCGTACGCTCAACATCCTGCTGCGTTTCGACGACGACGCCTACGAAGGCTACTTTCTGAGGGGTATCGCCAAATACAACCTCGACGACCTGCTGGGCGCCGAGGCGGATTTCACCACCGCCATCGAGAAGAATCCGGTCTTCACCACCGCCTTCACCTATCGCGCCATTACCCGTTCAAGATTAGGAAATTACGACGACTCACTCTCCGATTTCGCCGAAGCGATCGAGCTGCGTCCCGACCTGCCCAACGCCTATTACAGCCGGGGCGTCACGCGGCTGCTGAACCGGCAGTTCCGCGAGGCGATCGACGACTTCGACAAGTTTATCCGGCAGGAGAACAAGGTCTCGGACGCCTATCTCAACCGCGGCGTCTGCTACCTCTATCTCAAGGATACGACGCAGGCGTACGTCGATTTCGATACGGCGATCCGCACCAACCGCGAGAATCCGACGAGCTACAACCGCCGCGGCGAGCTGGAGATGAAACAACAACGCTACAAGGACGCGGAGGCCGATTTCGACAGGGCCATCCGCTGCGATTCGAGCTACCTGCTCTCCTACTTCAACCGTGCCATCGTCTACTCCAGCACCAACCGCCCCGTGCAGTCGCTCGCCGATTTCGACCGTGTGCTGCAGCTCGATTCGACCAATTCGCTCACCTACTTCAACCGCGCCATCGTCCGCTCGCAGATCGGCGACTACAACCGCGCGCTGGAGGACTACGACAAGGTGGCCTTCTACTCGCCGGAAAACGTGCTGGTCTACTACAATCGTGCGGGTATTCAGGCGCAGCTGGGCAATGTCGAGGACGCCGTCGAGGACTATACGAAAGCGATCGAGCTTTACCCCGACTTCGCCAACGCCTATCTCAACCGCAGCCGCCTGCGCTACCTGCTCAAGGATGAGAATGGTTCGCGCCGCGACCGCGATGTCGCACAGCGCAAAATCGCCGAATACAAGACCCGTCTGAGCGACAGCACCTATTCGATCTACGCCGACACGACGCACCGTTTCGACCGGCTGCTGTCGTTCGACGCCAACGTCGCAGGCAGCACCTTCGGACGCATCACCGCCAAGAACGCCGACAACCGGTTGGCGTTGCTGCCGCTCTTCCGTTTCACGCTCCGCTCGCCCGACAGCCTTTCGAACGTCTCGGCAGGCCGGTATCATTCGCAGCGCGAAGCCGACTTCCGCCGCCGCATCGGCAACAGTTATCTGACGCTCACCGCCCGCGAAAGCAACGTGCCCGCCGACTCGCTCGTCGTGCTGGACAAGCGCTACGTCCGCGAGCTGATGGCCGAACCCGCATCGTGGGAGCTGCTGTTCCAGCGCGGCATCACCCAGACGCTCATCAAGCAGTACACCAACGCCGTCGGGACGTTCACGTCGGCCATCGACCAGTATCCGGCCAACCCGTTCCTCTACCTGAACCGTTCGACCACGCGGGCGGAGATGATCGACTTCATCTCGTCGATCGACAACTCCTACCAGCGCATCACCATCGAGTCCGATCCGGCCAAACGGTTGCAGAATTCGCAGTCGCGCACCTACAATTACGACGAATCGATCGCCGACCTGAACAAGGCGGCAAAGCTCTACCCTGACTTCCCCTACACCTACTATAACCGCGCGAATCTGATGGCGCTGTCGGGGAAACTGCCCGAGGCTTACAACGACTACACGAAGGCGATCGAGCTGAACCCCGCATTCGCCGAAGCCTACTACAACCGTGGTCTGGTGCAGATCTTTATGAAAGATACACGCAAGGGGTGTCTCGATATGTCGAAAGCCGGCGAGCTGGGCATTCAGGAGGCCTACGAGATTCTGAAACAATATACCTCGATCGAACGATGATCTGCGCAACGCTTCTTTTCACGACTCCGACGGCCGGCTCCACGGCCGTCGGCCGTGTTTACTCCTCCCTGCGACGCACGATCCGATACAGAACTATTATCCAAATTCAATAATCAATGACTGAAACAATCAAACGCAAACTGAGCGACTCGTCGACCGCCCGCTGGACGGCGATGCTGATCGTCTCGTTCACGATGATGTGCGGGTATTTCATTACCGACGTGATGTCGCCGCTGGGCGATATGCTCACCCGCGGTATCGTCGACGGCGGAATGGGCTGGACACCGACCGAATACGGCTGGTTCTCGGGCGCTTACAGCTGGCTCAACATCTTCCTGCTGATGCTGCTCTTCGGCGGCATCATCCTCGACAAGATGGGCGTACGCTTTACGGGCATCATGGCCTGCGGACTGATGGTCGGCGGGGCGCTTCTGAAGGCCTACGCCATCTCGCCGCTCTTCCCCGAAGGAGGAATGCTCTTCGGATTCAAGACCCAGATGTGGATGGCCGGACTCGGCTTCGCTATCTTCGGCATGGGCGCCGAAATCTGCGGAATCACCGTTTCGAAAGTGATCGTCAAGTGGTTCACCGGTCACGAACTGGCGCTGGCGCTCGGGTTGCAGGTCGCCATGGCGCGTCTGGGAACAGCCGCCGCGCTTTTCTTCAGCCCCCGTATCGCCGCAGCGATGGGCGGCATCTCCTATCCGGTGCTCTTCGGTGCACTGGCGCTCTGCATCGGGCTGCTGGCCTATCTGGTCTACTGCGTAATGGACAAACGACTCGACAAGTCGATCGCCGCCACGCAAACCGAAGAGGAGGAGGGCTTCAAGCTCAGCGACATCAAGTTCGTGGTTACCAACAAGGGGTTTTGGCTCATCGCACTGCTCTGTCTGATGTTTTATGCCGGCGTCTTCCCCTTCCTGAAATTCGCCGCACAGCTGATGATCTATAAATACAGCGTCGATCCCGATATGGCCGGCGACATCCCTGCGATCCTGCCCTTCGGTACGATCCTGCTGACGCCGCTCTTCGGCTCGCTCTACGACCGCATCGGCAAAGGCGCCACGCTGATGGTGATCGGCGCGATCATGCTGGTGGCCGTTCACGTTCTCTTTGCACTGCCTATTCTCAACGAGTGGTGGTTCGCACTAATCGTGATGGTTCTGCTGGGCGTCGCTTTCTCGCTCGTTCCGTCGGCCATGTGGCCCTCGGTACCGAAGATCATCCCGCAGAAACAGCTGGGAACGGCATATGCGTTGATCTTCTACGTACAGAACATCGGCCTGATGTGCGTGCCGATGCTCATCGGCTGGGTAATCGACCGCTACTCGAAATTCACGCTGCCCGACGGCAACGTCTCCTACGACTTCACCACGCCGATGGCGATCTTCGCCCTGTTCGGCATCGTAGCCGTCGTACTGGCCTTCCTGCTCAAAGCCGAAGACCGCAAGAAGCACTACGGGCTGGAAGAAGCCAATATCCAAAAGTAGCCTCCGCACCCAATGCAAGCGCCGCATTCCTCACAGAATGCGGCGCTTGTCATTCGGCGGCGACAGCCGGTCAGCGGATCGACTCGTACAACTCGGCAATACGGCTGCACATCTCTTCCCACGAAAAACGTCGTTTCTCCTCGTGCATGGCGGCACGGAACCGCGCGAGCGTATCGCCTTCGTAAATACGACCGAGCGCTTCGGCGACACTCTCCGCATCGGGCCGGCAGACATAACCCACCCGACCGTCGGGGACGATTTCGGGCAGACCGCCCACGTCGGTGACGATCATCGGCAGCTCGAACTGGTAGGCGATCTGCGTCACACCACTCTGCGTGGCCGTTTTATAGGGTTGCACCACCAAATCGGCCGCTGAGAAATAATATTTCACATCAGCGTCGGGAACGAAGAAATCGTGCAGAATCACCTCGTCACCCAGCCCGAGCGATTCGATTTGCCTGACGTACTTCTCCCGTGAAGCATAGAACTCCCCCGCTACGATCAGCCGATGTCCCGGCCGTCGGAACCGCGTCCACGCATCCAAGAGAATATCCAGCCCCTTATAGTCACGGATCAGCCCGAAGAAGAGCGCGTATCGCTGTTCGGGATCGAGTCCCAGATGCCGGCAGGCCGCGTCGCGCGCAACGGCTTCGCCGAAATTCTCGAAGAGCGGATGCGGCGAAAAAAGCGCCGGAACAGAGGTATAGGCCTTCAACTCCTCGTGCACCTGCTCCGACATATAGATGAACCCGTCGATCGACGAGAGAAAATAACGGTTCAGCGGTCTGTCGACGACGTGGTGTTCATGCGGCTCGACATTGTCGATCTGGCAAATCGTGCGCGTATGGCCGTTGCCGCGCGCCAGACGGGCGATCGTACCGAAGCAGGGCGCCATGAAGGGCGTCCAGTACTTCATCAGCACGAAATCGGGACGTTCGCGGCGGATGGCGCGTCCCACGCGCCACCAGTTGAAGGGATTGACCGTATTAACGCACCGCGTAATATGAAGGTCTTCGGGCGGCAGCGTAGCGACCGTCTGACTCTTGCCCGGAAAGAGAAACGCGGGATATTGCACCGTGAAAGTCTTGATCTCCACCTCATGACCGCGCGAGCGGAAGGTGCGGGCCATGATCTCCATGATGGAGGCCAGACCGCCCCGATAGGGATGTGCAGGACCTACGATACAGATTTTCATCGCTATTTCCGTGTTTTAAATTCGGCTACGCCCCGCTCCAGAAAGTCGATGAAGCCCTCGACGCTCAGGTCGTACCCGCGCGCCGGCAGCAGTGCGTCGCCGGCGGTATCGGCCACGATATAATTGGGCTGGGCATTGACATTGAAACGCATACGGGCGATGTAGGAGTTGATGCGGCCGATATCCTTGAGCGTCGTACCGCCCTCGGTGGTCACCCAATCCTCCTTCGCAGCGCGCGCCTTGTCGTCGGTATAGAGCGCCACGACGATGTAGTCGTCGCGCAAGATCTGCTGCACGCGGGCGTCGGAGAGTACCTTCTGCTCCATTTCGCGGCAGTTGACGCAGCCGTGCCCCGTCACGTCGACGAAGAGCGGTTTGTCGGCGGCACGCGCAGCGGCCAGCGCTTCGTTCCATTCGAAATAGCCCGTGATGCCGTGCGGCATCGCCAGAAAATCGCCGTATTTTACCTGTTCGGAAGCGACGCGGATTGTCGTCTGTCCGTCGGCTCCGCCGATGACGGGACTCTGTCCGAGGATGAAATCCTGCGTTTGCAGAGGCGGCAGATAGCCCGACAACGCCTTGAGCGGCGCGCCCCACATACCCGGAATCATATAGACGACGAAGGTGAAGTCGATGATCGCCAAGGCAAGGCGCGTCACCGAGAGGGTCTTCACCTCGCTGTCGTGCGCAAAGCGCAGTTTGCCGAGCAGATAGAAGCCCAGCATCGTGAACGAGACGATCCAGATCGCGAGGTAAACCTCACGGTCGAGCAGTCCCCAGTGGTAGGTCTGATCGGCCACGCTGAGGAATTTGAAGCCCAGCGCCACCTCGACGAACCCCAGCACGACCTTCACCGAATTGAGCCAGCCGCCGCTCTTGGGGAGGTTCTTCAGCAGCGAAGGGAACATCGCAAAGAGCGTGAAGGGCAGTGCGAAGGTGATCGAGAAGACCAGCATCGTAAGGATCGGCGCCCAGAAAGCGCCCGAGGTCGCGTCGATAATTGCCGAGCCGACGATCGGACCCGTACACGAGAACGAAACCAGCACCAGCGTCAACGCCATGAAAAAGACGCCCAGAAGACCGCCCCGATCGGCATTGCGATCGCTCTTGTTGACCATCCAGCTGGGCAGCGTAATCTCGAACGCACCGAAGAACGACGCGGCGAAAACCATAAATACGATGAAGAAGATCAGGTTGGGCAGCCAGTGCGTCGCCAGCCAGTTGAAGATATCGGCCGTCACGGCGTCGCCGCCCAACAGGCGCGTAATCAGAATGATCGCCGCAATGGGAACTGTATAGAGCAGCACGATGAACGATCCGTACATCAACGCCTTGAACCGGCCGGCTGCCGCCGACTCGCTCCCTTTGAGGAAAAACGATACGGTCATCGGGATCATCGGGAAGACGCAGGGCGTCAGCAAGGCCAGCAGGCCCCAGCCGATCGCTACCAGAATCAACCCCAGCAGATCATCCTCCGCGGCGTCGGACGACGTTCCGATCGGCGTCTGATGAAGCGTCTCACTCGAAGCCTCCTGCACGGCCGATGCGACTCCCAATTTGATCTCGAACGGCCAGTCTTCGGGCATGTTGCAGTTGGTTCCCTGACACGAGCGCCAGTTGATATTCCCCTTCAGCACCCCTTCGGCCGCCGTCAGACGCACACGCAGTCCGAGGACGATCTGTCCCTCGTATTCGCCGATCTCCTCCTTGAAAATTTCGTCGAAGCTGCGTTTCGCCGCGACCTTTTCGAACGGATCGCCGACAAGTTCGACCCCTTCGGAGGGTTCGAGCGTGACCACCGTCGAGGAGAATCTCGAATGGAGGTCATAGGTATGCCATCCGTCGAGAATCTTGCCTGTGAAGGTAATCTCATAGGTTCCGTCTGCGGTCTCGGCCGCAGAATCGCTCCACTGCACGGTCGCGGTCGGCTGTGCCCACACGCCCAGCGCCAGAAAAAGAGCGGCTGCGGTCGCCGCAAATTGTTTTATCCGTAATTTCATATTTCTCATCCGTTTTTTTGCGGCATAAAAGTATAAAAATAATCGGGAGCCGCCAAATTTCCTGCCGCTCCCGATCAGTCAGAACGCTACTTTCAGAAAATATGCCATGCGACCGTCAGGCCGGCCATTACGATCGAAACCATCGACATCAGCTTGATAAGGATATTGAGCGACGGACCCGACGTATCTTTGAAGGGGTCGCCGACGGTATCGCCCACGACCGTTGCCTTGTGGCATTCGGAGCCTTTACCGCCGAAGTTACCCTCCTCGATCATCTTCTTGGCGTTATCCCACGCACCGCCCGAATTGGCCATGAAGACCGCCAGCACGAAACCGGAACTCAGACCGCCGACGAGCAGCCCCATGACGCCCGCCACACCGAACAGCACTCCCACCACGACCGGCACGGCGATCGCCAGCAGACTGGGCAGCAGCATTTCGCGCTGCGCGCCGCGGGTCGAAATCTCGACGCACCGCGCATAATCGGGTGTCGCTTCGCCCGTAAGAATACCCTTTATCTCGCGGAACTGACGCCGCACCTCTTCGACCATGCTCTCGGCGGCACGGCCTACTGCGTTCATCGTCAGACCGCAAAAGAGGAACGACATCATCGCACCGATGAAGACGCCGATGAGCACCAGCGGATTCATCAGATTGATCTGGTAGAACTCCATGAAATCGATGATCGAAGCATCCTGCACCAGCCGCTCCACGCCGTTGGGCAGCGTGATGACCGTCTGACCGATGTGCATCAGACCGATCTTGATCTCCTCGATATAGGAGGCCAGTAGCGCCAGCGCCGTCAGCGCGGCCGAGCCGATAGCGAACCCCTTGCCCGTAGCGGCGGTCGTGTTCCCCAGCGCATCGAGCGCATCGGTGCGGCGGCGCACCTCGGGTCCCAGCTGGCTCATCTCGGCGTTTCCGCCCGCATTGTCGGCGATCGGGCCGTAGGCGTCGGTGGCCAGCGTGATGCCCAGCGTCGAGAGCATCCCCACGGCGGCGATGCCGATGCCGTAAAGCCCCAGCGACATATTGTGGGCCGCCATCAGGTGCGCCATATCGAAACCGATGGCACACAGATAGGCCATAATAATCGCCACGCCGATGGTGATGACCGGCACGGCCGTCGAGATCATACCTACGCCGATACCCGAAATGATGACCGTCGCAGGACCGGTCTGTCCGCTCTTGGCAATTTTCTGCGTCGGTTTATAGGAGTGCGACGTATAGTATTCGGTCGCCTGACCGATGACGATGCCGGCCACGAGTCCCGTGATGACCGAGAACGAAAGTCCCAGCCAGTTCTGAATATCGAGCAGGTAGAGAATGATGAAGGTCGCGGCGGCGATCAGCACCGAGCTGACATTGACCCCCACGCCCAGCGCCCGCAGCAGCTGACGCATCGTGGCGCCCTCTTTGGTCCGCACGAGGAAGATTCCGATGATCGAGAGCAGAATGCCCACGGCAGCGATCAGCATCGGCGCCAGCACGGCGCGCGTCTGCATCTCCACGTCGCCCGTCACGGCGAAAGCCGCGGCACCGAGCGCCGCCGTGGCGAGCACCGAACCGCAGTAGCTTTCATAGAGGTCGGCGCCCATGCCGGCCACGTCGCCCACATTGTCGCCCACATTGTCGGCAATCGTAGCCGGATTGCGGGGATCATCCTCGGGAATTCCCGCTTCGACCTTGCCGACCAGATCGGCACCCACATCGGCCGCCTTGGTGTAGATACCGCCTCCGACGCGCGCAAAGAGCGCCTGCGTCGAAGCGCCCATGCCGAAGGTCAGCATCGTCGTGGTGATAATCACCAGCTTCTGTGCGCCGGTGGCGTCGACGAAGCAGTTCAGGACGATATACCAAATTGAAATATCGAGCAGTCCCAGTCCCACGACGACCAGCCCCATCACAGCGCCGCTGCGGAACGCGACCTGCAATCCGCGGTCGAGCGATTGCTGCGCCGCATGAGCCGTTCGGGCCGAGGCGTAGGTCGCGGTTTTCATGCCGAAGAAGCCCGCCAGACCCGAAAAGAATCCGCCCGTAAGAAAGGCGAAGGGAACCCACGGGTTCTGCACGCCGGCGCCGTATGCCAGATAGGCGAAAAAGAGCGCCAGCACGACAAAGACGATCGCGACGACTTTGTACTGTTGGCGCAAATAGGCCATCGCACCCGCGCGGACGTGGCCGGCGATCTCCTGCATCCGCTCCGAGCCTTCGCTCTGGAGCTTCATCTTCCGATAGAACGCATAGGCGAAAGCGAGCGCGACGACCGACGCCGCGGGCACGAGCCAAAAAATCGAAGGAATACTCATTTTTCAGTTGTTTTTTGTTGACACTGAATCAAAGATAGCATTTTTTTCGATTCATTGTCCGAAAAGCCGACTAAAAAACGAACATTCGCTTCAATTTTTAGCAACGACCGGTCAGGATCCGTTATTTTTTAGTAATCTCCTTACTGTGGGCGACCGACTGCAAAGCGAGATACTGTTCGCCGTAGTTGAGCATGTTCTCCATCTCGGTACGGAACATATCGAGATGTTCCTCCTCCTCTTTGGAGAGGTCTTGGAACAGCTTGTGGGTGATCTGATCGTCCTCGGCGGCGCACAGACGCGCCCATTCGTTATAGGAGTCGACCGTGCGCTGTTCGAGCGTCATAGAGAACTCCATCGCCTCCTTGACGTCGTGAATCTTGCGCGGCTCGAACGAGGGCATCATCTCGACATCGCCCTGCAGGAACATGATGCGGTCGGCGATCTTGTCGATATGGAACATCTCCGTAATCGAGGTCTGCTTCATCATCTTCGAGAAGTATTCGTAGCCGTCGTCCTCGAAATGGACATGGAAATAGAGATACTGCAACGTAGTGGCGATCTCCTTGCCGATCGCCTCATTCAGGCGGTCGATACTCTTCTGATACTTGTTTACGGTAGCCATAATTTAAATGAATTAATGGATTTATGCACACCCTTCCTCCGCAAACTATGTACCACACTCCAAGATCGCGCACCGATATTCGGAGCCGGAGCCGCCGGTACCGCACAAAAGAAACGGGACTGCATCTGCATCGATGCGGCCCCGGCATGATTATACAACGGGGGCTACCGCCACTCGAACGCCCCGCGGCAGATAGTCGCTCCGGCATCGTTGCGAATGGCGACAAGCGTCTCCCCTCCGCGCTCCTCCACCGCCACTGACAGCGTCTCGCCGTAACGCGACTCCTTGAGGAAATTGATGTCCAGCCGCATCGGACGCTCCTCTGCAAAGCGTTCGATCGGCAGCACGTCGAGCATCATCTCGATGTAACGCATCGTATTGACATGGCGGTTGAAGTCGATATCCGAATAGGCGACCCGATGGATCAGCACCGGCTCCGCTTCGAGAGCGGGCACCTTGCGCGGTTTTTCGGCCGGTGACGCAGAGGCTACGATCGCCTCGTTGTGACTCTCGGCAACCGCACGCAGGTCGACGGCCGTTCGTTTCGTAAGATCGAGCATACACCATTGCGACACCACGCGGCCGAACCTCACGCCCGTCTGGTCGGTAAGCTCGAAATTACGCGTCGAGAGCATCCGGCCGTAGTCGCTGATCCACGTCGCGATCTCGTATTTCACATACTCCTCGGGACGGTAATCGAATTCGAAAGCGATGCGCGAGAGCACCCACGAAAAATTGTCCTTGTTCAGGGCGTCCACCCCGAACCCTTTGGTATGGGCGTCGATACCTGCGATATTGAGGATATTTCCACCCAGCGCGACAAGCGTAATACGCAGCGAGAAGTCGACCTCCTGCGGTTCTACACGAAAAGAATAAGCCGTTTTCGTAGCCATAGTTTCCTCTGTTTTCAATCACAAAGATACGATTTATTTTCCAACCCCGCGAACTGCGCCGCAAAAACGGGGCATGGAAAAAACGACGTCAAAAGGCAAAACTTTCCGATCGCGGCATTTGCATGAAACGAAAATTAACAATATATTTGTGCACAAGGTGTTATTCAAGCGCTCTCGATTTCAATTACCCATTAACTCCGGTCAAAAGACACCGACCTATGAAACTACTCATTACCCTTCTTTCGGCCTGTGCACTGCTCGGCGGATGCTGCGGCTCCGATTGCACAACCGCCGGCTCTCCGCTCGACTATGCGAAGATCAACGCCGAAGCGGCGAAACAGTACCTCGAACCGATCCGCCCCGGCTACGAAGGACGCAATCCCTTCTGGAACGGATTCGCCAAAAAATTCATCTATGCTCCGGCGTTCGACTTTCAGGAGGTGACCGGTGCAGAGAAGTACCGCTTCACCCTGACGCCGCTCGACGAGGGTGTGCAGGGAACGTGGAGCTTCACCGCCGACTCGCCGAAGGCCGCCCTTTCACCGATCTGGAACGAGGTTCCCGTCGGGCAGGTCAAACTGGTCGTCGAAGCCCTCGACGCACAGGGGAATGCGATCGGCGAGGCCGGTCAGCACGAATTCCGCCGCGACTATCCTTTCTGCGGACCTTACACACCGGCGGTGCGCGACTATCGTCAGGCCGCGATCATGGCGCTGCTCTACATCCACAAGATGCCGGAGATCCAATACTGGACGGAGCATACCGAACCCGACATGAACTACCGCCACAACACCTACGCCTGCAAGATCGTCGGTGCGACGATCCGCTCGGAGGCGCTGCTGGCAAAGCTGCTGCCCGCTTACAAGGAGCAGGCAACCCTGATCGCCAAAAACGCCGCACAGTTCCTGATCGATCAAAGCCGTCCCGAAGGTACGCCGCTCGCCTTTTTCCCACCCACCTATTACAAGGATCTGATCGCCTCCAAGCGTGCCGAGAATCAGAACAAGACGATGACGATGGAGGCTGCTACGGCAGGCCATGCTTTTCTGGATCTCTACGACCTGACCGGTGAAAAACAGTACTATGAACGGGCGTTGGGCATTGCCGATACGTACCTGCGTCTGCAACGCGAAGACGGGTCGCTACCCACCAAGATCGACTTCTTCACCGGCGAACCGGTCAACGATGCCTGCGCCATGCTCTATCCCCTGATGAAATACTTCCAGCGGCTGAAAACCGATTACGGCGTTGAGAAATACGCCGAAGCGCAGGCCAAGGGCGAACGGTGGATGCGTGAGGTGGCGCTCCGTAACTTCGAGATGACCGGCCAGTTCGAGGACGTAACCGTACTGGGATTGCAGCCTTACGAGAATCTGACCAACTGCACGGCGGCGCCCTATGCCACCTACCTTCTTTCGAAGGGAACGCCCACGGACGAGGAGCTGGCCTATGCCGTCGACCTCACCCGTTTCAGCGAAGATCAGTTCACCTTCTGGGACACGCCGATCACCAAGGAGGGCATCAAGGCGAAGGCCACGCCCTGCGTCTACGAGCAATACAAATATCAAACGCCCGTCGACGCCAGTGCATGTAACGTAGCCAACGCCATGCTGAGCCTCTATGAAGCTACGGGTGAGGCGATCTATCTGGCCAAAGGCAAGGCGCTCGTCGACAACATCACCGTTGCGCAGAATGCCGTCAACGGACAGATACCCACCACGTGGGATTTCCGCAACACGAAGAGTGATCGGGGCCGCACGTTCTGGATCAACTGCTCCTTCGGCTCCGTCACCACGCTGCTGCGCATGGCCGAACTGACGGAAGCTGCCGCTGCACAAAAGTAATCCGAACCATTTCGATAAGCCGAGCGCAGAGCCGAACACAGTTCGGGCTATGCCGAGGCGAGAAATGGACGAAAGAAATTCAACCATTTTTTGATCCGGGCGTCCCCCATTCCATCAAAAAATAACTATCTTTGAGCCATTGTTAATGGATCATTCCGTCCACTAACAAGGCTTATTACATTGAATTATGTCGAACGAACTCAAACGTTTCTTTGGAATCTACCTGCGGCTGGCGCTGCTGACGCTTGTCGTGTGTACGCTGCTGCGCATCGTCCTGCTCTTCAACGAGCAGACCTCCGAACTGGGCTTCGGCTTTCTCCAGTGGATCGCCGTCTTCGGTCTGGGTGCTCTGAACGATCTGGCAGCACTGACCGTCGGCTATGCGTTCCTGTGGGTCTTCCTGCTGTCGCTCTCGAAATGGAAATACAGCCGTCCGACAGGCTATATCCTTCTCGGTATGCTGGTCGCAGCCTTCTGCTACGTCGCTTTCTGCAACACGATCTTCGACGAATACGGCAGCGCGGCGCCGCTCGTGGCCTCGATCGTGCTGGGTTACTGGGCCGGCAGTTTCGCCCTGCGGCTCTTCTGGCGGCGATTGCAGCCGCTGTGGTCGAAAGCGTGGTTCGCCGCGCTGCTCACGGTCTATGTCGGTGCGATCCTCTTCAATGCCGTGAGCGAATACTTCTTCTGGAGCGAATTCGGCGTGCGCTACAATTTCATCGCGGTCGATTATCTGGTCTATACCAACGAGGTGGTCGGCAACATCATGGAGTCCTACCCGATCGTCCCGCTGGCGACGCTGATCGTCGTGCTGACCATCGCCGTCACATGGTCGCTCTTCCGCCGCGACATCCGCGCTACCGAAGCATTCAAAAACATCCGGTGGAAACTCGTCGCCTCGCCGATCTATCTGGCAATGGCGGGCGTCGCCCTATGGCTGCTCCCCTTCAACACCCGCTTCCAGACGAGCGACAACGTATATTACAATGAGTTGCAGGCCAACGGACTCTATAAATTCTACGAAGCGTTTCTGAAAAACGAACTCGATTACGCACAATTCTACCGCACGCTGCCCGAAGACGAGGCCGCGGCGCTCGTCCACGACGAATACCGCAGCGAGGGGCAGAACCACCGGTTCATCGACTCGCCGAACGAAGAGCAGCGTCCCAACATCGTACTGGTGACGCTCGAAAGCATGAGTGCGTCGTTCATGGCACGCTACGGAAATCCCGACACGCTGACGCCCCGACTGGATTCGCTCTGCAGCAAGGCGCTGGTCTTCGACCGGCTCTTCGCTACGGGCAACCGCACGGTGCGCGGACTGGAGGCCGTGACGCTCTCGCTGCCGCCCTGCCCGGGACAGAGCATCATCAAACGTCCCCGCAACGCCGGTATGCACTCCACGGGCGCCATGCTGCGCGACAAAGGCTACGACGTGCTCTACTTCTACGGCGGTAACAGCTATTTCGACAATATGGAAGCCTTCTTCAGCGGCAACGGCTATGAAATCGTCGACCAGAAGAACTACACGCCCGACGAGATCACCTTCCAGAACATCTGGGGCGTCTCGGACGAAGACTCCTATGCCAAGGCGATCCGCACGGTCGGCGAACGCGCCCGCAGCAGCCGTCCCTTCTTCGCCCACATCATGAGCGTCAGCAACCACCGCCCCTATACCTATCCCGCAGGACGGATTTCGATCCCCAATGACGCGAAATCGCGCGCCGGCGGAGTAATGTACAGCGACTATGCGCTGGGCGAGTTCCTCGATGCGGCGAGCCGCGAGCCATGGTTCGCCAACACGGTCTTCGTCATCACGGCCGACCACTGTGCGTCGAGCGCCAGCAAGACCGAGATTCCGCTCGAAAAGTACCACATTCCGGCGATGATCTACGCCCCCGGACTCGTCGAGCCGGGCAGCATCGGGAAAATCGCATCGCAGATCGACCTGATGCCGACGCTCTTCTCGCTGCTCGGAATGGACTACGACTCATGGTTCTACGGGCGCGACATCCTCGCCGACGGCTTCCGCGAACGTGCGTTCGTGGCGACCTATCAGGATCTGGGCTACCTCGAAGAGGGCCGTTTCACGGTGCTCTCGCCCGTCGACCGCACCGAGCAGTTCCTGCTGCGGCCGACGGCAGACGATCCCTATGCAATGGAACGCACCGAGATGATCGACAGCACGCATCTTGACCGCGCCATTTCACTCTATCAGACCTCCTCGCAATGGAACAAACGCTGAAAAAACTGCTGAACCCGTTCGAGACCGTCGCCGCCAGCAAGATGCTCGCATGGGGAGTGCTCGCAACCGTAGGATACGGCTTCGCCATCTGGGGCGTGCGGCTCTGCCAGAACCAGACGGTCGAGCTGGTCGTACTGATGCAGGGATTTTTTCTGCCTGCGCTGCTCTATGGCGCCGATCGTCTCTTCAATCGGCAGCCGGCAGATGCGACGGCGCTTTTCGGCGGCGTTCTATTCGCTCAGATTCCCCGTCTTGCAGCGGACACCGTCAGCGTTTGGCTCTACGCATGGTTGCTGCCGCTCGGCAGCGGCGCAATTTCACCGCTGCGCGACACGATGCAGGCAGGCGGCTGGGCCGTCGTGGGCAGCGTCACCGTCCTGTGCGGCATCTGGAGCATGATCTGGGGCTGGTTGGCATTCCGCCGTGCGACGCGCACGGAAGGGATCCGCAGCATCGCGCTCTACGCCGCGTGCTATATCCTCGCCGCCGTATCGCTCGCCAT
Organism: uncultured Alistipes sp.; assembly: GCA_900550375.1. Classification (GTDB taxonomy): domain Bacteria; phylum Bacteroidota; class Bacteroidia; order Bacteroidales; family Rikenellaceae; genus Alistipes. The sequence continues at coordinate 24,226 of URRP01000020.1, read as the reverse complement.
CGTCCTCCAGACGCTGCGGCATCATTGTCTCCTGTATTGGTAAGACAGGCAGATCACAGCCGACAGCCGAACCCTATTCGGTACGGTTCGGTTCTCGCCTCCCGCCTCACAGTCCGATTTCGCAAAATCAACCGGACCGTATGTTTTACGCCTGCTTTCTGTACGTCAAGGCCGCCAGTGTATTGAAAACAGCGGCGAAACCGGCCAACGCGGCGTAATTGTGCCACAGCTCGCCGATGACCGTCCCCTTGAGATAGACCGCGCGCATGACTTCGACGAAGTAACGGGGAGGAAGAAACCGCGTAATGGTCTGCGCCCAGCCGGGCATCGACTCGATCGGGGTAATCAGTCCGCTCATCAGCACGAAGATCATCACGAAGAAGAACATCACGAACATCGCCTGCTGCATGGTTTCGGACATATTGGCGATCATCACGCCGATTCCCGACATGGTGAGGATAAAAAGCGCGGCAGCCAGATAAATCGCCCCGAACGAGCCTGCCGGAGTCAGTCCGTAGACGACGGCGGCAATCAGCATGACGAACGTCAGCACGACGAATCCGATGATCCAGTAGGGAATCAATTTGGCCAGCGTGAACGAGAGGCGGCTGACCGGCGTGACGTTGATCTGCTCGATCGTGCCCTTCTCCTTCTCCCCCACGAGGTTGAGCGACGGCAGGAACCCGCAGATCATAATCAGAAGCATAATCATCAGCGCGGGAATCATATAGTTGCGGTATTCGAGCGTGGAATTGTACCGGTTTTCGACGACCACGAGATCGGCGGCGGCCGGAAGCCCCTGCTCGCCGCGCAGTTCGGCCATCGTCTGCATGACGGCCTGCACGGTGTACTGCGTGCCGAGGTTGCCCTTCAGGGCATTGACGCCGTTGGCTGAGATGCTGACTTTTCGGGGCGATCCGGCAACGATCGAGCGTTCGAAGTCGTCGGGAATCTCGACGATCACATCCACATCGCCCTTTTCGAGTGCCGCAAGCGAAGCGTCGTAATGTTCCGCCACGTCGTGCAGCGTGAAGTAATCCGAAGCGTCGATCTTCTGCACGAGCCGCCGCGAGGACGCCGTGCGGTCGTTGTCGACCACCGAAACGCCGATATGCCGCACGTCCATCGTCGTGACCCACGGAATGACGAACATAATCATCATGGGAAAGATCACGACCATCTTCGGCAGGAAGGAGCTGCGGAAAAACTGCCGGAACTCCTTATCGAGTAATACGAGTAGTATACGCATCGTTATTCGAGTTTATCGTTGAACTTTTTGAGGGCGACGCCGATCAGTACGACCGCCATCAGAATCAGGATCAGAAACTCTTTCAGGACGGCGGCGAAAGGCAATCCTTCGATCATCAGTTTACGCACGGCTTCGATGTACCAGCGTGCCGGGATGATGCACGACACCCCTTGCAGGATACCCGGCATGTTCTCGATGGGGAAGACCATCCCCGAAAGCATGATGACGGGCAGCATGAGCAGCATGGCAGAGATCAGCAGGGCTGTGGACTGCCGGTCGGAGAGGGTCGAAATAAAGAGTCCGAGCGCAAGGGCCAGTATCAGGTAGAGCAGTGAAATTCCCACCAGCCCGACCAGCGAACCGGACATCGGCATATCGAGCACGAACCGCGCGAGCAATAAAATGCTGACGAGATTCAGGCACGACAGCAGGAAATAGGGAATCATCTTGGCGAAGATAATCCACATCGGCCGCACGGGCGACACGAGCAGCACCTCCATCGTCCCGCTCTCTTTCTCACGGACGATCGACACCGAGGTCATCATGGCGCAGATCAGGATGAAGATCAATCCCATGATGCCCGGCACGAAGTTGTAGGCGCTTCGCATCTGGGGATTGTACAGAAGATGCGTTTCGGGCATCGCCGCTTCGGCCTGCTGCGAGGCAAGCAGGATGCTTTGCATATAGCCCGCTCCGGCCGCCGCCGTATTGGGATTCGAGGCGTCGAAAACCATCTGCACGGCTTTCTCCGACGCGCCCTCCTGCGCCGCAGCCGCTACCTGCCGGTCGTAATCTTCAGCAAAAACCGCTACCGCATCCGCATCGCCCCGACGCAGAACATCGTCTACCTCACTTTGGGAAATATAGCCCCGGAAGCTGAAATAGGGGTTCGCGGAGAGACGTTCCACCTGCCGGCGCACCGCCTCCGTGCGGTTCGGAGCCACCACGGCGAAGTCGATGTTGTTCACCTCGGTCGAAATGGCGAACCCGAACAACAGAATCTGCACCACAGGCATCAGCAGTGCGACGAGCATCGTGCGCGGATCGCGCAGGATATGCAGCGTCTCCTTTTTGACGAATGAGAAAAATCCGTTCATGATTATTCAGCTCGTTTAGCCCCGCGAGCCAATGTCCGAAATACCTCGTCCATCGACTCTGCGGCATATTGTTTCTTCAACGCAGCCGGCGTATCCAATGCCCGTACCTGTCCGTCGACCATGATCGACACCCGCGAGCAGTACTCCGCCTCGTCCATGTAGTGCGTCGTCACGAAGACCGTCGTTCCTCCGGCCGCTGCTTCATAGATCAGCTCCCAGAACTGACGACGCGTCACGGGATCGACGCCGCCCGTCGGCTCGTCCAAAAAGACCACCTCCGGCCGATGGAGCGTCGCCACCGAGAAGGCCAGCTTCTGTTTCCACCCCAGCGGCAGCGAACCGACCAGCGTATCGATCTCCGAACGGAAATGAAGCCGGTTGAGCATGACGATCGTGCGGCGGATCATCTGGCGGCGCGTGAGACCGTATATCCCTGCATAGAGCTTGATATTTTCCAATACGGTCAGGTCGTCGTACAACGAAAACCGCTGGCTCATATAGCCGATATGGCGCTTGATGGCTTCACCCTGCGTCATGACGTCGAGTCCCGCCACCGTTCCGCTGCCCGAGGAGGGATAGCTCAGACCGCACAGCATCCGCATGGCGGTAGTCTTGCCCGCACCATTGGCCCCCAGAAAACCGAAGATCTCCCCCCTTGCCACGTCGAACGTAATGCGGTCGACGGCTTTGAAGTCGCCGAACGTCTTACACAAGTCTTTCACGGATATGATCGGATCATTCATGGCGCATCTGTTTAACGTAAGGCCTGCATTCCCCGCAAGACGAATACATCTTTACAAAGTCTCCCTTTTCAAAGGGAGATTTAGAGGGATTGTCGAAATCCGCGAAGCAGCACAATGCAGCGGGGTTGCTCCGTCCTCCCAATCGATTTATTTCATACATCATAGCAAATTCACTAAACGCGCATCAGTTTTATAAATACATCTTCGATACCGGCCTGCACCGGATGAATTTCCACGTTTGCAAAGCCCAGTCCGGTCAATTCGCGGGCAAGTTTCTCGGCGTCGAATCCCGGACAGGCAACCATGTGATGCACCCCGCCGAACGGATAACACTCCCTTACGTCCGCCGTCCGCCGCGCTTCGATCAGCAGGCCGTACATATTGTCGCCCGAGAGAGCATAAAGCGGTTCGTCGAAGCTCTCGACGACACCCTGCGGCGTATCGATGCTGAGAATACGTGCCGCATTGACGAGCGCAATCCGGTCGCACCGCTGCGCCTCGTCCATGTAAGGGGTCGAGACGAGCATCGAGATTCCCTTCGATTTCAACTCGGCGAGCATATCCCAGAACTCGCTGCGCGACACGGCATCGACCCCCGTCGTCGGCTCGTCCAGAAACAGCACCGAAGGACGGTGAATCAAAGCGCAGCACAGGGCGAGTTTCTGCTTCATGCCGCCCGACAGTTTTCCTGCACGGCGCGTGCGGAAGGGTTCGATCTGCTTGTAGATGGGTGCGATCAGGTCGTAATTGTCCATCACCTTCACCCCGAACAGCGCCGCGAAGAAGGCGATGTTCTCTTCGACCGACAGATCGGGATAGAGCGAGAAACGTCCCGGCATGTACCCCACCCGCTCGCGGATTTTCTTGTAGTCGGCGACGATATCCAGCCCGTCGACCTTCGCTTCGCCCGCATCGGGCGTGAGCAGCGTCGTGAGCAGCCGGAACAGCGTCGTCTTGCCCGCTCCGTCAGGACCGATCAGACCGAACAGCTCGCCCCTGCCGACACTGAACGTTGCGCCGTCCAATGCCGTCAGGGAGCCGTAACGCTTCGTCAGCCCGTTAACTTCTATGGCGTTTTGTGCAGCCATGTCCGTAATCATTATAATTTAACCTCTCCGTAAAGTCCGAGTTTGAGCCGCCCGTCATTCTCGACGGCAATCTTCACGGCATAAACCAGCGAAGCCCGCGAATTCTTGGTTTGAATGGTCTTGGGCGTGAACTCACTTTCGGAAGCGATCCACGTGATGCGTCCCGGATAATCGATCTGCTCGCTGCCGCCGAAGTCGGCCGTGACGGTCACCTCCTGACCGATTTTCAGCTCGGCCAGCTGATCCGAAGTGAAATAGGCGCGCAGAAAGATCTTGTCGAGATCGGCGACCTTCATCAGCGGACGCCCTACGGAGGCCAGCTCTCCCGCTTCGCTGTATTTGGCCAGCACCGTACCCGCAATGGGCGACGCGATGCGGCACTTGGCAAGCCGGTCTTCGATCTGCGCGATCTGCAACTCGATGGCCGAGGAGTTTTCGTCGATCGACGCCGTGTTGTTGCTGAGCGTCGACAGCAGGGCGTCCAATTGCCCGTTCAACACCTTGAGCTGTGCGTCGATGTCGTCCAGCTGTTTGGTCGTGGCGGCACCGTCTCTCAGCAGATTTACCACGCGGCGGCGTTCCGTCTGCTGCTTGGCGATCTGTTCGCGCAGCGCCGACGCCTGTTTCGAAATGTCGGGACGATTGCTCCGTACCGAAGCTCGCTGACGTTCCAGCTGCAACTTCTGAAGATAAAGCTGCACCGTGTCGATCGTTCCGATCGGACTGCCGGCCGATACGACATCGCCCTCTTCGGCATCGAACGAGTAGATTCGTCCGGCGGCTTCGGCCGACACGACCACCTCCGTCGCTTCGAAGGTTCCCGTAGCGTCAAAATTCCTGTCGTGTCCGCAGGCTGCGGCCAGCAGCGCTGCGGCGCAATAAATGAAAATTCGTTTCATGATTATTCTTTTTTATCGATTAAGCGTGTGTTTGAGTTCATAGATGGTTTTAATCAGTTCGATCTCCCGCGCCGAACGGGCTGCGGCCGCCGTATCTTCTTCGGTGATTTTGCGCAGCAGGTCGTTGGTGTCGATCACACCGTTGCGCAGTTTCGACTCGGCGGCTTCGCGTACCGAACGACGCAGCTGCACGATGCGGTCGTCGTCGGCAAGCGCTTTGCGCAAACGGGCGACGTCACCGCTCTCCTGTATCGTCTGCAACTGCGTATTGAATAGGAAGATATCCCGTTTCACATCTACCTGACGCTGCGCCGTACGGAGTTTCGACAGCGTATTCTTCTTCGTGTAATAGGCGCCGAAGTTCCACGACATCTTCACGCCGATCAGGGCATTCCACGACCAGTCCGACGACATCATATTTTCGAAATAGTCCATGCCCGGATAGCCGTAATACCCCTGCGCGAAGAGTCCGAAACGGGGACGTGTCGCCGACTTCACCAGCCGCTCCTGTGCCGAGAGCTTGCCGATCTTGGCGTCGAACAGAGCCAATTCGGGCCTCGCCGCATCGAGCGACACGGGTTCCGTCGCCTCGGGCCGCGTCAGGTTTCGGCCGTCTAATTCCCGTCCGATGAAAATTTCGAGCATCCGGCGGTAACTGTCACGGGTAGTCTCGATCTGCGTCAGCTGCTGCCCCACCGAGAGCAGCTCGGCCTCCACAGCATCGGAATCGCTCTGCATCGCCACACCGTTCCGTTGCAGCGAACGCACTTTGTCGAGGCTGCTGCGAAGCAGCTCGAGCGTGAGCGTCGTCTGTACGATCCGTTCGTCAAGCAGCAGGATGCCGAAATAGAGGTCGTCGACCCTTTCCTCCAGCGCATAGAGATCGACATCCGCCGCCTGCCGCTGCTCGGCGGCTTCCGCTTCGGCGATCTGTTTGTCGGCCGACGATTTGCCGCCGTCCCAGAGCGTCTGGTTTAACTCCAGCGCGACTTTGTACTGATCCTTGTTCAGCCCGGGAATGCCGGCTCCCTGCTGCGACAACATGCCCGTCAGTGCGTCGGGCAGCGTCGGAACGGCAGTCTGCCACGTGGCCTGTGCCGCAAGCGACAACTGCGGCAGCCATGCCCGCCGCGCATTCGAAAGCGTGTACTCCTCCGTCTGCCGCACGAGGTCGTACTGACGGATTTCAGGATAATGGTTTCGCGCCAACGCACGGCACTCGTCGAGCGTCGGCTGGGCGACGGCCGAGAATCCGCTCAGCAGCAGCCCCCAAAGTAAAATGATCCGTTTCATGAGTTGTATTTTTTAAGCCGGCGCATGACGATCTCCACATTTTCCGCCTTGCGCTGCGAGAAAAACTGTTTGCGGTCGGCCGTAAGGTCGCCCAAGATCGGTTCTATGATGGGATAGGCGATAAACGGGAAGACGTTGAGCGAAATGATGTCGAGCATCAGCAGCCGCACGTCGATACGCTCCGTCTCGCCCCTGTCGGCCGACTCGTCGAGTTCCTGCTGAATATCCCGCATCAATACGCCCGCGATTTCACGAATACGCGACCGCATCGTTTCGTAACGCTCCGGCCGCGAAAAAACCTCGTTGACAATAAAACGAGGCATATCGGGATTGGCGGCGATAAAGTCGAAATGCCGCTCGATCCCCTCGCACAGCCGCTCCGCAAGCGGCTGCTCCGGCCGGCCGAAAGCCGTCAATACCGACTCCCCCATCAACCGCATCTTTTCATCGAGAATACGTTCGAACAATTGCTCCTTCGTGCGGAAATAGTAGTGAAGCATGGCGTGCGTCACCCCCGCAGCTTCGGCGATCGTCGTCGTCCGCGCTCCGTCGTATCCCTTCGTCAGAAATTCTCGTTCGGCAGCCGCAAGTATCGCCTGCTCCTTGTTTTGCAACGGTTTTTCTCTCATCTTATCGTGAATTAACATTTATATTTAACAATATTGTCAATGCAAATATACGGAGAGATTTGAAATATCCAACAATTTTGTTAATATTTTTTTGAAAAAGATGCGGCTCCCGCTTCCGCTCTTGCCGAAGAGAGCTGAGATCGACCTGACTATCAGATTGTAAATAAATCGAAAACATCTACAAATTCAGGGGGGGGGTAGATGAAGCACCGTCTGACGCGTTTCGGGGCTAAATTATCCGGCGAGCACTCGTTCGATCGGATCATCGGTTCGTCGGAGGCGCTCCGGCAGGCCGTCGAATAGGCGCGCAAAATCGCCGCATCGCTGCTGCTCACCGGCAAAATAGGAACGAACAGGGAGATCTTCTCACAGGCGATCCATCACACGACTCCTCACGTAGAGGAGGCGGTTGAAGGCTCGTGCATCGCGCCGGTATGAAACACGAAAACCGCAGCGCCCCTCAATAGGAGACGTTGCGGTTCATTTATCAAAAAGAGGCTTGCAGCTACTGCAAATCCTCGCGGCCGCGGCACAATTCCGAAATCTTCTTCTTCAACTTATCGGCACTCACCGGCTTCGGCAGGCAGCCGTTGAATCCTCCCGACAGAATCCTGCGCATATCTTCGGGATAGGCGAAGGCCGTTACAGCGACGATGGGAACCTCCTCCGATAGCTTACGGATGGCAGCCGTAGCCTCATAGCCGTCCATCTCCGGCATTTTGATATCCATCAGAATCATACCGGGGCGGTGTTCCCGAAACAGATCCACCGCTTCCCGGCCGTTCCAAGCGTGCAACAGCCTATAATGCTTCCGCAGCATCGCTTCGAAGAGTTTGTAATTGGCAGGGTCGTCCTCGGCCACAAGAATCGTCGTCCGCTCGACGGCACTTTGGCAAACCGGCTGCGAGGCAGCCGCAGAAACTGCTTCGGAAGCCGATGTCGTGATGCATCCCGCAGGCAGCAGAAACCAGAAGGTCGAACCTTGCCCGACCGAAGAATGAACCCCTATTTCACCGCCCAACCGTTCGACGATGCTCTTGCTGATAGCCAGTCCAAGCCCTGTTCCCTTAGCTTTTCCGTCCAATTTGACGAACCGTTCGAATACGCTGTCCATCTTCTCGGGGGAGATGCCGCAGCCCGTGTCTTCGACATAGAAGTACCACTGGCCGTCGGGATTTTCCCGAAAACCGAAATGGATGTGTCCGCATCGGGTAAATTTGACGGCGTTGTTCAGAAAATTATACAAGACCTGCAGCAAGCGGCTGCGGTCGGTATGGATCGTACAGCCGGCTGCTCGCTCCATACAGGCGACTTCGATGGCCGGGTCGGTCACTTTCATGCAGGCCGTCTGTTCGAACTCGTCCAACAGCGCATTCAGATCGTAATCGGCGAAGCTGAACTCAAGGGTTCCGGCCTCGATTTTCGACAGATCGAGAATATCTCCGATCAGCTGCAAAAGCATGGCATTGCTGCTCTGAATGATTCCGAGATATTCCAGCTTCTCCTGCTCGTCATCCGACTGGGCCAGCAACTCCGAGAACCCGACGATGGCATTGAGCGGCGTGCGGATCTCGTGGCTCATATTGGCCAAAAAAGCGCTTTTGAGCGTATTGCTGCGCTCGGCCTGCTCCTTGGCGACGCGCAGGGACTCCTCCATGCGTTTCTGTTCCGTAATCACTCGGGCGGAACCGATCAGCTGCGAGGGACGGCCATCGGCGTCGTATTTGGAGATGCTGCTCAATATTTCCACCCATTCATACTCCTTGTCATTCAGCCAGTGAAAGGGATAAACCTCATGAAATCCGGTGATCTCACCTGCAACCAGATCTGCATACAGATCGTAGGCATGGGGCCGGTAATCGGGATGAATCTGCTCGAAATATTTGTCGATGGTAATCGTATAACGGCCGTCGGCGTCGGGCGCTTCGGCGCTCTCGTGATGATACTTGCTGTAATCGCAGGAGAAAATGCCGGCTTTCAGATCACCGCTCCACGGAATGACCTGAGCGATATTCAGTACGGAAGAGAGCATGACGTTCTTGAACGAAATATCCTCCTTCGCCTGCCGCAGCGCCAGTTCGGTCTCTTTCTGTTCGGTAACACGCTGCGCCGAGCCGATCAACTGCACGGGGCGTCCCTGCGAATCGCGCCGCGAAACGCTGCTCTGAACCCGCACCCATTCCCATTCCCGATTATTGAACCAGTGTACCAGATAGGTTTCGTGGAACTCCTCGCGCTTCCCCTTGATCAGTTCATCGATCATTCGAATGGAATCCTGTCGAAAGTCGGGATGAATTCCGGCGAAATAACGATCCATCGGGATGATATAATGTCCTTTTTCATCGGGACCCTTCGCTTTTTCGGGGTGATAGGCGTCATAGTCGCAGTAGAACGTCCGAGTCAGCAGATCGCAGCCCCACGGGATGACCATGGCCAGACTCAGCACCGAATTGAGCACCATATTCTTGCGGGCCAGTTCGTCCTTGGTATGCATAAGCGATGCTTGGGTCTCTTGAAGCTCGGAAATATCGAGGGCGCTGTTCAGAGAGAGCCGCTCTTCGCCGAAGGTAAACGGCGTGCGGGTGACGACGAACGTATGTTCGCACCCGTCGCTGAGGAGATACTTCTCCACGCCTTGATAGAGTTTCAGACTGTTTTCCGCCAACTGCCGTTCGATCTCCCCGACGACACGCGCCTGCTCCGGCAGCATGAAAAATTCTTCCGTGCTGCCCACCATTTCGCCGGAGGTGCGGCCGAACCGTTCCGCCTTCTTGCTCCAGAAGAGATAACGTCCCGTATCCATACTTTTGACCGTGATCGGAATGGCGATGTTGTCCAGCACTTCGTTGAAAAAAAAGTGCATGTCGCGAGACTCTATGCGCGCTACGGGCTGATCGGGAATCATGCGGATATCGGCGAGAATACGGTCTTTCGCCAAATAGGAGAGAATGACCTCATAAAAATTCTCTTTCCCGTCCTGCCGTTTGAGGGGATATACGAAGTGCACGGGCTGTTTTGTCCGGCGGACGGTTCGGAACCGGTCGGCGAGAGCATCCGAAACCTCCTTCAGCGGTCGGCCGGCTTCATCCGAAGCCATCAGTTCGGGCAGGGGATGACGAATATCCAGAATCGCAGCGTTGCCGTCGTACAGGATGAGCATATCGGGAATGAGATCGAGTATCCGGTTACACAAGCCGGAAATATCAGCGGGAAAACTATTCATAATCACAATTACAGACGATTAAATTAAACGCGCTTCCGTCGGATCGGAAGAGACAGTGAGAAGCAGGCGCCCTCTTTCGGGCGCGAAACCACGGAGATCGAACCGCCGAGACTCTCGACAAGCGTCTTGCAGACCGAAAGCCCCAATCCGGCACCCTGCGTAAAGGTGTCGCTTTTGTAGAAGCGCTCGAAGATTTTCTCCGATTGATCCTCCGAAATTCCCCGACCGGTATCGATGACGAACAGCCGCACGCTCTCGCCGTCGACCGAAGGTGTATACCCCATATCGATATGCCCTGCCGAAGTGAATTTCACCGCATTGTTGAGCAGATGGTTGATCACCTGCCGCAGCCGCAGGGCATCGGTCTCGATCCGCACCTCGTCCGGCGGGAGCAGCAGATTGAACTCCACTCCTTCGGGGATCGTATGATTGCTATTTATATATATGTCCATAAGGAATTTGCCGAGCGGCTGCTCTGCAAAACTATACTCCATCGTACCCGTCTCGATACGCGAAAGATCTAAAATATCCGATACGAGCGTAAGCAGGTAATCGCTGTTTTTACTGATTAGCGTCACATACTCCCGTCCCTCTTCGCTGTCGGCCGAAACCTCTCCGTCGGCCAGCAGATTCGAGAAGCCGACGATGGCGTTGAGCGGCGTGCGGATTTCATGGCTCATATTGGCCAGAAAGGCCGTCTTGAGCCGGTCGCTCTCCTGCGCTTTGTCGCGCGCCGCGCGCAGATTGTCCTCGATGGTCTTATGATCCTGAATACTCTGGCAGACGCCCACGACGCGGTAGGGCGAGCCGTCTTCGGCCGGGCCGAGGTACATCGACTGCTCCGAGAACCACTCCCATGTGCCGTCGCCGCGCAAAAGCCGGTACGCAAACGAATCGTGAATCTCATGATCCGACAACTGTTGGCTGAGCGCCACGGAGAGCATCTCCCGTTCATCGGGATGCACCCGCCCGAAAAACTCCTCGTTCAGCAGCGTGCAGTCCCCTTCGGGAATCCCGAGATAGGAGAACCAGTGGGCGTCGATAAGCATCCGGTTGCGTTCCATATCGTAGAACCACGGAAAGATTTTGGTACGCGCCAGCACCAAGCTGAGAATCTGTTCACGGGTAATCTCATCCATGATATTGCGGAACGAAAGCAGGTAGTGCCCGCACTCCAGCCGAGAAATGGATCCCCGGACGAAGAACTGCACTTTCTTGTCGTTGCAGCGCAGGACAGAGGATGGCGGCAATTGAATCTGCGGCGTTTCGGAGACGTCCAAGCGTGCGAAAAGCGCGTACAGGATATTTTTATTGTTGCAAATTACGGAAAAAAGATCGGAAAATCTGCATCCGATGGAATCCTCGGTCATACGGAGATCATCGCGCGCCAAGGCGTTGGCACGAAGAATCACCCCGTCCTCGTCGAAAAAGATAACGCCGGTCAGCATGGCATCCATGAAGCGGTCGGAGAAACGGTCCTTTCCATAGCAGGCGCAGCCTGTCTGCAAAACACGGTCCTGCCGGTCATTCGGATTTGGTAATTTTGAAGAAGTGTGCATAGTGAACGTTTCGATCTACATTCATAAGCGGCGGAATAAATGCGCCAAACGGATCTCCGTCTTGACAAATGTAACCGATATCTGCCGTTTCGGGTTCATTCGGGGAATTCTGGCACGCAATTGATGAAAAACGGAGAGGCCGTCAGAAATGAATATTCTTACGGTACTGCGACGGAGACATGCCCGTATAATGCCGGAAGAAGCGGCTGAGCGACGACTGGTCCGGGAAATTGACGCGCGAAACGATCGTCTTCAAATCCAATGTCGACTCCCGCAGCAGCGCCTTGATTTCGACGATCGTGTAATAAACAATCCATTCGCGGGCCGACTGGCCGCTGATGCTTTTCACCAGATTGGTGAGGTATTTCGCGGAAACACCCAGCTTTTCAGCGTAATACGCCACCTCCAAGTTCGGAGGCCGTTCCTCGATGATGAGACGCATGAAACGGAAAGCCAGCTCCTCCTTACGGGTATATTTGGTATTCTCGGCAAGCGGATCGTTGACGTACATGGCGTAAACGTCCCAATAATACACCCGCAGCAACTGCATGATAGACTCCCGCCGGCAGTTCGCAGGGGCACACTCCCGATGCGCCAATAAGCTGCAAAAACTCAGAAACCGCCGTATGTCGTCTTTCACCGGCTCCGAAGTGATGTGCTTGCGCATATAGAAGAAGAAGCCCGGCGTGAGCCGCCACAACGAGCTGAGGCTGTCGGTAAACATCTCTTCGGAAACCCTGAAAAAGATCAGCCGGAAATCCTCGCTGACCTCCTTGATGGATACGAGCTGCCAAGGAAACAGCGTGACGATCATTTCGGGCAGGATGCGGAACTTCGTATCGAACACCTGTATCGACGCCGAACCCGACATGCAGACGGCCCCTATCCCCTCCTTGAGGTAGGAGGGGTATTCGAATATCGGGAGATCGGAGATTTCCGTAAAAATGCCGAATTCACCTTCTTTGACCGGTTTAAAAGTTTTATCGTCTATTCTCATGTGTGGCTGACGGGACAAAATTACTTATTTCTTCCCGGATAAACCGTCGGGAAATCGTGCGAAAAACACCATTATTTTCACCAATCGCGTGCCAGAATTCCTGAAATCATACATACCCCGATTATATCGTCTACTTTTGCACAGCCTTCCTTTCGACGGATCGGAAGCGTTCGATAAATATAACATAGTATAACACATTGTTCCACACTTATTAGATAATGAAGAAGCTGAAAAATCTGTGTCTGCTGCTCTCCGGCATTGCACTATGTGCGGCAGTATCGACAGGATGCGTCAAAAATCCGGGGGTTGCCTCCGATGCCGGAACCGACGGTCAAGACGGCAGTCGATTCGATTATGCCACCACAATCAACACGCCTCTGAACGTGGATTACTCCATCAAAGGCAACAAAGCCCTCTTCGAGGTCTATACGGAGAATCCCGTGACCGTCGAAGGTGAGAAGATCTACAAGAAAAAAGAATGCAAGGCGCTGCTCAAGGCCTACACGGACAAGGAGTGCAAATATTCCGGCGTAATCAACCTGCCGATCGCTACGGACAAGATCTGGCTGTACAGCGAATCCTACGGTCTGCCAGCCTGCATGGAAGCAGAGGTGACGTCGAACGGCATTTCATTCGACATGAATACGTTCCGCACACAACTCAGAGAAAGCAAAGACAGCAAAACGGTTGCAGCGAGGTCGGAATCGACCCGGGCCTATTCGACAGAGAATCCCTACAACATTCAGGTTCTCGGAACTTGGGACAACAGCGGACTCCCCTATTACATCGTCGGGGAACGCCACGGCGATTTCATGATGCCCTACACGGTCGATGTGCCGGACGGACTGCTGAACCGTATCAATAACGTACTGATGCCCGGGGCGCACAATGTACAATATGCCAAACCTACGAAAGAGGTCAACACCGACGTTACGAAGGATACGGGTCTCTCGCTCGTATTCCTCGCCGATATGGGCCAATGGCGCAATGCCGTCGGCTATTATTATTACGACACGCAGAATCCTCCGAAAACGGAGGCCGAGTTCGATGCGCTGCCCAAGTACATTGCATTTCCCAACTGTTCCGTTTGCGACTACTATGGCAGCGGAGACGTCATCTGGGGCACGGACGGTTTTTACAACGCGCCGATGTACGCCGGCATCTATCTGAAGATGAAATATTTCAAGAACGGAAAAGCCTCCGAAATATTTCCCAAAGGAACGACTGTCGGCTGGTTCATGTTACCCGACGGATTCGAAGTGACCAACGGCAAGGGCGAGCTGAATATCAGCGGTTCTAAAAATCCGATCCGCTACTCGAACAACGAGTTCAACAAAGGCGGAGACCGTTATCTGGTCAGCCTGTACGACAAGGTCAGCGGCCAGACGGTACTGGGTTTTGAAGACAGCGAAAGCAATTCCGGCGATTTCAAGGACGTACTCTGCTATGTAGATGCCGATGTCGAGGACGCAATTTCCAACTCCGAGGGGCCCGCGACCGATCCCGACGACGAGAAATATCCCGACATTACGGGCGATCCGATCGTAGGAACGCTGGCGTTCGAGGACTTGTGGCCCAGTCAGGGCGACTACGACATGAATGACGTGGTGGTCGCTTACAGCACGACCTTCACCACCGACAAAGAGAACCGGATCGTCGCTATCGAAGACGTTTTCACTCCGCTCTACGCGGGCGGTAAGGTCAAGAGCGCTTTCGGCTACCAGCTCGACCTTCCTGCTACAGCGGTCAAGAGCGTGCAGATCGACAACGGCTCCTCATCGGCCGAGACGATCAACGGACTCGAGCTGCAACAAAGCAAGGCGGTAATCATGCTCTTCGACGACATCCGGCAAGCCGTCGAGCGGGGACCGATTACCGTCGATATAACGTTGAACGGAGACGTTTCACTGAACAAAGTAACGCAAAAGTCGCTCTACAATCCGTTTATCTGCGTGAGCGACAAAGGGTTCGTGCGCGGCGCCGTCCGCAAGGAAATCCATCTGACCGATTATGCGCCCACGTCGCTGGCCGATCCCTATCCGTTCGGCCGCAATGACGACAAGAGTCCAACGGACAAGAACGGGAAACCCGTCGGTCCGTCGTACTACGTGACTTCCGATCTGCATCCTTTCGCCATCGACCTGCCGGTCACCGATTATCGTATTCCTGATGAGATGGTCAAAATCGACGATTTCTATCCCAATTTCACCGATTGGGTGATGAGCAAAGGCGAAAAATACAAAGACTGGTACCTGAAGCCCGTGAAATAGCGGGTGCGAAAGGTACTGCATTGGACAATCATCGTTAGACAAGCGGGAGGTCGGGAAACCGGCCTCCCTTTTCTTTATTTAAGGTGGATGCACCCCGAACAGGAATCGGCCGGAATACCGCGCGCCGCACGTATTCCGCAAGCACGCCCCGCGAAGGGACGAGACCGTCCGTTCCGAGTAAACCGGCCCGAATCTTGCACGATTCTATCGGCAAGGCCGGAACGACGAATCCCGTATGCGGCCTCGACAGCGTATCGGACGGAAAATCTCGATGCGAAAAAGGGGAGTCTTTACAGACTCGGCATCGCGTATGGGCATCCGTCTGCACAGTCGTACGACGGTACGGCTCGAAACGTTAAAGTTTGAGTCACAAATAAAAAGAACGGTCGGATCGTTGGCAATTTAGAATTTAATTTTTAACTTTGTATCGCGATTCGCCGAGAGGCGGCGCATTTTGTTGCAATCGTAAACCTGAGAATTTTACAGTCAGCGGCAAATCACAAGAATCCCTTTCGCGGATCGTGACTCACGTCCCCGAAGAGTGGTATTCAACTTTAATCACGGTGACTACGACCCTAACGGGCGTGGGCCTCTTGTGTTATATTGCTGACTGGTTTCTCAGGACCGACGATTGCGTATAACACAATGCCCCGTTCGTCTTTTCAGTTCCTCGGCGGATGGCATAATTAAACGAATGAAATTATGTTGTCTATCGATCCTGTTTGCAGTATGCCCCGTAATCCGCAGCAACGAGCAGATTATCCTGCGGCATCCACGGCCGCGCTTTCAGCCATCGATCGGTAAAAACGATCACCTCTCTGTCGCCCTGCGGTCATTGCATGGTCTCGGATGCGAGGGGGGGGGAGTTCCCGACGGTGCACTGCGGCGTCAATGTGTGTGTTAATTTCTTTATTGTTCGGATATGCGGCAGATCTTGCGCGCATCGTCGAACAGCCGATTTGAAAACGCACCGTTCGGGAACAGCCGGACGTAACGTGTTTCTTCACCGGTTCTCCGCCGGTTCTGAAGAATACGCGTTCGTCTGGCATTTTTTTAGATTATATACGCTTGCGAAGAGGCGGCCTGATGGCTGCCTCTTCGCAAATGGAACGGACTACCCCGTTTTGCTCGATCCCTGACGCTTGCAAGCGGGAACTCTATCTTTTTTCAGCAATTCCGGCCCGCTTCATAGGCCTGCTTCACGGCCTGCTTGCCTTCGATCTCGCCGACCTTCCACGCCCCTGCACCGTAGATCACACCGCATTCTCGGGGAGCATCGAGGCAATCCAGAAAACCGCGAAATCCATCTATCGTCCGCTCCATGGCCGCCGTACTGTCGTCGGCCGCCGTCACGATAAAGTAGAACTCTTTGCCCGTCATCTCGGTGTAACGCGCACAGCAGCGGTCGATCAGCGTCTTCATCTGGGCGCTCATCGTATAGAAGTAAACAGGTGTAGCCATCACGATGACATCGGCTTCGATCATTTTTGCGACGACCGCCGCCGCATCGTCCTGTTGCGGGCAGGGGTTGGCACCGTTGTAACAAACACCGCAGCCGGTACAGTAACCGATCCGCCGGCTCTTCAGAAAAATCTTTTCCGCATCGTGCCCCGCCTCCTGCGCTCCGCGCAGAAACTCGTCGCACAGCCGGTCGGAATTTCCGTACCGCCGCGGACTCGACGAAAGTATCAAAACCCGTTTTTTCATTTTTTTCTATATTTTTGAATTAATCGGCTGCCCGCCACCATGCCTCGTAGTGCCGGACGGTATCGTTCAGCGGCACGATCTCGCCGATCATCGGCTGCAACAGGTCGAACTCGTCGCGCGCCGCCGCTTCGGCGGCATTTTTCAGCGGCTCGTTCCACGCATGACGGCTCAGCGCATATTTCGAATTGTGCACCGTCAGCACACGCTGCGGATGCAGATCGCGGATCGCCTCCGACAATTTTTCGGGCATCAGGTGGATGTAACGCCAGTCGGCGTTATACTGCCCATTCTCCAGTACCGCAAGATCGATCGGAGCGAAGCGGCGGCCGATCTCAGCGAAATGCGTGTCGTAACCGCCGTCGCCGGCAAGATATACCCGCCGCGAAGGGCTCTCCACCAGAAACGACGCCCACAGCGAACGGTTCCGCTTCAATCCGCGACCCGAAAAGTGACGCGCCGGCAGACAGTGAAGCCGGAATCCCTCCGCCAGTTCACGGTTCTCGTTCCACTCCATCTCGATGATCCGGTCGGGATCGAATCCCCAGTACTCGAAATGCTCCCCCACGCCCAGCGGACAGACGACCGTACCGACGCGCTCTTTGAGCTGCATCACGGTACGATAGTCCAGATGATCCCAATGATCGTGCGTGACGATCAGGCAGTCGATAGCGGGTATATCCTCCGGCGAAAAGGCGTCCGACCCTTTGAAAGGACTGAAGAACAACGACATCGGCCACTTGTCGGTCAGCACCGGATCGATCAGAAAGCGCATTCCGTCCAGTTGCAGCAGATAAGAGGAATGACCGAACCACACCAGCGCATCCACCGTCCGGTCCAGAACGTGCAGATCGGGTTTCAGCACCGGAAGCGCCGAGGCCGGATAGCGGTTTTCGCTCTTCCCGAAAAGAAAGGCCCACATACTGCCTGCAAACCCCTTGTCGGAGGTCATCTGCGGCGTCGGACGCAGGTTCTGGAACTGCCCGCCGCGGTAGTTGGGCGAACGGCGGATACGCTCCAGCCGCTCTGCGCGCGGCAGCCGGCCGAAACTCCGTTGATGGACGAACACGACCCCTGCCGCCAAAAGCAGCGCAACGATCGACAGGAGGATTATCAGCATACGGCAAATCGCTTTTTTCATCTATTCGGGAATCACCTCGTTCAGACAGGCGATCGCATTGAGCGTACGCGGATAGCCGATGTAGGGAAGCAACTGCGTCACGACAGCCAGCAGCGCTGCCTTGTCGTTGCCGACGTTTACATTTCCCTGAATATGGCCCTTCACCTGCGGCTCGCAGCCGCCCAGCGACACGAGCATCGAAAAGGTGAGCAGCTCGCGGGTCTTCACGTCCAGCCCGCCGCGTGTATAATAATCGCCGAAGCAGTTGCCGGACAGATACTTCTGAATATGCACCTGATTCTTCGGCGCCGTTTCGTGCATCCGGTCGATCCGCTCGCCGAAGATCGACCGCTGCACGGCGAGTCCCTTTTCGAAACGGTCGTCGGGCGAAGTCGCAGACTGCCCCTCCAACGGCAGCCGAACGCCCCGCCGTTGCAATACGTCGTTGGTGATGCCGATGAAATCGAGTGTCTTGGCAATGCCGACGTACGGAACGGCCTGATACAGAATCTCCTTCGCTTCGACGGGTGTCGCTCCGCTGTTGAGCGCCCCTTCGAGCATCGTGCGGTACGCCTCCTGCGCCTGAAGAGCGATCGTCGAGGCGAGAATCGCCATCATGCGCGTCCGCTCGTCGAGTTCCCCGTAACGGAGCACCTCGTCGAAAGCGAAGTTGCCGACGACCTCCGCCAGTTCGGGGTCGCTTTGCCCCAGCGCCGGTTCGCTGCCCGGAAACAACGCTTCGAAATTGCTGCGCGCCGCCTCGGACCACCGGCTGCGGGGCGCCGCAGCCGCACCGGAAGTCGCTGCCGCATATTGTGCGTCGTCCACCGGGTCGAGCCACGTGTTTTCGTTAGTCTGCGGATTGGTCTCGACTGCCAGATGCGCAAACCAGCTGTCGGGCGCCGCTCCGTGCCAGTGGATCACGTCGGGTGCGATCTCCACCACGTCGCCGGGCAGCAGCAGCCGTGCAGACTCGCCCCGCTCCTGATAATAGCCCCGTCCGGCCGTGACGATCAGCAGTTGCCCGCCGGTATGGCTGTGCCAGTTGTTGCGGCATCCGGGGCTGAACGTCACATTCGACACCGGACAGTTCAGTGCCTCGCTGCGCACGAGCGGCGCAAGGAAAGCCTGACCGATAAAATAGGTTGAAAACATCTCCGGCAGCTTCCCACCCTGCGGGAAGATCTGGCGAAAGTCCTGATTCTCTTTCATAGCGTTCTCC
Source organism: uncultured Alistipes sp. (assembly GCA_900550375.1). Lineage (GTDB taxonomy): Bacteria > Bacteroidota > Bacteroidia > Bacteroidales > Rikenellaceae > Alistipes. The sequence continues at coordinate 5,133 of URRP01000020.1, read as the reverse complement.
TGAGCATGAATTGGTTCTGTAAAATCGATAAGCAGTGCAAAAACCAGCGCACTCCAACATGCGATCCGTCTCATCGTCTCTCTGTTTTTGGTTTACGATGCAAAATTACAGCGATTCCGCGCTGCGCCGCCTACGCGAATTACAGATTTCATTACCATTTTTACCGATTCGGCCGCCCTATGCGATCCGGCACTACTTCGCGTTGCGGTAGGCCATGGGTGAACTTCCCGTATGATGTTTGAAAAAACGTCCCAGATAGGATTGATCGGGGAAATGCATCCGGTCAGCGATCTGTTGCAGCGAGAGATCGGAAAACATGAGCATCAGTTTAATCTCGTGCACGATCCACTTGTCGATCGTCTCCTTGGGGGTCTCTCCGGTCAGGGTACGCGTCACGGAGGCCAGATAGCTCATCGAGATACAGAGTTTCCCTGCATAGAAAGCCACGTCGCGCCGCTCGATGAAATGCTCGGCGATCAGCTTCACGAAACGGTCGTAAAGCTCCCTTTTGCGATGACCGCCCTCTTCCTGATAACGGATGTAGTTCCGACGCACCTTGTCGCAGAGGTTCAAGAGAATATGACGTATCAGCAGATACATGATCTGCGATCGATAGATATTCTCCGTTTCGCTGTTGGCCGTCAGAATTACGGTATAGAGATTTTTCACCCCTTCGGCCGTCGCTCCGTCATGCCGGATCGCCGGATGGTTCTCCAGATAGTGAAAACACTCGGCATCGAGCCGCTGCATCGCTCCTTCGAAGACTTGGATGCTCGAAGCATAGAAGATCACGCGGAAATCGGCACTCGCCTCGACGAGCATGACGACCGTATCGGGCAGCAGCGCCACCTCCATCCCGGGTTCGATCACATGCTCCTGAATATTGATCGATACGACCGCACGGCCTGCCGTGCAGAAGAATACGGCACCGCCGTTCACCCGAACGGGATGCTTCAGAAAAGCGGACAGGTTCGTCTCCTCCGCCGAAAAAGATTGTTCGTCGGATAACAATAATTCGATCATATCCTCGTTTTTGACATAAATACGGTACAAATGTAGACAAAATTCGGCAAAAAGGCTCTCGGTAGTTCACGTTTTGAAAAATACCGCTCATTTTTTGAAACCGAATATCCCGCCGCTTATCCATATCTTTGCCGTTGATTAAAAAGGAAAAAGGAAACATGAAGAAACATTCGATCCGTGCAGCGGCACTCGCCTGCTGCATTCTTATGCTCGGCTGTCGTCAAACGCCGGTGCAAGCACCCAATTCGGAATACGACGTTCTGACAGTGGCTCCGACCGACCGGACGCTTTCAGCGGATTACTCGGCAACGATCCGAGGTCGTCAGGATATTGCAATCTATGCGCAGGTATCGGGCAAGATTGCTCAGGTATGCGTAAACGAAGGGCAGCGGGTCCGCTCGGGACAGACGCTTTTCGTCATCGATCAAGTCCCCTACAAGGCGGCTTTGCAGACGGCCGAAGCCAACGTCGCCGCCGCCAAGGCGGGCGTTGCCACGGCACAGCTGACCTACGACAGCAAGAAGGAGCTTTTCGCCCGCAACGTAGTTTCGCAATTCGACCTCTCGACGGCCGAGAACAATCTGCTGACGGCCAAGGCGCAGTTCGCTCAAGCCGAGGCGCAGCGCGTGAACGCCGCCAACAATCTCTCCTATACGGTAGTCGGCAGTCCTTCGAACGGAGTCGTCGGAACGCTTCCTTATAAGGTAGGCGCGCTGGTCGGCCCTTCGACGCCGCAGCCGCTCACCACCGTTTCGGACAACTCGGAAATGTACGTTTATTTCTCGATGACCGAGAACCAGCTGCTGAATCTGACGCGCGAGTACGGATCGATCGACAACACGCTGAAAAACATGCCCGACGTACAGCTGCGGCTCAACGACGGCACGATCTACGACGCGGCAGGCCGCATCGAGGCCATCAGCGGTGTCATCGACACCTCGACGGGTTCCGTGCAGCTCCGTGCAGCATTCCCCAATAAGAACGGACTGCTTCACAGCGGCGGCTCGGGCAACGTCATCCTGCCGCACATCTACAAAGCGTGCATCGTCGTTCCTCAGGCGGCGACATTCGAATTGCAGGACAAGGTATACGTATACAAAGTCGTCGACGGCAAAGCCTCGTCGGCCCTGATTTCCGTAGACAAGATTTCGAACGGCAGGGAGTACATCGTCAACTCGGGTCTGGTGCCGGGCGACGTGATCGTCGCCGAAGGCGTAGGTTTGATACGCGAAGGCACTCCCATCCAGCCCAAAACGCAGGCCGTCGCTCAACCCGAAATCGCAAAGGAGGAATAGACCATGACACTCAAGCATTTTATCGAACGACCCGTATTGGCGTCGGTCATCTCCATTGTCATCGTCATCGCCGGTATCATCGGACTCGCGACGCTGCCCATCGAGCAGTATCCCGATATCGCGCCTCCGACGGTTATGGTGCGCGCCAGCTACCCGGGCGCCAGCGCCGAGACGATCCAGAAGTCGGTCATCGTCCCGCTCGAACAGGCCATCAACGGCGTGGAGAACATGACCTACATCACCTCCAGCGCAGCCGTCGGCAGCGCCTCGGTCACCGTCTATTTCCGTCAGGGCACCGATCCCGACATGGCGGCCGTAAACGTACAGAACAAAGTCTCCCGCGCCACCGGACAGCTGCCTTCGGCAGTGACGCAAATCGGCGTAATGACCATGAAGCGTCAGACCTCCATGGTGAAGATCTTCTCGCTGTACAGCCCCGACGACTCCTACGACGAGACGTTCCTCTCCAACTACTCGAAGATCAATATCGAACCGCGCATCCTGCGTATTCCGGGCGTCGGCGAGGCCTTCACGCTCGGCGCCGACTACTCGATGCGCGTCTGGCTGAAACCCGATGTGATGGCTCAACACAAGCTTATTCCGTCGGACGTAACGGCTGCGCTGGCCGAACAGAACATCGAGTCGGCGACCGGTACGCTGGGTGAGAACTCGGAGAACACGTTCCAATATACGATGAAGTACCGAGGGCGTTACGAGACGCCCGAAGAGTTCGGTCAGATCGTCATCCGCTCGCTCCCCGACGGTGAGGTGCTGCGGCTGAAGGATATCGCCGACATCGAGCTGGGCAGCGAGTCCTACGCCTACAAGGGGTATACAAACGGCCATCCGGGCGTCAGTACGATGATTTTCCAGACCGCCGGCTCGAATGCCACGCAGGTCGTCAAAGATGTCGAAGCGCTGCTCGAAGAGGTTCGCGCCGAGTTGCCGAAAGGAGTCGAAATCGCCCACCTGCAAAGTGTGAACGACTTCCTCTATGCCTCGATGAACGAGGTGCTCAAAACACTGATCGAAGCCATCCTCCTCGTGGTGTTGGTGGTTTACGTCTTCCTGCAGGACATCCGTTCGACACTCGTCCCCACGATCTCCATTCTCGTGGCGCTCGTCGGAACCTTCGCGTTCCTCGCGGTCGCCGGATTCTCGATCAACCTGCTGACGCTCTTCGCGCTGGTGCTCGCGATCGGTACGGTCGTCGACGACGCCATCATCGTCGTCGAGGCGGTGCAGGCGCGTTTCGACGTGGGATACAAGTCCTCCTATCATGCCACCATCGACGCCATGTCGGGCATCACGTCGGCCATCGTCACCTCGACGCTGGTCTTCATGGCCGTCTTTATCCCCGTGGCCATGATGGGCGGAACATCGGGTATCTTCTACACCCAGTTCGGTATCACGATGGCCGTAGCCGTCGGTCTTTCGGCCGTCAACGCCCTGACGCTCTCTCCGGCACTCTGCGCCCTGCTGCTGAAGCCCTATATGGATGAGAACGGACAGATGCGCAATAATTTCGCAGCCCGTTTCCGCAAGGCGTTCAATACCTCCTTCGGCACTCTGGTCAACAAGTACAAGCACGGCGTGCTGCTCTTCATCAAACACAAGTGGCTGATGTGGTCGACGCTCGGCTTGGCACTCGCCGCACTCGTCGTACTGATGAACACCACCAAGACGGGTCTGGTGCCCGACGAAGATCAGGGTACGATCATGGTCAACGTCACCGCCGCTCCGGGTTCGGGACTTTCGGAGACCCACAAAATCATGGAACAGGTTTCGGAGCGCATACAGGGCATTCCGCAGATCCGCGACTTCATGCAGGTGGCCGGTTACGGCATGATCGCCGGACAGGGATCGTCCTACGGTATGTGTATCATCAAACTGAAGGATTGGGAAGAACGTCCCGACAAGGCCGATGCCGTACAGGCTGTCATCGGTCAGATCTACGGACGGACTGCCGACATCAAGGATGCACAGATCTTCGCCGTTGCACCGCCGATGATTTCGGGTTACGGAACTTCGACCGGTTTCTCGATGCACCTGCAAGACAAGGCCGGCGGCGAACTGACCGATTTCTACAACATCTACCTGAAGTTCATCGGCGCACTGAACCAGCGGCCGGAGATCGCACGCGCCTACTCGACGTTCAACATCAACTTCCCGCAGTATCTGGTCGACATCGACGCCGCCAAAGCCAAGCGCGCCGGCGTCTCGCCGAGCACGGTGCTCTCGACGCTGGCGGGCTACTACGGCGGACAGTACGTATCGAATCTCAACCGCTTCTCGAAGATGTATTACGTGACGCTCCAATCCGACCCGAAATACCGTCTCGACACGGAGTCGCTCAACAATGTCTACGTACGCACGGACAGCGGCGAAATGGCACCCTTGAGTCAGTTCGTGAACCTGACGCGCGTGTACAGTTCCGAGGTGCTGAACCGTTTCAACCTCTACAACTCGATCGCCGTGAACGGCACGGCGGCCGACGGCTATTCGTCGGGCGACGCCATTCAAGCGATCCGCGAAGTCGCGGCCGAAATGCTGCCGAAGGGCTACGGATTCGAGTTCGACGGCATCACGCGCGAGGAGGCGCAGACGGGCAGCAACACGGCGATCATCTTCGGTATCTGTATCCTGCTGATATACCTCATTCTGAGCGCACTTTACGAGAGTTTCCTCGTTCCGTTCGCCGTCATCCTCGCCGTACCGTGCGGATTGATGGGTTCATTCCTCATGGCCAAGATAATGGGACTGGAGAACAACATCTATCTCCAGACGGGTATCATCATGCTGATCGGTCTGCTGT